>JBJMVL010000102.1:0-4030 GCA_045810735.1 Alphaproteobacteria bacterium
AGCGTCGCATCGGCTCTGTCCGGAGACCGGACGCACATCTGCCCATCAATGAGCCCGATGTAGATGGGGACCTTGCGATCCGAAACGGAGGTCGGCTCCAGCGGCCGATCTCCCGAGGTGAGTTCGATCAGGCGAATATCCGGGTGCATTTTGTGCCTCCGAAGAGGCTAGGCCCCACCGGAGACGCCGCTGGCAACGGTTAATAGTTAGGATTTTCAAAGTGACTGACTACCCAGCCGACAGCGCTACCTGATCAACCCCTCAGTGCCCTAATTCGCGGGAATGGCTGTCCTAGTTTCTCAGCCTGTCCCTGCCCTTGAGCGCGAACATGAGATCGCTGTCGAGCTGGCATCCTGTCGGGCAGCCGTCGCCAAACCAAACGGCTCGATTGCCGTGTGTATCGAGGGTGAGTTCCCAGCCCCATTCACCGGCACCGCCGTTGAAGTCGATGTTCGCCTGCACAGAAACCCAATAGGTCTTGCCGCCCTTCAGCTTCGCCTTGCACGTTTTGGACAGAACGATTGCGAATGATCCGAATCCACTGCCGGTGCCACTCTGATTTGGACACGCAACAAGGAGATCGCCGGGGAAACCGCCGTTGTCCTTATAGAAAAAGACGTTCTCCGAGTCCGCGGGGCCGGAGCCATTGAAATAGATGCCGGTGACGTCGACTTCCTTGATTGTCCATAGGTGGCCCTTCGGAACGTCGAAATCATCCGCCGCCTGGCTACCATCCAAACTCTGCGAGAGAACGGCTTGTCCGGCATCGTCCTTGTTCTGATCGTAGAGCGTCTTGCTGCCCGGCGGCACGCCGGTGACGAAAAGGTGCGCTGGTTTGTGCGTGAGAAGCGCTGGGTTTGACGCGGCCATTGCCGTGCTGGCGACCAGCGCCGCCGCGGTGCCGATCAGTGCAGATATCTTCATTGGAACCCCCCTTAAGGGAAGTGATACCCCTTTATCCTGTTTATGTAGCACAGATGCAAAGACCTCGACCATCCACTCGAATCCGATGACAGCAGTTGAGACGGCGCTCGGCCGCGGGATGACAACCCGCACCGCGCCGCTGCCGCGCCGGCGTCTATTCCGGCGGCAGAAGGCCGAGATAGCCGATCGTGCTGAGGACCAGGAGGGCAAGCACGAGTTCTGCAGCGACGGCCAGCTCCAGGTAGCGCGGCGCGGCTGCGTCGCGCGGCAGCGACGGTGCGAGGTGCCAGCGATTGAAAATCGCCAGCGCGATCATCGCAGCAGCGAGCGCGACCTTCACGATCAGAACGCCGCGGTAAACACTGAAGCGCGGGGCCGATAGTCCTAAGATCATGACTGCGTTGGCCACGCCGCTCAGCACCAGGGCGGCAACCACATAGGTTCCCCACACCGAGAACAGGCGCAGTGGCGCAACCAAGCTCGCGGGTGTGTTGAGGCGTTCGCGGATCAGAAGTGCGAGCACCAGCAGGCCGCCGATCCAGAACCCTGCCGTGAGGAGATGCGCCGCATCATTCGCAGCGCGCATGTAGCCTGCGGGGAAATCGGCGCTGGCAGCGGCATGGCTTGTAAGCCCGAGCGAAGCCAGCAGAAGCGCGCCGAGTACCACCTGAACTTCCGTGCGATGCCGGCGCCGCCTTGCAGACATGAACAACAGCAGCGCGAGCCCGGCGATCCGGATCGCAAAGACTGTTCCGAAGCGCGTGCCACGAACGGCGCGCTCCACCGTCGACATGTCAAAAGCGGCGCGCCAGTCGCCGCTCATCTGGCCCGAGGCCAGACACAGCCAGAGAACTGCCGTCAGCAGGGCCAAGATGGCGGAGAATACGAACGCGACCTGCAGTCCGTTCGTCGCGCGCGGCACGACTTGCAGCCTGTGACGAAGCAGCACGAGATAGGCACCGCCGCCGAAGATCACCATCAGGCTCGCAAAATGAATCGCCCGAACGACGGCAAGGACTGCAATCACGGCTGAACTGTGAAGGTGAACTGGCCCTCTGTTCGATGGCTGTCCAACGAAACGGCGTGCCACTTCACCCGGTATTGCCCCGGCGAAAGGGGCTTGAGTGTGGCGCGCATCGAGCTGCCGCTGACAGCAATGGATGCGGCTTCAACGCTGTCGCCTTTGGAATCAGTCACCTCCACCCCGCTGAACGACGGTTCAAGCGCTTCGCTGAAGTTCAGGACCAGCTGCTTCGGTGCGCTCTTGAGGGATGCGCCAGCGCCGGGTTCCGCATGTTGCAGGAAGGCGTGCGCGCTGGCTGCGGTCGCAAACATGCACCAGAGGATTACCGCATAGCCAAACCTCATCGCGCGCCCCCGAAAATCGGCGTGCCAAGGGAATGGGGAAAGATGTCGTCGATGTAAAAATGCAGCTGCGCGATGACGCCGATGTTGTGTCCCGTGGCGCGATTGATGGGGATGATCGCCTCTACGCCAAGTTGTACGGACTGGCCCGACCACAGGATGCCGGGATTGATCGTGCCAGTGGTGCTCCCGCCGTCATTATCGACCGGCGATGAAAAGCTGAATTCGACGACCGGCGTCAGGCGCGAAACAAAGGGGCCAAAACCCTGATCCCGGACGTTGTTCTGCAGATAGAGCAAACTGTATTCCACGGCGCCGCCCCATTCGATGGTATGCGGTTCGGAACCGTCTCCCGGAATGGCGTAGCCGATGCTGCCGGTAACGGCGAAGGGGCGCAACGATCCCGCGCTGTCCGGCAGGTTTCCGAATCCCTTTCCGAACTGAAGGGTCGGTGTGTACGACGAAGCGCGCTCGGCAACTGCCTTGCTGCCCGTACCGCCCACCTCCCACCGGAATGCTGCCGACGTGATGAATTCGCTCTCGGGGTCGCGGATCAATTCATAGATCGGTGAAAGCTCGAGGTTGGCGAAGCCGCGTTCGGCTGGCTCGCCCACGGGCGAGGCATCGACATAGCCGCCGTCCAGCGAAAGCGCGAAGCCGGGAAAGATCGTCTTGGAGTATTCGAACTCGTATTCCCGTTCAAAGACCTGCTCGCCATCTTCGGCGTGGCGGAAGAATGTCACCGTCGGCAACGCCAGTTCGTCTGCGGCGAAGGGATCGTCGGTCGTGATGGTGGCAGTAAAAAACCGGTCGCCGAGAATGCCGTGCGCGGCGGCAAGGTTTGGAGCTACCGTTAGAAACAATGCAGCGCTCAGCCGCAATGGCGTGTGGGCCATGATTTTGCTCGTAATGAGAGTGTGCAGGAATGGACGCGCCTCCTGCTGAAGCACGTCCATGCGAATGCAGTGTTCTCAGGCGAGGTGCGGTGGCGCGCGGGCAGATTGCGGTGAGACGCGCGCATTAGTTGCCACGCGCGGCAATTCCGAAGGCTGTTGGACCGGAGCAAACGCCAGCGTGCGGGGAATCAGGCTGGGCAGATTGGCCGGCTGCGCCAAATGTGGAGCTGCTGCGAACGGGCAGACATCGTGGCCACGCGAGTGGTCCGGCTGGGGCTTGGGCTTTGCCGGCCCGCGCATGTCCATCGTGTGATGATGGACGCCATCACACGGGACGACGACTGCGCCGCCGCTGCCACTGTTGCCCGGCATCCAACCGCTCGGGACGAGCGCGTGCGCCATCATCGCGAAAAGCGCGATGTAGACGGCAACAGCGCGCAAGTACCGGCTCATCTGGGAGCCATAGCCGTCCATGACGCGACCGGAGGCAAGACTTCCAAGTGTCGCAGGGTCGTGCCTCGATTGAACTCGCAGGGAATGACTCACATTCCGGGAATGGTCCCCCGTGCCGGCAGTTCGCGCGGCTTGCCGGGACGCCCGAGGCCGCATTCCAGCGCGGCGCGATCCCACTGTGCAAGATTGGCGGCGGCATCGTAGGTGCTCTGCAGGAAGCTCATCAGTGCCTGCTTTGGATCGGGCGCAGTGCGCACGGCGTCATAGGGCAGAAGGAATTCGCCGAGTTCCTTGTTGAAGAAGGCACCGGCGGGTTGCACCTGCGCCGATGCAAAACCGTCCGGCGCGGGATACGCATACGAATAGAACGCGGCGTAGTCGATCGGTCCGCC
>JBJMVL010000103.1:0-42216 GCA_045810735.1 Alphaproteobacteria bacterium
ATCAAGCACGGCCAGGCGGGCAAGCGCCACGGCATGATCAAGCGCTCGAACGAGCAGATCCGTGAGCTGCGCGGCACCTCGACGATGAGCGCCTCCGAAACCCAGCGCATCAAGCGCTGGATGCCGTACGCGTAAGGAGGGCTGATCCATGTCTCGCGCCCCACGCGCCGTCCCCAGCCGAGCCCGCCGCAAGCGGGTTCTCGAACAGGCCAAAGGCTTCCGCGGCCGCCGCAAGAACAACATCACCACGGCCAATGCCGCGGTGGATCGCTCGCTGCAGCACAACTACATCGGCCGCAAGCTGAAGAAGCGGAATTTCCGCGCCCTGTGGATTCAGCGGATCAATGCCGCGGTGCGCGAGCACGGCCTCACCTACAGCCGATTTATCAGCGGGCTCGCCAAGGCGGGGATCGAGATCGATCGCAAGGTGCTCTCCGACCTCGCCATTCACGAGCCCGCCGCCTTCAAGGCTCTGGTGGATCAGGCGAGCGTTTAACGCCGCCTGTTTTCCCCCTGTTCGTCATCGCCCGGCGTGTCCGGGCGACCCAGTTGGATCGCCCGCATTCGCGGGTGATGACGGATTAGAGTAGGTGACGCGCATGACTGGAATTCAAACACTCGAACGCGACATTGCGAGCGCGATTGCCGGTGCGGCGGATGAAGCTGCGCTGGAGCAGGTGCGCGTATCTGCGCTCGGCAAGAAGGGCTCGATCAGCGAGCTCTTGAAGACGCTGGGCGGCATGTCGCCGGAAGAGCGCAAGGAGAAGGGCCCGCAATTCAACACGCTGCGTGATCGCGTGAACGAGGCGATTGTGGCGCGGAAGGCCGAGTTGCAGGAGCAGTCGCTGAATGCCCGGCTTGCTACCGAGCGCGTAGATGTGACTCTGCCGGTGCGCCCGGAGCCGCAGGGCACCATCCATCCCGTCAGCCAGGTGCTGGACGAGATCACCGCCATTTTCGCCGATCTTGGCTTCGCGGTGGCCGAAGGGCCGGATGTTGAAACCGACGACTACAATTTCACCAAGCTGAACATCCCGCCGGATCATCCCGCGCGGCAGATGCACGACACCTTCTATGTGTCGCCGCAGGCGGACGCCTCACGGCACGTGCTGCGCACGCACACCTCGCCGGTGCAGGTGCGCACCATGCTGGCGCAGAAGCCGCCGATCCGCATCATTTCGCCGGGCCGCACCTATCGCGTGGATTCCGATGCCACGCACTCGCCAATGTTCCACCAGTTCGAAGGGCTGGTGATCGACGAGGTGACGAATCTCGGCCATTTGAAATGGACCTTGGAGGAATTCTGCAAGGCATTCTTCGAAGTAGAGAAGGTGGAGTTGCGCGCGCGGCCGTCCTTCTTTCCCTTCACCGAACCATCCGTGGAATGGGATTTGCGCTGCGACCGGTCGGTGCCGGGCAAGATCACCTTCGGCCATGGCAACGACTGGCTGGAGCTGGCCGGTTCCGGCATGGTGCATCCGCGCGTACTGTCTATGTGCGGCATCGATCCCGAGAAATATCAGGGCTACGCCTTCGGCGGCGGCATCGACCGCCTGGCCATGCTGAAATACGGCATGCCGGACATCCGCCCCTTCTTCGAATCCGACATCCGTTGGTTGAAGCATTTCGGCTTTGCGCCGCTCGACATCCCCACCTTGGACGGAGGGCTGTCGCGATGAAGTTCACGCTCTCCTGGCTGAGAGATCATCTGGAAACGAACGCGGATGCGCAGACGGCTGCGGACAAGCTCACCTCCATCGGGCTCGAAGTCGAGTCGATCGAAGATGCCGGCGCGCGGCTGAAGGATTTCACCGTCGCCTATGTGATCTCCGCCGAAAAGCATCCCAATGCCGACAAGCTGAAGCTGTGCATGGTGGATGCGGGAGGCGGGGAGCCGGTGCAAGTAGTCTGTGGCGCGCCGAACGCGCACACCGGCATGAAGGCGGTATTTGCCAAGCCCGGCGTGGCGATTCCGGCAAGCGGCGATGTGCTGAAGGTGGGCACCATCCGCGGCGTGGAATCACGCGGCATGCTGTGCTCAGCGCGCGAGCTGATGCTGGGCGATGATCATGCGGGCATCATCGAATTGCCGGCGGATGCCCAGGTGGGTGAGCCGGCGGCGCTAGCGCTCGGGTTGAACGATCCCGTTATCGATGTGGCGATCACGCCGAACCGCGGCGACGCCACCAGCGTCTACGGAATCGCGCGGGATCTCGCGGCTGCCGACTTCGGCGCACTGAAGGACGGCGCAGTTAAATCGGTGCCGGTCACATTCCCCTGTCCGAAGAAAATCCATGTGAACTTCACGCCGGAAACGGCCAGCGCCTGCCCACTCTTCGCCGGCCGCCTCATCCGGAATGTGAAGAATGCCCCGTCGCCGGTCTGGGTGCAGGAGCGGCTAAAGGCGGTAGGGCTGCGCCCGATTTCCGCGCTCGTCGATATCACCAATCTGTTGTCGTTGGATCGTGGACGGCCGCTGCACGTGTTCGATGCCGATAAGCTTTCCGGCGACATGCAGGCACGGCCGGCCGAAGACGGCGAGCAGATTCTCGCGCTCGACGGCAAGACCTACACGCTCGATTCCGCCATGTGTGTCATCGCTGATGAGAAGGCCGCCCGCGGCATTGCCGGCGTAATGGGCGGCGAGGACACGGCCTGCACCGAATCTACCACCAACGTGTTCATTGAATCGGCTTATTTCGATCCGGCCCGCATCGCGCAGACCGGGCGCAAGCTCGGCATCGTCTCGGACGCGCGCTACCGCTTCGAGCGCGGCGTTGATCCGGAATTCGTGGTGCCGGGGCTGGAGCTGGCGACGAGGCTCGTTCTCGAATTCTGCGGCGGTGAGCCGTCGGAGATCTTGGTCGCGGGCGCAGTCCCGGAGTGGAAGCGCACGATTGTCTTCTCACCCGCCGCGGTGAAACGGCTGGCTGGCGTTGAGGTGTCGAAGATCAAAATTATCCACATCCTGACGAAGCTCGGCTTCGCGGTGAGTGGCGATGAGCCCTTGTCGGTGCAGCCGCCATCCTGGCGCAGCGACATCGAAGGCACAGCCGATCTCGTGGAGGAGGTCGTGCGCATTTACGGCCTGGAGAATGTGCCATCGCAGCCGATGTCACGGCCCCACGCAATTGCGCGGCCGACGCTCACGCCGGCGCAGCGCCGCACCAGACTCATCCGCCGCGCCATTGCCGCCCGCGGCTTCAACGAGGCAATCAATTTCTCTTTCATTTCGCGCGCGCATGCGAAGCTGTTCGGTGGCGGGGACGAGGCGCGGCAGCTGGAAAATCCCATCGCCTCGGATCTCGATGCGCTGCGTCCCAGCCTGCTGCCGTCGCTGTTGGCAGCGGCACAGCGCAACCAGGCGCGGGGGTTCAACGATCTGATGCTGTTCGAGATTGGCGCGCAGTTTGAATCCGGCATGCCGGGCGCGCAGCAAACCGTCGCGGTCGGCATTCGCATCGGCGAACCCGACCGCAGCTGGACGAAATCGGCGCACGCACCGGATGCGTTCGATGCCAAGGCCGACATGCTGGCCGCCATCGAAACCGCGATGGGCGGCCCGATGACGGCACCTGTAAAGGTGGGCGCCGCGCCGTGGTATCACCCCGGCCGTTCTGGCACCTTGGCGCTTGGTCCGAAGGTGCTGGCCTATTTTGGTGAACTGCATCCGAAGATTTTGTCGACATTCGACATCAAAGGCGCTGCCGCCGCCTTCGAAGTGTTCCTCGATGCCATTCCGGAGCCGAAGGGAAAGAGCAAAGCCCGCGCGCCGTTTGCACCATCGCCATTCCAGCCGGTGGAGCGCGATTTCGCCTTCGTGCTGGATGCAGACGTTCCGGCCGATGACGTGATCAAGGCGGCAAAATCCGCCGAGCGGGCGGTCGTCGAGCGGGTGGATGTGTTCGATCTCTATGAAGGCAAGGGCATTCCCGAAGGCAAGAAGTCGCTCGCCATCGCGGTGCGCCTGCAGCCGAAAGGCCGCACGCTCACCGATGCCGAAATCGAGGTCATCGCACAAAAGATCGTTGCGGCCGTTACAAAGGCGACCGGCGGAACCTTGCGCACCTGAATTGTCTTAATCCCGCCATGAGACGGGCGAACGCTCCGGGCGGGAGAAAAGACATGGCCAAAGATTTCGATCTTGTCATCATCGGCGCGAGCTTTGCCGGCCTCTCCTGCGCCCGGACCGCCGCGCTCCGGGGCCTGCGCGTCGCCGTTCTGGACAGCAAGCCGGAACCGGGCACCCGCGTGCGCACCACCGGCATCTTGGTCAAGGAAGCGACCGACGATTTCGATGTGCCTGCGAGCCTGACGCGCAAAATACGTGGCGTGCGCCTCTATGCGCCGGACGGCCGCGCGCTCGATCTTTCCACGCCCGGCTATTATTTCCAGGCGACAGACACCCCGGAGTTGCTGCGGTGGATGGCGGCCGAAGCGCAGCTGGCAGGCGCCAAGCTGATGTTCGGCGCGCGCTTTGACTGCGCAGAGGAGACTCGTCGCGGCCTGCATCTGCCGGCGTTCGACATTCGCGCGTCTTTCCTCATCGGCGCGGATGGCGCGCGATCCCGCGTCGCGGAACACTTCCGCCTCGGTCGCAACCGGCGCTTTCTTGTCGGCACCGAGATAGAATGCGAACCGATACCGGTTGCCGATCCGCGCTTCCTTCACTGCTTCGCCGATAGCCGGCTTGCGCCCGGTTACATCGGCTGGATCGTGCCCGGCCACGGCACGACGCAGATCGGCATCGCGGCGCGGCATTATCGCAAGCCAGATCTCGCTGCGCTGGTCACGCGAACAAAGGCGGTGCTTGGCGTCAAGCGCCTGCACGTCATCGGGCGCCGCAGCGGCCTCATTCCAACTGGCGGCCCTGTGTCGCCCCTTGGAGCCGGGCGCGTTCTGCTGATCGGCGATGCCGCCGGGCTGGTGTCTCCCCTGACGGGCGGTGGAATTCACACTGCGTTGTCGTTCGGCCGTCGCGCGGCGCAGATTGTGACCGATTATCTCTGCGACCGTGGTGTCCGCCCCGAAATCGCGCTGGCGCGGGAAATTCCACGCTACCGCCTGAAACGCCTGCTGCGGGCAGGCCTGGATCTCGCGCCGCCCAACCCGCTGATCAACGCTGCGCTGATGACCGCCCCCATCCGCGCCATGGCACAACGCATCTACTTCCATCGGCGGGCCGGCGATCAGCAGACCTTCGAGGAATGGTCGACGGCCTTCGCGCGGGACGACATGGCGCCTCTCGGCACTGCTCCCCAGAGCCCAAAACTACGCTCTATCTAAGGTCCTAGGGCCTCGGCGCCGCCTCCCGAGCCGCCGGCGTTAGGGATAAGCGTCACACCTGCTTGGCGATGTTCTTGCCGTCAGCCACAATCAAAAGTTAGTCACTCGTCTGGAACGGAATCCCGCTAACGGCTTATCTGGTTGTGAGAATGCGGCATGGATGATTCGTCCTTCGTAAGCGTGGTCCGCCCGACCCCGGAATCGGGTCTGGGTTTCGGCAGTTGGATGCGCGAGATCGCAGAAGCGGCGCGCGCGACGCTTGCTAAGCCGAATTACCCTGACGATCTGCCGCGTGGGAACGGCGAAACGATTCTGCTGATCCCCGGCTTTCTCGCCGGCGACTGGACCATGCATCCGCTGCGTGATTTCCTGCAGCATCAAAACTATCGCGTGGAGTTCGCCGGGGTGGCGCTGAACCTCGGCCCCACCAAGGGGCTGATGCCGCATCTCGAGCAGACGGTCGAGAGACTGCATGCCGAAAGGGGCGTGCCGATTATCGTCATAGGGCAGAGTCTCGGCGGCGCGTTTGCCCGCGCGCTTGCACACCGGCATCGCGAGAAGATCAGTCACGTGGTGACACTGTGCAGTCCTATCCACTTCCCGGTCGCCACGCCGCTCGAATCCATCGTCAAATTGCTGGCACCGCTGCATGGGCCGGATGTCGTTCACTTGCGCGACGAAATCGAAAGCCCGCCATCCGTGCCGGTCACGGCGCTCTACTCGCAGGAGGACGGGATCATCGACTGGCATTGCTGTTTGCAGGAAGAAACCGCGGATTGCATCAATGTCGAAGTGCCCGGCGCCCACAGCGCCATGGGGTTCAGTCCTGAGGCGCAGTCCGCGATCGCTGTCGCGCTCGCGCGGGTAGCACAGGCACCCAAGACACAGGAGTAAACGCATGAGGATGCGGCCTGCCGTGCTCGCGTTTGTCATGGCAGCGTGCGCAAGCGTGGCGTTCGCCGCTGACACGCCGGGTACCAAGCACGAAATCCGCGCGCAGGATCTGCCAAAGCCCTATGCCACGCCGGCGGCGGACAACAGCTCTCGAACGGTGGCGCGGCCGAATGGCTGGCTGCCGCAGGTGCCGAAGGGCTTCACGATTTCCGCATTTGCGACCGGCCTTTCCGATCCGCGCTGGATGGCGCTGGCGCCGAACGGCGATGTGTTTCTAGCCGAGCCGGACGCCAACAAAATCACCCTGCTGCGCGATACGAAACACAATGGTCATGCCGACCAGACATTCACGTTTGCTCGTGGCTTCGAGCGGCCGCACGGCCTCGCCTTCCGTAACGCCGCGCTCTACGTCGGCGATTTGAATGCGGTGTGGAAGCTCGACTACAGCGATGGCGCCAGGCAGCGCGGGCATCAGCAGCGCATCACCCAGCAAGGCTTTGGTGGCAAGCAGGGGCACTCCACGCGCGATATCGCCTTTGGCCCGGATGGTACGCTGTATGTGGCGATCGGCAGTGCCGGCAATGTCGAGACCAGCGATCCGCCCACGCGCGCCAGCGTGCAGAAGGTGAGCGCGAACGGCACGCTGTCCACTTACGCGAGCGGCCTGCGCAACCCCGTGGGTATCGTGTTCCAGCCCGGTACCGACCAGATGTGGGTGACGGTGAACGAGCGCGATGGGCTGGGCGACAACCTGCCGCCGGATTACGCCACGCATGTCGAAGCGGGCGGCTTCTACGGCTGGCCCTATGCCTATATCGGCACGCATCCCGATCCGACATTCGGCAGCAAGCGTCCCGATCTTGTAGCGAAAACGAAGACGCCGGACGTGCTGTTCCAGCCGCATTCCGCGCCGCTTGGACTCGCGTTCTACGAAGGCAGTCAGTTTCCCGCCGACTACAAGGGCGACGCGTTCGTCGCTCTCCACGGCTCGTGGAATTCCGGCCAGCCGCACGGCTACAAGGTGGTGCGCATCCATTTCACGGGTGGCAAGCCGGCCGGCGGTTATGAGGATTTCGTCACCGGATTCTGGGACGGCAAGACGAGTCCCGCGCATGTGTACGGCCGGCCCGCAGGATTGCTGGTGGCGAAAGACGGCAGCCTGTTGATTGCCGACGACGCTGGCAAGCTCGTCTGGCGGGTGAGTTACAAGGGCGAGCCTTAGTCGTCTCACATCATGACTTACGCCGAATGTTATTCTGAGAGGTTAAACCGGGTACTGGCGGAATTGAAATTCGGCACGCTTCGTTTTTGGGGAGTTTGGTTCGGGAAACCGAATGACAATGTCCACGGAATTGTTGGTTCGAACGCCGATAGAAATCTGCTCCGGATTCAGTTCGATCAAGGCGAAACTCTTACTGTTGCAGAGCCAAACGGTTTGAAGGCATCCAGCTCTGTTTTCAGCATCCGTGATGCGTCACGGGTTCGATGGGAATGGTTCTATTACGGACGGCCTCCAATTCCGGCCAATCGGTATTTCATGGAGTTCAAAAGGGGCGAGGCGGGGATATCAAATGTGGACTGGTACGAGCCAGACCTCTCCACTTCTCTGTCGTTTTCCGGCTGTGGAAATGCTCTAAGGACCTACGCCCCCGGTTTGCCTTGACACCCTTTGGGGGCGCTTCCTACATACCCCCGTCCCGCACATCCCGCGGGGTGCCAAGCTAAAGCTTGGGGCTGTAGCTCAGTTGGGAGAGCGCCTCGTTCGCAATGAGGAGGTCAGCGGTTCGATCCCGCTCAGCTCCACCACTCTCTCCGATCGAGCGTTGAGAGTGTGGCTTTGAAGGAATTCCCGTGATCCCTGTTGGGCATAACCCGATCATTGCACTGCTTCTGCTGCTGCTCGATCTTTACTGGTGGGTGGTCGTCATCGCCGTGGTGGTGAGCTGGCTTGTCGCTTTCGGCGTCCTCAACACCTACAACCATTTTGCGCGCTCGGTGATCCGGACGCTCGAAGCCCTCACCGAGCCGGTGTTTCGGCCGATCCGCCGCATCATTCCGCCGCTCGGCGGGCTGGATCTGTCGCCGCTGATCGTGCTGATCGCGATCTGGTTCATCGAGTACGTGCTGCTGTGGGCGGAGGCGAAATACCTTTACGGCCCGCCGGTGTAAGCCGGTGACGGCACGCACCATCGATGGCAAGGCGGTGGCAGCGCGGCTCAAGGAGAGCGTGGCGCTAGAAGGCGCCAGGCTCGCCCTCGAACACGGCGTCACGCCGGGGCTCGCCACCGTGCTGGTGGGTCACGATCCTGCCAGCGAAGTCTATGTGCGCAACAAGAACAAAACGGCGGAAGGCCTCGGCTTCCATTCCGTGAGCTTTCATCTGCCCGCCGATACTGGCGAAGCCGACGTGCTCGCTCGTGTGCGCGCGCTGAATGACGACGCGAAAGTGCACGGCATCCTGGTGCAGATGCCGCTGCCGAAACAGGTGCGCGAAGAGGCGGTGCTGGACGCGCTCGATCCCCGCAAAGACGTCGATGCGCTAACGCCCACCAATGCCGGCTTGCTCCTCAGCGGCCGCGCGACCTTGGTTTCCTGCACGCCCATGGGCGTGATGCTGCTGCTGAAGGAATACGAGATCGAAGTTGCCGGCGCGAACGCGCTGGTGATCGGCCGCTCGCTGTTGTTCGGTAAGCCGGCGGCGCAATTGCTGCTGGCGGCCAATGCCACCGTCACCATGGCGCACTCCAAGACACGCGATCTGCCGGAGCAATGCCGCCGCGCCGATATTCTGGTCGCTGCCATTGGCCGGCCGGAATATGTGAAGGGCGACTGGCTGAAACCCGGCGCGACCGTCATCGATGTCGGTATCAACCGGGTGGAATCCGGCGACGGCAAATACCGGCTGGTAGGCGATGTTGATTATGCGGCGGCCAGCGAGCGCGCCGGCGCGATTACTCCGGTGCCGGGCGGCGTCGGCGCCATGACCATCGCCTGTCTGATGCGCAATACGCTGATCGCGGCTGCCTCTCTCGCCGGTACGCCGCCGCTATCGTGACGCGTTGGCAGGCGCTGCACTTTACGCAGCGCGCTGCGGCGCCTCATCCGCTATAGGGCGCGATTCGTGGTGCGCAGGCGATGTCGTAGAATGTGTTGCGCCGAGGTGGCGCATATCGCCGTCGGCGTATTGCGGCTCTCCGCACACGGCAATGGGCTGGCAATTGACTTTCGCGGCGCGAAGGTGCGGGCACGCGAGCGTCTGCCGGCCAGCCGTCGTCTTGTAATTGCACTGCTTGCTGAAATCATCCCACGGGTGGTCTTTCCAACCGCCCAAACCGTTCCTGATTTCTCCATCCACTGCAAAGCCGCAGCGGGCACATTCGGCATGGAAGTATTGGTGCAGACTTGAACGCAACACGGCCATGGCAGCTCTCCAACCCGAAGAGAGCATGCCAATCAGAGATTACTTCCCGATTACCGGGCAGCGACGCGGTTTAAGAAATCTGTGGAATGGCCCTACGGGGCAGGCGCCCGCGCTGGAGTCCAGGCCGGGACATCTGGGGTCCTCAAATCCGCTTCCGCAGGTCGGCGGCAATCGCATCGGGCGGTTGGGAATCATCGTAGACCGCGTCGAACTTGCCGTCCGGACCCATCAGACAGATGACGCCGGAGTGGTCGATCGCGTAGCCGCCACCCGACAGCGGCCGCTTCGCGCTGTAGACGTGATATTCCTTCGCCACTTTGGCGATATCGCTGTTGCCGCCGGTCAGTCCGATGAAGCGTGGATCGAACGAGGCAAGGTACAGCCTCAGAATTTTCGGCGTATCGTGGGCCGGATCGAGCGTGATGAAGATGGGGGCAATCTCGCCCGCCGTGCCGCCCAACCGCTTCAGGGCCTCCGTCATCAATGCCAGGGTCGTGGGGCACACGTCCGGGCAATTGGTGTAGCCGAAATAGACAAGCATCCAGCGGCCGCGGAAATCGGCGTCCGTACGCCGGTTTCCGTTCTGATCGATCAGGCTAAAGGGGCCGCCCACCTGTGCGACCCCGCGCGTCACCACATGCCCGAGCGATGGCACCTGGCCGGCCTGATGCCACAGGCCTCCAGCCGCCGCACAGCCCAAGGCTATGATGTAGGGGATCAGCGCCTGTGGTGTGCGGATCATGGGGCACTGATAGACTGCCGGGGCGCCCCCGCGAAGAAGGCGAATAGTCCCGCATGAACGAGCACGCGCTACCGGACTTCGAGGTGGAGAAGGCGCGTGGCTGGACCCGCTTCTGGCCGCGGCTGGCTGCCGAACTCTCGCCGTCGGTCCGCGGCCGGGTGCGGCTGCGCACGCTCAACAACCTGCGCTGGATGGCGGTGGCAGGCCAATCGGTGGCGCTGTTTATCGTCTATTTCGCCTTAAATTATCCGCTGCCGCTGTTCGGCTGCGCCATGGCGGTGGGCGCCAGCGTGGCGCTGAATCTGGGGCTCGCCGTTCGCTACCCCGCCGCGCATCGCCTTACCAACCGCGAGGCGACGTTATATCTCGCCTATGACGTGCTGCAGCTGGCCGCGCTGCTCTACTTCACGGGCGGGATTCAGAACCCGTTTGCCCTGATGTTCCTGGCGCCGGTGGTGATCGGCGCTGCCACCCTGAATTTCGGCAACACCGTAGCGCTTGTGTTCCTTGCCTTCGTGTCGGTGAGCGTGATCGCCGTCGTGCATCAGCCATTGCCGTGGGATCGCAGCAGCCTGATCGCCCTGCCGCCGCTCTACCAGGTGGGCATCTGGGCATCCCTCGTCATCGGCATGGGCTTTACCTCCATCTACGCATGGCGCATCGCCAGCGAAGCCGCGCGCATGTCTGCCGGGCTTGCTGCCACGCAGTTGGCTCTCGCCCGCGAGCACCGCATGGCGTCGATCGGCGCGCTGGCGACCGCCGCCGCGCACGAACTGGGGACGCCGCTCGGCACCATCGCTGTCGTATCGCGAGAACTCGAGCGGGGGCTGCCGCCCGGCTCGCCCGAAGCCGAAGACGCAAAATTGCTGCGCGCGGAAGCCGAGCGCTGTCGCCGCATCCTCACCCAGTTGGCGCGGCCGGAGGAAAGTGTGATCGGCGCATTGGAGCGCCTGCCTCTAGGGGCGCTGCTGGACGATCTCGCCAACGAATACCGCGGCGGCGAAGTGAGCGTGCGGATTGAGGTGCCCCAGGCATCGGCAACCTCGCCGGAGCCCAAGGTATGGCGCGCGCCCGCGTTGCTGCACGGCTTGGGCAATGTGATCGCCAACGCTGCCGACTTCGCACGGGCGAGTGTGCGGCTGCGCGCCGATTGGAATGCCAGGGAACTCCGTGTGATGGTGGAGGACGACGGGCCGGGCTTCGCGCCTGACATTCTGGAGCGTATCGGCGAGCCCTACGTCACCTCGCGGCCCGGCACTTATGCCGTGGCGGAGACTCAACTCGAGCCGGCGTCTGCCTTCACGGGGCAGCACGGCATGGGCCTCGGTTTCTTCATCGCCAAGACCCTGATCGAACAGACGCATGGCAGCCTCAGCGCCGCCAACAGGGAGAGCGGAGGGGCGCGTGTGACCGCACGGTGGCCACGCGGCGCCATCGACGGCGATGTCCCGCCCGGCGCTCGCGCAGTTCTCTAGGCAGGCGTGCTTTCTCTTGTGCGGGGCGCCGGAAGTTTGTACGCCGCGCGGCAAGGAATCCGGACATGTCAAAAGAGATATCGGGAGAGCGGACGCTCCTCATTGTCGAAGACGACCGCCCGTTCCGCGAGCGTCTCGCGCGCGCCATGGAGGCCCGTGGCTTCACCGTCGCGATCGCGGAAACCGTGGCGCAGGGAAACGCCAAAGCGAAGGAAGCGCCGCCAGCTTTCGCAGTGGTCGATCTAAAGCTGGGCGACGGCAACGGCCTCGACGTGGTTGAGACATTGCACAATGTGCGTCCCGAAGCGCGCGTCGTGGTGCTGACCGGCTTCGGCAACATCGCCACTGCGGTCGCGGCCGTCAAATACGGCGCCGTCGATTACCTGCCTAAGCCTGCTGATGCCGATGACGTGCTCGCGGCGCTGATGACCACGCCCGGCAGCAAGCCCAAGCCGCCGGAGAATCCCATGTCAGCCGATCGCGTGCGCTGGGAGCACATCCAGCGCGTCTATGAGTTGTGCGGGCATAACGTGTCCGAAACCGCGCGGCGGCTGAACATGCACCGTCGCACCTTGCAGCGTATTCTCGCCAAGCGCAGTCCCCGCTGACGGGTGACGCTCGGTGGCCGCCCGAAAATTCGGCTCGCGCAGTGTGCGCTGGCTCGCGCTGAAGACGGCAACGCGGTTCGCGCCCGCTTTAAGGCGGCGCTTCCCCGTTTACGAAACCGTGGTGCCGCTGACGGAAGCGGGTGACGTTACGTTCGTACATGAAGCGCAGCCACTCCTGCTCACGCCCAGTGAAGCAGAGTATGTGAAACGCTTCGATCCGCCGCTGCCGGACATGGTGGAACGCTCCATCGCGCTGGTGAAGCTGAATGGCGCCACGGTGTTGGGCAGTACCGGTGCGGTGATCGACGAACGGAAGCGCGTGCTGTTCCAGTCGCGCTACATCGCCGACCGTTACGGCACCGGCGCCACCTATCATGATTTCGTTGACCTGCCATCCGTTGCAGTTGCAAAGCCGGAGGCCAACTATTTTAGCATGGTGGGAGAGTACCGCGGCCACCGCCACTTCTTCCATTTCCTGTTCGATCGCCTGCCGCGCATTTTTTATCTGCTCTCGCGCTTCGGCATGCAGAACGTGCAATTCGTCGTCCTCACCAACGAACATCTGCCCGAGTTCCAGCAGGATATCTATCGCTTCCTCGCGGCGCGCCATCCCAACCTGCGCTTCTTGCCAGTGCCGGAACGCGAGCGCTGGCAGCTGCCGATGCTGTGCCTTATCGACGACATGCAGCCGGTGCGGCGCACCTTCCTGCCGCCTGACACAGTCGAATTTTTTCGGGCGCTGGTGATCGGTGGCTATGGATTGTCACCGCGCCCGCCGTACCGCCGCCTCTACATCAACCGCAGCGACACGCGGAAGCGCAGCATTCGCAACGAGGCGGAGATCTGGCCAAGCTTCGCGCGTCGGGGCTTCGAAAGCATAGCAGCCGGCACCTTGTCATTGCGCGAGCAGGTGGCCCTCTTTTCGGAAGCGGAGACGATCGCAGGGCCACACGGCGCCGGCTTCTCCAACCTGCTGTTCGCGCCCAAAGCCGCGAAGGTGCTGGAGATCAGCAATGTCGAGCGGGTGAAGTCGGTCTATTTCCTGCTCGCCAAGGCGATGGGACAGCATTATCTGCCGGTGATCGGCGGCAAAGGCGACCGGAACGAGTGGTTCTCCGCCGACTCGCAAGCGGTGGAAGCCGCACTTTCCGCTCTCGAAGCGGCTTAGCTTGACGAAATGCCGCTCATTCATTGATTTGCAACGGAGCTGATCGAAGGAGTCACCATGAGTCGCCCCCTCTTCTGTATTGCGCCCCTTGCGATCTGCATCGCAACGCCTTCGCTGGGCGATGATGCGGCGGTGCGCCAGGCGATTAATGGCTTTTACCGGGTGCATCAACAGAGTTCCCAGCGCGGCGTGCCGGATGCGAAGGAGCGCGCCAAGTACGCGCAGTATATCTCGCCTGACTTGGCAAGGCTGCTGACCGAGGCTGATGCGGCCGAGGCACGCTTCGCCAAGCCAACAAAGATTCACCGCCATTGGTCGAAGGCGATCTGTTCTCGCCCAACTTCGAGGGTACCTCAGCCTTCGAGGTCAACACATGCACCGCCGCCGGCAATAAGGCGCACTGCAAGGTGAAGCTGCACTTTGCGGACAAAAACCCTCGGCCGCAGGACAAACCGGTCGACTGGGTTGATACGGTTGCGATGGTCAAGACGCCAGTCGGCTGGCGTGTGGACGACATCGCGTATCGTGGCAACTGGGATTTCGGAAATCACGGCACGCTCAAGGCCATTCTCAAGAACGTGATCGCTGAATCGGGCGGCTAGTTTCCGGCGCTGCGGCTGCCTATCTTTGGCTGAAGGACGTCAGAAGGGTTCGGAGAAGAGAGATCAACAATGCAGGACAAAGAGTTTCCGGTGGTGAAGTCGGATGAGGATTGGCGCCGCGAGTTGCCCTCGGATGCCTATCGCGTGCTGCGGAAGCACGGCACCGAGCCGGCCGGCGCCAGCCCGCTGAACAAGGAAAAACGCGAAGGCATGTTCGTGTGCGCAGGCTGCGCTCAGCCGCTGTTCGATTCCAGGACCAAGTATGAAAGTGGCAGCGGGTGGCCGAGCTTTTACGCTCCAAAAGGGGAGGCCGTCGGCACTTCCGAAGATCGGAGCTTGCTGATGCATCGCACCGAAGTGCATTGCGCGCGTTGTGGGGGGCATCTCGGGCACGTGTTCAACGACGGCCCGGCCCCCACCGGCCAGCGCTACTGCATGAACGGCGCGGCACTGAAATTCCACCCGAAGAGCGAGTGATGTTCGCGGCCGAGCGGCCTACGGGCACAAAGGCGGAAATCTATCGCGAGTTATGCCTGCAGGCGCGCGGTTTGTTCGAACGCGAGCGTGATGCCATCGCCAACGCCGCCAATCTCGCCGCACTCATCTTCGGTGGCCTGGAAGACGTGAACTGGGCCGGATTCTATTTCTTGAAAGGCGGCGAACTCGTGTTGGGACCATTTCAGGGGAACCCCGCCTGCGTGCGCATTCCCATCGGCAAAGGCGTTTGTGGAACCGCGGCGCAGCGCAAGGAAGCCGTCACCGTACCAGACGTCGATAGATTCCCGGGTCACATCGCCTGCGATGCTGCTTCGCGCTCCGAAGTCGTCGTTCCGTTATTGGGAAGCGGGCGGCTGCTGGGGGTGCTGGACATCGACAGTCCCAAGCGCAGCCGATTCAGTGACGAGGATCGGTCCGGCCTTGAAACGCTGGCCGGGCTGTGGGTGGAATCGAGCGATTATCCGTAAGCGGCAGCCGCCCCGCATCAAGCGGGGCGTCCTGCCATTAGCGAACTCTATTCGTCGTCGTCGGCCGAATGGGAGCGAGCACGATCCTCGGCAGCCCGCAACTCGTCACCTTCGCGGCCTTCGAGAGCCGCTTCGGCTTCCTGCCCCATCCGCGCGATGTTGCCGCGATTGCGCCGGACGAAGTCGCTCTGCGCTGTACGGAAATGACGTGAGGCGGTGTAACTACCTTCGCCTTCGACTTGGCCATCACCGCCGTCGTTGCCGTTGTCCTCGCCTTCGCCGCCCATATTCATGGAACTGGAGGTCTGGCTGCCGCGCGATTTGCGGCCACGCTGTCCGGACGAACGGCTCTGCTTGCGTGCGGCCGTGCGGGTGGTGCTGGCGCGCGATCCCGCATTGCGGCGTGATGTCTTACGTCCGCCGGATTTCCGCGCGGTGGACTTGCGAGCGCCGGTCTTGCGTCCGCCGGTTTTGCGGGCACCGGTCTTGCGTCCACCAGTCTTGCGTGCGGACTTGCGCGACGCACTGGCTTTCGACCGCGATGCTGCGGCACCCCCGCGCTTCGACGAACTCTTCTTGCGGCCGCTGCCACTCTTGCGGCCCGATTTCGATTTTGCTCTGGCCATTCAGGTCCTCCTCGAATTGCGCCTGACGGGCGCGCGCCCGCGCGCAATTTTATGCAACGGGCAGGGCGGAAAGAATGTTCCATGCGCGGCAGGAGTCAAATCTCTTTTGGTGCCGCAAGCGCAATCACTTCGGCGTACTCGCGCGACAGCGATCCCACGGCCGTGCGGCTTTCGACAACCAGCAGCACCGCGCCGGTAATGAATGCGCAAAAACCGATCACGCCGGTGATCAGCGCGATTGTGACAACGCCGGAGAGGTACGGCGCGTGTAGCGCTTCGCTCAGCACCGCGCCCGCGATAGAGCCAAGTGTAGCGACCGCGAAGCAGGCTGCCGCCAGGTAGAAGCACACGAGCGCACGGCCGATCAGCAGAACGCGATGATGCACTTCGGGCATTTCCTGGCGCCAGGAGGGGCGCGCTGGTCCGCCCCCGGACAGCTTTTCCGCCAGGATGCGCGAGCGGTCTACCGCGCGGGCGAAGCGGTTGCTGGTGCTGAGCACGAACAGCGTGGTGGCGTTGGTGAGCAGTGCCGGACCGCCGACATAGGAAAGCAGGATGAACGGGTTCGAGAGCGCCATACGGCGAATCTATCACAGCGCGTGCGTATATGACTCCTAAACCGACAGGCTCAGCGCTGCTGTGTTGCGCACGATGTGGGGTAAGGCGGGCTGCAGCGTCGCGCCACAGCCCCCTTCGCTAAGGACGCGATTACCAGTAGCGCCAGTCGCACACCCGGTGTCTCCGGCCGTGCCAAGTGCGGCAGCGGTATTCGCGATGACCCCAGTAATGGCCGTGATAATACCAGTGCCCGCGGTGCCAGTGCTTGTGACTTGGCCCGATCCGGACCGATACCGATGCAGCCGACGCCGATTGGCCGGCGACAGCGATCGACCCGACGGCCAGCAATGTAGCCAGGCCGCCTGCAATAATGATCTTCATGTGACAAACCCCCTTGTGCCTTATGATCACTTACCATAGCCGATTCCCAGCAGCGCGAAAGTGCCTTTGTCAGATATGATAAGGCGTTCCGATGCAGTTGCGCGTGGAGAATGAATTGTCCGATGAAGATCTGGTCGTAATCCCGCTGCCGACCAACCAGGGCAAAGTGACCTACACCGTGGCGCGGCTCATCAGCGAAGATGATCATGCCTTTGCCGAGGCAATCGTGGCAGTGCCCGATACCGCTTTCGCGCCGCCGCGCCGCATCGCGCTGTCCCGCCACAGTCTGGCGCTGCTTCGTCCCGGTTCTTCTCACCGGCCGAACCTGCATTTCTATGAAGGGATGATCCTGCCGCCCCCCGCCTAATCACCGATGTTCAGGGAGTTTTAGGCCCAAGGCCGGCGCCATCAGGCTCTGCTCCACTTCCCATTGTTTATGTCGAATTTTACCTTTCCTGCGGCTCGCATTCGCAGCAGCAGTTCCTGCAGGGCATCTGTGCTCTTGTTGCTGGGGTCCAGTCGCGTTTGCAGCGAATAGACGGCGCGGGGTTTGTCCAAAGCGGCCAACACGTCTTCTTCTTTGATCATGAGTGATTCTCTTTCAGCTTTTCGCCCTTTGCCCGGCGAACATGTGTTCAGCACTGACCCGCGGGGGAACCTTGACCCGAGAGGTTTGGTAAGTATAGTGCGCCGCTTCCTGCGGAACTCCGGTTCCGGCGGGAATCTAACAATTTCAGGAACTTACATCATGTTTGCGGTCGTCCGCAGCGGCGGAAAACAATATCGGGTTGCCGAGAACGACGTGATCTCGCTCGCCAAGCTCGAAGGCGAAGTGGGCGCGAAGATCGCGCTTTCTGACGTCCTCATGCTGGGCGGGGACAAGCCGAAATCCGGCACGCCACTCATTTCCGGCGCCAGCGTGGAAGCGGAAATCGTCGAACACGGCCGTGGGCCGAAGGTCATCGCCTTCAAGAAAAAGCGGCGCAAGAACACACACAGGAAGCGTGGCTCCCGCCAGCACTTCACCACGGTGAAGATCACCGGGATCAGCGCAGGCAAGGACTGAGCAATGGCGCACAAGAAAGCAGGCGGCTCGTCGCGCAACGGGCGCGACTCTCCGGGCCAAAGATTGGGCGTGAAGATGTTCGGCGGCCAGCCGATTGCCGCCGGCAACATCATCGTGCGTCAGCGCGGCACCAAATTTCATGCCGGTGACAATGTGGGCATGGGGCGCGACCACACGCTGTTCGCCACGGCGGACGGCACGGTGCAGTTCCGCGAAGGCTATAAGCGGCGCACCTACGTGTCCGTCGTGCCGGCGAACGCGGAGCAACCCGCGGCAGACTAGGCGGCTGGAATTCGGGCCGCCACGAATTGGCGGCCTTTCATGGGCGAGGGAAGATGGTCCGCCATCTTCCCTTTTGTTTTGGGAAGCTCCCCGCATGAAATTCCTCGATCAGGCCAAGGTCTACATCGCAAGCGGCGCGGGCGGGAACGGCTGCGTCTCCTTCCGCCGCGAGAAGTTCATCGAGTTCGGCGGGCCCAACGGCGGCGATGGCGGCCGCGGCGGCGATGTGTGGGCGGAAGCGGTGGAGAACCTCAACACGCTGATCGATTACCGCTTCCAGCAGCACATCAAGGCGAAGAACGGCCAGCACGGCATGGGCAAGGAGATGACCGGCGCGGCCGGCCCCGATGCCGTGATGCGCGTTCCCGTCGGCACGCAGATCTTCGAGGAAGACGGCGAAACGCCGATCGCCGATCTCGATCGCGCCGGCGCGCGCGCGCTGCTGCTGAAAGGCGGCAAGGGCGGCTTCGGCAACGCGCACTTCAAGACGTCCACCAACCAGGCGCCGCGCCACGCCAATCCCGGACAACCGGCGGAAGAGAAGACGATCATCCTGCGGCTGAAGCTGATTGCAGATGTGGGGCTGATCGGCCTGCCAAACGCCGGCAAGTCGACGTTCCTGTCGCGTGTCTCCGCTGCGAAACCGAAGATCGCAGACTATCCCTTCACCACCTTAAATCCGCAGCTCGGCATGATGCGCATCGATCAAACCGACTTTGTGCTTGCCGATCTCCCGGGGCTGATTGAAGGGGCGCACGAGGGCGCTGGCTTGGGCGACCGTTTCTTAGGCCACGCCGAGCGCTGCAGCGTGATCCTGCATCTTGTAGACGGAACGCAATCAGAAATCGTCTCGGCCTACCGCACCATATGTGGGGAGCTCGAAGCCTATGGTCACGGACTCGCTGGAAAACCGGAAATTATTGTGCTGAATAAGATCGACGCCATTCCGAAGTCAGCGCTATCTCGCAAACGCGCCGCGCTGGAGAAAGCCAGCGGCCGCGAGGTGTTCACCATGTCCGGCGTGAGTGGCGAGGGAGTCCAGGAAGTGTTGCGCGCCCTCGCGAGAGCGGTGGCTAGTAATCGCGGGCGGCACACCCGCAGCGCGACGGCGGCTGCGTGGTCGCCTTGATCAGGGCTTTTGCGTTACCATTGAACGCATGGGCAAGACGCTGCCGCGCCCCGAATTCCATTGGTTGAGGGCCCCCGGCCCCGTTGCAGACGGGCTGAAGATCGGCCTGCTCGGCGGCTCCTTCAATCCGGCGCATGAAGGCCATCTGTATATCAGCGAGACGGCGCTGAAGCAGCTGGGGCTGGATTATGTATGGTGGCTGGTCGCGCCCCAGAATCCGCTGAAGCCGGTTTGCGGCATGGCGCCGTTACAAGAGCGGATGGCCTACGCGGCTGAGAAGTTCGAACACCATCCGCGGATCGTCGTCATCGACCTCGAGCGGACCATTGGCACGCGATACACCGTTGATACGCTGCGGGTGCTGCAGCGCCGCTTCCCGCGCGTGCATTTCGTCTGGCTGATGGGCAGCGACAATCTGGAAAGCTTTCGCCGTTGGCGACGCTGGCCCGAGATCGTCTGCACCGTTCCTATCGCGATTGTCATACGGTCCGGCTACTCGCTGGCGCCGCTCCATTCCAAAGCCATGCAGCGCTTCGCGGCCGCGCGTGTCACAGATCTGCGAAACTTGGCCGTTACACCGGCTCCGGCCATTGGCGTGCTTGATGGGGGGCGCTGCCCGCAAAGCGCCAGTGCCATCCGGGCGAAAAACCGGCGAGGAGAGGAATTGGCGAGGCTTGCGCCCGCGTGCTAGCCTGTTCGGGAAAGAAAGGGGCGTGGCGGCTGCTGACCCAAACAGAATTTCCGTCTCCGCGTTTCCTCATTTCCGGAGGAGAGAGACTCTGATCCGCAAACAGGTGAGTAACACGCGTTCCAGCCGGCCTGCCGCAACGGCACCGGCTCCCGACCAAGACCTGCTTTCCCGTATCCAAACCTCGCTGGACGCCGACAAGGCGGAACACATCGTCACCATCAATCTCGAAGGGCGCTCGTCGGTTGCCGACGCACTGGTGATCGCCAGCGGGCGCTCGGCACGCCATGTCTCCGCTATTGCGGAAAACCTCGCGCGCAAGCTCAAGGACGCAGGTTATGGCACCCGGCCCGTCGACGGGCTCGCCCAAGGCGACTGGGTGCTGGTGGATGCCGGCGACGTCGTCGTCCACATTTTTCGCCCGGAAGTGCGCTCTTATTACGATCTTGAAGGCATGTGGAGTGTGCGCGAGCCGGCGCGCGCCGCAGCGCATTGAAGAGGGGCGCGAAAGCGCCTACGGCAACCCCGTATTCCTTCCGGCGGCATCATGCGCCTTCTCATTCTTGCTGTCGGATTTGCGCGCGGCACCCGTGAAGGTGTGTTGACGGAGGATTTTTGCACGCGCGCCGCAGGCATGGGCAAGCGGCTCGGCTTCCAGTCCGTGATGGTCGAGGAAGTCGCGGTTTCGAAGTTGCGCGATCCCAGCGGACGCATCCGCGAGGAAGGGGAGCGGCTGGCGGCGCGCATTCCGGATATGGCTCACGTCATCTGCCTCGATGCCAAGGGCAAAGGCATGACCAGCGATGCCTTTGCGGAAATGCTCGGAGCGATGCGCGATGCCGGAGCGCGCGACCTCGCCTTCTTAATCGGCGGTCCAGATGGGCTGAACGTCGCCCCGAAGGTGAAGCCCGGACGCAGCTTGGCTTTCGGACCGCAGACTTGGCCGCATCTTTTAGTACGCGCCATGTTGGCCGAGCAAATCTACCGATCCATGACCATTCTGGCCGGGCACCCCTACCATCGCGGGTAAGTGGCCTAACAACACGTTCCCGCGCAAAGAAATTTCACGTGGACGGGTGCAATATTTCTGTTTGAACCTTTTCAGCTCGCGGCTATAAACCCGCGGCTTCGGTTAGGGGCGAATCGCACGAAGGGGTGTGAGTATGGGTACTGAAATTCCCGTCGGCTATCGGCCGTCGGAGACCGAACCCTTCATGAATGAGCGGCAGCGGGAGTATTTCCGGCGCAAGCTTATGGGTTGGAAGGAAGACATCCTCCGCGAAACCCGTGAAACCATCCAGAATCTGCAGGCGGAGACAACACCTCATGCCGATCTGGCTGACCGCGCCTCGAGCGAGGCCGAGCGGCAGCTCGAGTTGCGCACGCGCGACCGTCAGCGCAAGCTGATCGCCAAGATCGATGCCGCCCTGCGACGCTTGGAGGATGGATCCTACGGCTTTTGTGACGAAACCGGCGAGCCCATCTCGCTTAAGCGGCTCGATGCACGGCCGATTGCCACCCTGTCGGTCGAGGCACAGGAGCGTCACGAGCAGCGCGAGCGCGTTTATCGCGACGACTAGGGCCAAGACTGCGGCTCAGTTTTCTGGTCCCGCAAGGTCGCGGAACGCTGAGATGATCGTCATGTAGGTGTCGCGCTTGAAGGGCACAATCAGGCGCGGCAGCGCTTCGATGGCAAGCCACTTCCATTCAGCGAACTCCGGTTCCGCCGTGTTGACGTTGATTTCAGAATCGGTTCCGAGAAAACGCATGGCGACCCATTTCTGCCGCTGTCCGCGGAAACGCCCGCGTAGCGCAACACCCAACAGATGTGACGGCAGGTCGTAGCAAAGCCACTCATCATAGGCGCGCAGGAACTTCACGTTGCGCGTGCCGATTTCCTCTTCGAGTTCGCGGCAGGCGGCTTCCTCCGGCGTTTCGCCGCCGTCAATGCCGCCTTGTGGCATTTGCCATCCCTCCACCGTCTGGTCGATGCGCTTCCCGACGAAAATTAGGCCTTGGCGGTTGAGCAACATGACGCCCACGCACGGACGATAGGGAAGGTCCTCATGCTTGAGGTGGAGATTGTAGCGGGACATGGGATTAGATCGAGTAGCCGCTGCGAGTATCGCCGAAGCCCGGCTGAAAACAAGGTGGCGGCGGACAGTTGACCGATGTTGATGGATCAGCGCTGGCGGGCGGGCCGCAGCCCGTTCAGAAGCTGTGTTGCGTAGGTTAGTTGAAAATCCGCGTAAGCCTTTTTGGGATCAGGGCGAATGACGGACGCCACATCTGACTTAATCGGAGTTCCTTCGGCGGCCAGGTGATGAGGCAGATCCGCTTCGCGTCCAATGAGGCTTTGGAAAGTTGAACTACGGTCCGAACTGTCCGCAACGAACACGTCGGGCACAATCCCCGTTGTCTGAATCGATCGTCCTGACGGCGTGTAATAGCGCGCAGTTGTCATGTGCAGCGCGCCGGCTCTGCCATTCTCGAGCGGAATCACCGTCTGCACGGAGCCCTTGCCGAAGGTGACGGTTCCTTCAACCCGGGCACGCCGGTGGTCCTGCAGCGCGCCGGCAACAATTTCCGACGCGCTCGCGGTGCCACCGTTGACCAGAATGACAATAGGCTTGCCATCCGCAATGTCACCAGCTTGCGCATCGAAGCGCTGCGTATCATCCCTGTTGCGGCCACGGATGGAAACGATTTCGCCGCCGTCGAGCAAATCGTCGGATACCGCCACCGCCTGGTCCAGCAGGCCGCCGCCGTCGTCGCGGAGATCGAGAATGTATCCCTTCAGCTTGGGACCTATCTCTTTCTTCAGCGCGGCGATCGCGATGCGCAGTCCGGAATCGGTGTGTTCGTTAAAGGCAGGGATTTTGATGTAACCGAGATCGCCCATGCGCTTATGCGTTACAGCCTCCACTGCGATCACCTGTCGTGTCAGCGTGACATCGAAGGGATCGTGCATGTTTTGGCGCATGATACTGAGCGTCACTTTGGTCCCCGCGGGTCCGCGGAGCTTGTCCTGCACGTCGTCGAGTTTTTGCCCGGTGATCAGCTTGCCGTCGATGGAGAGAATGTGATCGCCGGCTTTGATACCCGCCTTTGAAGCAGGCGTGTCTTCGATGGGTGAGATCACCGCAACAAGGCTTTCGTCCAGCCCGATCACAAGGCCAACGCCGCCATACTGCCCTTCCGTCTTCACTTGCATTGCGGCAAAGGTCCGCGGGTCGAAGTAGCTGGAATGCGGATCGAGATTTCCCAGCATCCCGCTAAGAGCGCCCTCTACGAGGTCCTGGTCCTTCGGTGCCTCGACGTAATTGGCCCGAACCACCGCATACGCCTTGCCGAAGCGGGCAAGTTCTGCGCTGGAGTCTGCTCCCTGCGCGATGTGCAGAAGCGCGAAAGTTGCACAGAACGCTCCGCCTGCCCCGAGCGAAACCAGCGAAAGCGCTTTCATCAAAACTCCTTCGCGAAGACGTTCTTCGCGATCAATTGGCGTCTGCGCTCTTCGTCACGGCGGCCACCGTTTTCTGGCCGCGCAAAAGATCCAGCGCATAGGAGAGCTGGAAATCGTCGTATTTTTTGCCCGGCGCCGGTTTGATCACGGTCTGGTTCTGCTTCTTCGCCGCTTCGCCCGTGAGGTGGCCCGGGAGCTTTGCCTCGCTGGTGCGTAACAGCTTCGTGCTGTCGTCGTCGTCCCCTTGGCTCACGGCAAAGTCCGGCACGATGCCGGTCGCCTGAATGGAGTGCCCGGACGGCGTATAGTAACGCGCCGTCGTCAGCCGCAGAGCGCCGCCGCCCGGCCCGAGCGGGATGATGGTCTGCACGGATCCCTTGCCAAAGGAGGTCATCCCCACGACAGTGGCGCGCTTATGGTCCTGCAGTGCGCCGGCGACGATTTCGGACGCGCTCGCCGTGCCGCCGTTGATCAGCACCACGACAGGCTTTCCGCCAGTAATATCGCCGGATTTGGCACCGTAGCGTTGCGTATCTTCCGGATGGCGCCCGCGCGTGGATACGATCTCCCCGGAACCAAGCAGATCGTCCGAAACATCGATTGCCTGATCCAGCAGGCCGCCGGGATCGTTCCGCAGGTCGAGAACGTAGCCGCGCAAGCCACTGCCGATCTGGGCGCGCAAATCGCGGATGGCCTTTTCAACTCCCGGGCCAGTGCGCTCGTTGAATGCGGATATGCGAATGTAACCGATATCCCCTTCGCGATGAGATTTTACGCTATCGACGTGGATCACCGCGCGGGTCAGGTTAACATCGAACGGTTTCTTCGTGCCTGGACGAAGAATGGTGAGACTCACCTTGCTGCCGTTGGGTCCGCGCATCTTATCGATGGCATCGTTCAGTGCCATGCCCTGAATGGGCGTGCTGTTGATCGCGGCTATGAAATCGCCGGTTTTGATGCCCGCTTTCGCGGCGGGCGTATCGTCGATCGGTGAAATCACTTTCACAAGGCCGTCTTCCATCGTCACTTCGATGCCGAGCCCGCCGAATTCACCTCTCGTCTGAATCTGCATGTCGGCGAAGGTCTTTGCGTCCATGTAGCTCGAATGGGGGTCGAGTCCGGACACCATCCCTTCGATCGCATTGTTCACCAACTCGCTGTCCTGCACCGGACGGACATAGTTTGCGCGAACACGCTCGAACGCGTCGCTGAAAAGATCGAGTTGCCGGTAGGCCGAGCCGTCATTCGAGCCATGCGCTGCCGGAAACAGCATCAGCGCGGCGGCGAAACCGGCCACTCCACCCATTCCGAGCAACGCGTACTTTTTCATGATTTCTTTGCCTTCCTGAGATCAACCCCAAGCCATGACGTGGGATTTATACTTCTTCCGCCCTGTCGCAGCTCAAAATAGAGTTTCACGCCGTTCTTTTCACGCGGCATTTTGCCGACAGGTTCCCCCGCAAGCAACTGATCGCCCGGCCGAACGTCGATACGGTCAAGGCCTGCCAGAACAAGGTCGTAGCCACCTGCCGCCTCCAGGATCAATACTTGGCCGCTTTTATGGTAAGGGCCAGCAAAAAGTACGTGAGAATCGGCCGGTGCGACGACGGTGGCACTGGAAGGGGCCAGAAAGTTGACGCCGGGTGTCCTTGGCTCAAGGGGACTTGTCAAAAGCTGGCCCATAACAGGTCGAACCAGCGATCCGGCGGCCAGGCGGCTCTCTCTCCCGCGCCGGCCTCCACCGACGACCACCATGCCTTCCGAAGCTGCACTCCGGCGAAGGTCTGCGACCTTATCAAGCAATGCCTTCAGATCGGATGCCTGGTTCGCGATGGATTCAAACTTGGTCTCCAAGTCGGCATATTCCGCGCCTGCGCCGCTTGCCTGCTTCTGCTTCTCGGCGAGGAGCCCGTCTAGCTGCCGCTGTGCCAGTGACAACTTTGCCGCGTTACGGGTGCTTTCCGTTCGCCGCATCAGTAGGGCGGCTCGCGTTTCCTGGAGCGCATGCAGCTGCCGGGACAATGCCGCCGCGGCCGCGTAAAGCCGGGGCAAGGCGGCTCCCAACACCATTGTGCCCCGGGCGGAACTCAGGGCGTCCGCGGGCTCAAGTGCAAGCGCCGGCGGCAAGTCAGATTGAAGCCGTTCCAGCACGGCAATAAGACGTGCAACATGGATGCGGTCGCGCGCAAAACGAGCGGCCATTGCTTTCTCGTTGGTCGACAGGCGTGCGATTTCCCCATCGATGAAAGACTTCTCGTGCTCGAGATCCTGCACGCGAGCGGCCGTGGCGACGAGCTGTTGCCTGAGTGCGGCGGCCTGAGCCGAGAGCGCTTCGCTTTTCTGTCTTGCTGTTTCCACACTGGGCCGGGCACGCTCCATTTCTTTCTGAAGCGCGCGATAGCGTTCTTCGCTTTTCGGCAGCTTTCCCGCTTGCGTTGCAGGAACGGCATTGCGGATATCGACATCAGGCGGGGTGTCGGGCGATGCGGCCTGTGCCGCGCCGATAAGCGGCCCAAGCAGGACCACCAGATGAACCAATCGCTTCACGCGCGCTTCGTCTGGTTTTGCACAGTGGCGATTTTCGCCTCGATCTCGGCCGCCTTGCCGAGAAAGCGTGCCTCAATGGCATACTGATTTTCATCCAGCCGGTACGCACGCGGAATACCGGTGGGCAAGTTCACATTCACGATGGCTTCATCGCTCATTTGTTCGAGGTGCTTCATCAAGGCGCGGAGGGAGTTGCCGTGGGCGACGATCAGGATCCGGGCACCGTCGCGAAGACGCGGCGCGATGGCTTCGTTCCAGTAAGGCAGCACGCGTGCCAGAACGTCCCTGAGGCTTTCGCCGCGCGGGAGCTCAGCCGGGCTAACATGTGCATATCGGGAATCGTTGCCGGGAAACTCAGGAGAGCTCGTATCGATCAGTGGAGGAGGCGTGGCATAACCGCGGCGCCATTCCTTCACCTGGGCTTCTCCGAACTCCTTGACGGCTTGCGCCTTGTTCATTCCCTGAAGGGCGCCGTAATGCCGCTCGTTCAGCCGCCAATGATTTTCCACTGGCAGCCACATCCGGTCCATGGTTTCCAGCGAGAGCCAAAGCGTCTTGATCGCGCGCGACAGCATTGAAGTAAACACACAGCTGAATTCCAGCCCCGACTCCGACATAAGGGTGCCAGCCTCTTGCGCCTCCCGCCGTCCCTGTTCGGTCAGCCCCACATCTCGCCAGCCGGTAAAGAGGTTGAGTTTATTCCATTCGCTCTCGCCGTGACGCAGAAGGACGAGTTGACAATCTGTGTTCGCCATATCGGTGCTGGTTTTTTCTCGCGAGTCTGGTCGATCAGGTTATGCGTGGCCGCGGCGGCCGATGCAATTCTCTTGTCCAGCCACGTGCGTGTGGCGAGACATTCACCGGAGAGCCCTGAACTGACTGGGTCTCAGCTGGCACAGTATCGCTGATGAAGACATTGCTCATCCTCTCGGGGCCTCTGGCGCCGTAGCTTTGGCCAAACGGGCAAAGCAGATGGGCTGCTACATTGTTGTGTCAGATCGCAATCTGGAAGTACCCGCGTTTGCGCATTCGAATTCATCCCTGTTGGCTCCCGTCGTGGGTTGGTGATGTGCTTCTGCGGGCTGCCGCCGCAATCGGTTTGATGGACGGCCCGCCGAGGATAGATTTCGCGGTGGAGGACCCCAATCTCTCCGTTGTGGGCGTTGCCGTGCAACATCTCTTCGGGGTGCCGGCAGATCAGGCAGAAAAGTTGCTAGATGCTTTGATCCATCTCTCCGAAGGCGAAGAGCTCGCCTACAGTTGTGCCACGGCTGTGTGTGCGCCGACCATCGCCTGAACTTTACGTCGCATGCGACATTCGCGAGCAGGCCTGGAGCCGCGCGGGCGGCCGATTCAAGGAACCCCGCGTTGGCCGTCACGTTGTGTGAAGGGCAGCCTTGGGATCAACAAATGAGAGGTTTGGCGGCGCGCTTTGGAGCACTGGCGACGCTTGGCCTTTCAGGCTGTTCGCAAATCCAGTCAGCGCTCTCTCCCGAGGGCGACACCGCTCGTTCCATCGCCGGGCTGTTTTGGTTCTTCACTGTCGTTTGCGCGGCGGTGTGGCTGATCGTCATGGTGCTGCTATCGATCGCGCTGGCTCACAAGCGGGCCGCGTCCCCCGATCCGCAAATTGCGCCAGAGGCAACTCGCGAGAGGCGGATCGGATTTCTCATCGCCAGCGGAATTGCCGCCACGGTCATCGTCCTCGCGGCGTTCACCGGCGCGAGCTTTCTAAGCAACAAGAGTTTCGCGGAGCCGCGCCCGCACGGCCTCATAATCAAAGTAACGGGCCACCAATGGTGGTGGCAACTGAACTACGAGGCACATCAGGCCGATCAGTCATTCGAATCGGCGAACGAAATCCATATTCCTGTCGGTCAGCCGGTGAAGCTCGACTTCGAATCCCCCGATGTAATTCACAGCTTCTGGGTCCCGAATCTCGCCGGAAAGCAGGACCTTATCCCCGGCCGTTTTACCTCGCTCACCATCAAGGCCGACAAGCCCGGCATCTATCGCGGCCAGTGCGCGGAATATTGCGGAATCCAGCACGCGCACATGGCGATGTATGTGGTGGCACAGGAGCCGCACGAGTATGTCTCGTGGCGGGCGCAACAGCTGAAATCCGCTGCCACGCCGAATTCCGATCAGTTGCGGCATGGCCAGCAGGTGTTTGTCAGCAGCGCATGCGCCATGTGCCATTCCATCACGGGCACCACAGCCGGTGGCCGTGTGGGTCCTGATCTGACGCATTTCGGCAGCCGAATGACCATTGCTGCGGGTACCGCCCGCAATTCGCTTGGCAATCTCACTGGCTGGATCGCGGACCCGCAGCGCATGAAGCCCTACACCCGCATGCCGGCTGTTCCGCTGACCGGCCCCGACCTGATCGCCGTCTCGCAATACTTGGAAAGTCTCAAATGAGCGCTGCGCCCAAAATTCTGCGCGATACCGATTTCAGCGATCTTGAGCTTGAGGAAAGGCTACGCGCGCTGTGGCGCACGCCGCGCGGGTTTATCGGCTGGCTTTCCAGCGTCGATCACAAGCAGATCGGCATTCGCTACATCCTAACCGCCCTCTTCTTTTTGGCGCTGGCAGGCTCCTCTGCGATTGTCATGCGCCTGCAGCTCGCCACCCCCGATGCGCATGTGGTCGGGCCGGACAAATACGATCAGCTTTTCACCATGCATGGCTCGACCATGATGTTCCTGTTCGCCGTGCCGATCATGCAGGCGTTCGCGATCTATCTTGTGCCGTTGATGGTCGGCACGCGTGAAATCGCCTTCCCGCGATTGAACGCCTTCAGCTACTGGATGTACCTGTTCGGCGGGTTGATGCTGTGGTTCTGCTTTCTTTCGAACAACGGTCCGGATGTTGGCTGGTTCAGTTACACGCCGCTGGCGCTGACACCCTACAACGTGGGCCATCGCGCCGATTTTTGGGCGCAGATGATCACGTACACGGAAGTGGCCGGGCTCGCGGTGGCGGTGCAGACCATCGTGACCGTGTTCAAGCTGCGCGCGCCGGGCATGACGCTGGATCGCATTCCGATTTTCGTGTGGGGCAGCCTTGTCACCGCATTCATGGTGCTCTTCGCGATGCCCGCGGTGATGGTGGCGAGCACTATGCTGATCCTCGACCGGCTGGTGAACACGCATTTTTTCGACGTGTCGTTAGGCGGCGACAATCTGCTGTTTCAGCACCTGTTCTGGTTCTTTGGACACCCCGAGGTTTACATCATCTTTCTGCCGGCAACAGGGTTTGTATCAGCGATTATTCCCACTTTCGCCCGCCGCCCTATCTTCGGGCACACGGCTGTCGTGTTGTCGCTGATCGCCACGGCATTCATGTCGTTCGGCTTGTGGGTCCACCACATGTTCGTGACGGGCCTGCCGCGGCTCGGGGAGAGCTTTTTCACGGCTTCCAGCATGGCGATTGCCGTGCCGTCGGGGATCCAGATCTTCTGCTGGATCGCGACCTTGTGGACCGGACGGCCGCGCTTCGCAACGCCGCTGTTGTTCGTGCTCGGGTTCATTTTCAATTTTGTGATCGGCGGGCTCACCGGCGTGATGGTGGCCTCGGTGCCGATCGATACCCAGGTGCACGATACCTACTTCGTTGTCGCGCATTTCCATTACGTGCTGATCGGCGGCGCGGTGTTCCCTCTGATTGCCGCATTCTACTACTGGTTTCCCAAGGTCACCGGCCGGATGATGAGCGAAACACTAGGCCGCTGGAATTTTTGGATCGCCTTCGTCGGATTCAATGTTGCCTTTTTCCCGATGCATATTCTGGGACTGGAAGGCATGCCGCGGCGCGTCTACACCTACTCGGCGGACATGCCGTGGGGCGGCCTCAACCTGCTCTCCACGATCGGGGCGACCGTTTTCGCATTCAGTTTCGTGTTGTTGCTTTGGAATATGCTCCGTAGCGCGAGACAAGGTGCGCTTGCCGGCGATAATCCGTGGGATGCGGAATCGCTCGAGTGGGCGACCTCATCGCCGCCACCGCCACAGAACTTCACGCGCATTCCTGTAATCACGGGCCCTTCGCCAATGTGGGAAAACCCTGATGTGCTTCCTGCCATCGCCGGCATGCGTGTGGACCGCAAAGAAGTGCTGGTGAGCACACTCACGGAAGCCGAACCGGACCTCCGGGAGTCTTCGCCCGATCCTTCCGTCTGGCCGCTGTTCGCGGCCATAGCCATTGGCATCACCTTCCTCTGGTCCATCTACACGCCTTGGGCGGTCGTCTATGGCGCTCTGCCGATCACGGTCACGCTGATTGGCTGGTTCTGGCCCACAGGCACCAAAGAGGATGAATCGTGACAACGCGCGTGGTCCTTGATGTCTCGCCGGTGCCGGAAAGCTCCTTCGGCTCGCGCACACTTACGTGGTGGGGGACCGTCGCCTTCATGTCGCTCGAGGGAATGGGTTTTGCTCTTGCGATCGGCGCGTATCTGTATCTGCGGGTCTTGCAGCCGAACTGGCCGATGAACGAGCCGCTGCCCGACCTTCTGCCCGGCACGATCGTAACCGTCGTCCTCCTGCTGAGCGCAATTCCAAATTATTTCCTGGAGCGTTGGGCCCGCGCTTACGACTTGCGGAAGGTGCGCATCGGGCTTGTGCTCATGTCGCTGCTCGGCATCCTACCGCTCATCGTCCGCGCATTCGAATTTCCAGCGCTGCGCGTCCGCTGGGACGCCGATGCCTATGGTTCCATCGTCTGGCTTCTGCTCGGCCTTCACACCACGCATCTACTGACGGATGCCGGCGATACATTGGTACTGACCGCACTGATGTTCACGCGCCATGGCGAGAACCCGCGACGCTTCAGCGACACGTCCGACAACGCCTTCTACTGGGATTTCGTGGTGCTGAGCTGGCTGCCAATTTACTTCGTCCTTTACTGGCTGCCGAGGCTCGGATGAGCATCACGGAACATCATCACGGCGCCTATACGGGAGCCGGCCTGTTTGTCGGCGGCCTTGCTTGGACCGTGAGCACGGTAATCGGCTCGGCTTATGCCGATTACTCCTGCGCCTTGCGCCTCACCATAACGGGGATGATCGCCGCCGGAGCGCTCTTCCTGACGCTTGTAGGCGGCCTTCTTTCGTGGCGTTCCAGCCGGTTGTTGCAGGCGATTAATCTCTCGCCCGCCATGCCGGCGCGCCACGCGCGCATCTTTCTCGCGCAGGTCAGCATGATGGCGGCTGCCGTTTTTGGTTTGGCCATTCTGTTCCAGCTGGCGGCGTCGGGCATCTTCAGCGGCTGCGAACGTTGATCGGCTACGAGTGGAGTTTCGATCCGTTCGTGATCACTCCGCTCGCGTTGTCGGGTGCGCTTTACACAAGCGGTGTGGCGCGTCTCTGGGCTCGGGCAGGGATCGGACAAAGCGTCAAGCTGTGGCAGGCTGTCTGCTTTGCCGGTGGCTGGCTGTCGCTGCTCGCAGCGCTCGTGACACCGCTGCATGAGATGGGCGAGCATCTCTTCACCGCGCATATGATCGAGCACGAGATGCTCATGGCGGTCGCAGCGCCCCTGCTGGCGCTGTCGCGGCCGATCGGCGCCTTTCTGTTCGCGCTGCCGAAATCCTGGCGGCACGCGTTGAGCCGCCGCGCCGCGGACCAATGGATTGCCATGCCATGGCGTTGGCTTACCCGTCCGCTCAACGCCACCGTCCTGCACGGTATCGCGATCTGGGTTTGGCATGTGCCGCCGCTGTTCGATTCCACGGTGACGAACGAGACCATGCACCGGCTGCAGCACATCAGTTTCCTCGTGACGGCCCTCTTCTTTTGGTGGGCGATGTTTCGCCGCGCGAGGGCCGATTACGGGATTGGCGCATTTCACGTCGCCGCCACCATGGTGCATACGAGCATTCTCGGTGCGCTGATCGCGCTTTCGCCGCGACTGCTCTATGGCCTTCAAACCAGAGATGCGCCGGCGTTCGGCCTGACGCCGCTGGAAGATCAGCAGCTGGGTGGACTGATCATGTGGGTGCCGGCCGGTGCCATTTACGCTGGTATCGCGCTGGTGCTGGCGTGGCTTTGGATCGGCACGCGCAGCAGCCGCCCGCCGTCATACGCGAAATGATGTGACGGGCGTCCATTTGGCTTTGCGCCGCTCGATGCGGCCCGCCTTGCTTTCACTGCCGAAGTCGTGCGGCACCAGTGCAAAATTCAGCGGCGGCGGCTCGCGAAAGGTGTTCACGTTCACCGTGAACCATCCCCCGTTCCCGTCGGGGAGGTACGCGCCGATGTAAACGCCGCATTGCGCACACAGCAGGAAATCAGCAGTTTTCAACCCGAACCGATAGCGCGCCAGCTGCGTGGGAGCGCGCACATCGATCTGCATCGTCCCGTTCGGATCGCTGGTGTTTCGGGCACCATGCGCTCGGCAGAACCGGCACATGCAGGCGCGCACCCCCAGCGATTCCAACGCTGCAGTCGCGTCAAATACATAATAAAGGTTGCCGCAATGGCATCCGCCCTCGAACCGATACATGGCTGCCCCCGAATGGCGGAGCGGGAGGGATTCGAACCCTCGATACGTCTTTACAACGTATAACGGTTTAGCAAACCGCCGCCTTCAGCCTCTCGGCCACCGCTCCAACCACTGGCACTCATGCCCGAGAACCGACCGCCCGACAAGCTGCCTTTGAGACAGCAGGCGTTTCCGGCTTAATGCGCGGTCATACGGCAAGAGGCGAGTATGCTGACACTGCTGGGCGTTGCGGTTGTGGTGGTGGGATTCGTGATCCGGCTCAATCCGCTGCTGGTGATCGGGGCAGCAGCCTTCGTGACCGGGTGGGCCGCGGGACTTTCACCGGTTGAAATCCTCGACGCCCTCGGCAAGGCATTTAATGAAAATCGGTATGTATCGCTCCTCTGGCTGATCCTGCCGCTCATCGGGTTGCTGGAACGCTATGGTTTGCAGGAGCGGGCGCGCATGCTGATCGGACGGATTCGGGCGGTCACGGTCGGGCGGCTGCTGCTTCTCTATTTCATCATCCGGCAGGTGACGGCGAGTCTCGGCCTGACGTCGCTCGGCGGACATCCGCAGATGGTGCGGCCGCTGATTGCGCCGATGGCGGAAGCCGCGGCGGAAAAGGAACTCGGCACAATTTCCGATGACACGCGCTTTCGCATCCGCGCCAATGCCGCCGCAGTGGACAATGTGGCGCTGTTCTTCGGGGAAGATGTATTTATCGCCATTGGCTCTATTTTGCTGATCAAAGGATTTCTCCAGCAAAGCGGCATCATCGTGCAGCCGTTCGAGCTGTCGGTCTGGGCGATTCCGACTGCGGTGCTGGCGCTCCTCATTCAGGGCACGCGCGTGCTGCTTCTTGATCGCAGATTGAGGCGCGACGCCCCGCGGGCTGCCGAATGATCACCCTGCAATTTTGCTATTTAGTGGCGGGGCTCGCATTCGGAAGTTTTGCCGTGCTGAGCGCAACCGATCGCACCAATCGCAAGCGGTTCGGCAATGCGATGTTCTGGGGCTTGTTCGCATCGAGCTTTCTGTTCGGCTCATATCTGAGTGACTGGCAGAACGGGCTCTTGGTTCTGGCGCTGATTGTGCTTGGCGGGTGCAACCTCCTAGGCCACGGTAAGCCCACCACGGCGACGCTAGATGAGCGGCGTGACAGCGCCGTCTGGCGCGGCAACTGGCTGTTCGCGCCGGCGCTGCTCGTGCCGGCGATTGCACTGCTAGGCACGCTGTTCCTGAAGCAGGTTCAGATCGGCGTGTTGCCATTGCTCGATGTAAAGAACCTGACCGTTATTTCTTTGGTGCTCGGCATTGTCGTGGCGCTTGCCGTGGCGATGCTATGGCTGAAGCCGCGACCGCTCGCGCCGCCGCAGGAAGGGCGCCGGCTGGCGGACATGGTGGGCTGGGCGATCATCCTGCCCCAGCTGCTGGCGTCGTTGGGCGCCATCTTCGCACTGTCCGGCGTCGGCAAGGCGGTGGGCGAGATCGCCACGCACTGTCTGCCGCTCGACAAGCCATTGGAAGCAGTCGTGGCGTATTGCGTCGGCATGGCAGCATTCACCGCCATTATGGGCAATGCCTTCGCGGCCTTTCCGGTGATGACGGCGGCCATCGGTCTGCCGCTGATCGTGCATCAGTTTCATGGCAATCCTGCGATTATGGCGGCGATCGGCATGCTGTCGGGCTTTTGCGGCACGCTGACGACACCCATGGCGGCCAACTTCAACATCGTGCCTGCGGCGCTTTTGGAGCTGCCGGACCGCAACGGCGTCATCAAGGTGCAGCTGCCCACCGCCGGATTGATGCTGATTGCCAACACGCTGCTGATGTATTTTCTCGTATTTCGCTTCTGAGGTGTCCGTGACCCTCACCTTGACGAAAGAACTCGCTTCGCATTTTGCGCGCACTGCGCTTGGGCATGTCACGCGCGAATATCCGAACAAGCTCGATCATGTGCTGACCGGGCCGGAGGACGTGAAGAGCCCGCGCGAGCTGCATCCCATTTTCTACGGCAGCTTCGACTGGCACTCCTGCGTGCATGGCTACTGGACCGTGGCGCGTTGCCTGCGCCGTTTCCCCAATCTTCCGGAAGCCGACGCCATTCGCGCGCTGTTCGACGAACAATTCACGCCGGAGAAAGTGACGGGGGAGATTGCGTATCTTGCGCGGCCGTCCGCGCGCGGCTTCGAGCGTCCCTACGGCTGGGCCTGGGCATTGGAGCTGCAGTCGGAATTGCTATTGCATCGGGGGAAGGGCGGCGAACGCTGGTCGGAAACGATTCAGCCGCTTGCAGACGCTTTCGTCCAACGCTTCAAAGAGTTTCTGCCGATCGCCACCTACCCCATTCGCACCGGCCTACATCAGAATACGGCATTCGCGTTGCTATTCGCACTCGATTACGCGCAAACCGCCGAAGACCCTCTGTTGTGCTCCCTCTGCGCAGTTAAGACGCAGGAGTGGTATTACGCCGATGCGAAAGCCGGCTTCGGAGAGCCTTCGCAATCCGATTTTCTGTCACCCTCCCTAACCGAAGCGGCGCTGATGGCGTGCGTTTTGCCAGCACAAAAGTTTGGAGATTGGTTCGCTCGGCTTCTTCCCTGCGCGACAGACGGCGAGCCGCGAGCCCTCTTCGAGCCGGCGACCGTGACTGACCGCAGTGATGGGCATATCGCGCATCTGGATGGGCTCAATCTGTCGAAGGCCTGGTGCTGGCGGTTGATCGCAGCGGCTCTGGAAAACGCACATGCATTACGCCCGCGTATGGATGCAGCCGTCGACACACTGATCGAAAGCGCACTGCCGCATGTCGTCGGCGACTACATGGGCGAGCATTGGCTGGCGAGCTTTGCGCTTCTGGCGCTCGATCCGTATCCGAACTAGATACGCCGTACATTGATCAAACCTGAATCCATTCTCTGTCCGTCACCGCAGGGGCTCTATTGCCCGCCGGGCGATTTCTACGTTGATCCCACGCGGCCGGTTGCGCGGGCCGTAATCACGCATGGCCATTCCGATCACGCGCGCAGCGGTCACGGCGCGGTGCTTGCGACGGCGGAAACGCTCACCATCATGCGCGCACGGTACGGCGATGGGTTTGCGCAAACTGCGGAAGCGGTTCGCTATGGACAGACCACCGAGCGCGATGGCGTGGACATCACGCTGGTCCCGGCTGGCCATGTATTGGGTTCGGCGCAAGCCGTGATCCGAAGCAAAGGTCTGACCATTGTGGTTTCCGGCGACTACAAGCGCCGCCGCGATCCGACTTGTCCGCCGTTTGAGCCGGTCAAATGCGATGTCTTCGTGACTGAAGCGACGTTCGGCCTGCCGGTGTTCTGCTTTCCGGACGCCAGTCATGAGATCGAGAAGCTGCTGAAATCGGTGGCGCAGTTCCCGGAGCGCACGCATCTGGTCGGCGCCTACGCGCTGGGAAAAACCCAACGCGTGATCCGGCTGATCCGCGAAGCCGGATACGACAAGCCGCTCTATATCCACGGCGCGCTGGCCAGCATGAACACGCTCTATCAGCGCTTTGGAATTGATCTGGGTCTACTCGAGCCGGCAACGGTGGAGAACACGAAGAAGGCGGACTTCGCCGGTGCGATTGTGATTGCGCCGCCGTCGGCACTCGAGGATCGCTGGACACGGCGCTTCGCAGATCCACTGCCGGCGTTCGCGTCGGGCTGGATGCGCGTGCGTGCCCGCGCACGGCAGCGGCATGTCGAGCTGCCACTGATCATTTCCGATCACGCCGACTGGCAGGAGCTGACCGACAGCGTTCAGGAACTCGCGCCGGGCGAAGTGTGGATCACGCACGGCAATGAGGATGCGCTCTTGCGCTGGTGCACGCTGAACAATCAGCCCGCACGCGCACTCCGCCTCGTCGGCTATGACGAAGACGAAGGCGAGGACTAGTTGCGCGCTTTCGCCAATCTGCTCGATCGTCTCGCTTTCACCCCGGCCCGCAATGGCAAGCTCACCCTGTTGCGCGACTATTTCCGCGAAGCGCCGGATCCGGAGCGCGGCTGGGCGCTGGCCGCGCTCACCGGTGTGCTGGGGTTCGATGCGGCGAAGCCATCTTTTATCCGCAAGGCTGTTGAATCGCGCATGGACCCGGAGCTGTTTCATCTGTCGCACGATTACGTGGGCGATCTCGCGGAGACGGTGGCGTTGGTCTGGCCGGCGAAGCACGGCGCCAATCGCGAACCGGAACTCTCCGAGGTCGTAGATACGCTCACCCATGCCAGCCGTGCCGAGGTGCAGCGTTTGTTGGAAGGCTGGCTCGATGCACTCGATCCGGATGGCCGCTGGGCACTGCTGAAACTGCTGACCGGCGGCTTGCGCGTTGGCGTTTCCGCGCGACTGGCCAAGCACGCACTCGCCGCTATGGGCAGTGTGGATGTCGGCGAAATAGAGGAAGTCTGGCACAGCCAGCATTCGCCGTACGAAGACCTGTTTGCCTGGCTGGAGAAGCGCTCCGGTAAACCGTCAACCGACAATCCCGGTCGCTTCCGCCCGGTCATGCTGGCGCACGCCATCGAGGACTCCGACTTCGCGAAATACGACGCCAGAGACTACGCCGCAGAATGGAAGTGGGACGGCATTCGGGTGCAGGCGGTGAGCGAGCGGGGGCAGCGCCGCCTCTACAGCCGCACCTCCGATGATATTTCTGGCAGCTTTCCCGATGTTGTGGAGGCTTTGGATTTCGAGGGCGTGATCGATGGCGAATTGCTGGTCATGCGCGACGGTCGCGTTTGCTCGTTCAACGAATTGCAGCAGCGCCTCAACCGCAAGAGCATCGATCTCGCGCTGCTCGCCAAATTCCCCATCGGCATCCGCGCTTATGACATTCTGCTCGACGGTGAAGAGGATGTTCGCGCGCTGCCATTCGCCGACCGTCGCAAGCGGCTCGAAGCGTTCGTCGGCCACGCCAACTCAGCCCGCATGGACCTATCGCCCTTACAGCCGTTCGCGAGCTGGGCAGAATTGGCCGAGTTGCGTGCACATCCCCCGTTCGGCGATCCGCAGATTGCCGAAGGCCTGATGCTCAAGCGCTGGGATTCCACTTACGAAGCCGGCCGGCCGAAAGGTCCGTGGTTCAAGTGGAAGCGCGATCCGCATCTCGTCGACGCCGTACTCATGTATGCGCAGCGCGGCCACGGCAAACGCTCCGGCTACTATTCCGATTATACCTTTGGTGTCTGGAAAGAAGATGCGAACGGTGATCGCGCGCTCACGCCAGTCGGCAAAGCGTATTTCGGATTCACCGACGAAGAGCTGAAACAGCTCGACAAATTCGTGCGCGACAACACTGTGGATCGCTTCGGTCCGGTGCGGGCTGTGAAGGCGGACAGGGATCTCGGCTTGGTGCTGGAAGTAGCGTTCGAAGGGCTACAGCGCTCAACCCGCCACAAATCCGGCGTGGCGATGCGCTTTCCCCGCATCAACCGGATTCGCTGGGACAAGCCGGCGCGGGAAGCGGACGAGCTCTCCACCTTGGAACGCCTGCTGGAAAAGGAACTCTGAAGCTCACCAAAGCATTCGCTTCGCATGTCTTTATTCGAGCAGCAGTTGCGGGAAGAGACGCCACGCTCACTGAAAGCACTGCGCGAAGCCGAAAATGCCTGCCGCCGCTGCGACCTCTACAAATTCGCGACGCAGGCCGTGCCCGGTGAAGGCCCGGCGCACGCACCGCTCATGCTGATTGGCGAGCAACCCGGCAATGACGAAGACCTCGATGGCCATCCGTTCGTGGGTCCCGCTGGCCGCGTGCTGGACGGCGCGTTGAAAGAGGCAGGCATCGACCGCAAGCAGGTGTTCGTCACCAACGCGGTCAAGCACTTCAAGCATGAGATGCGCGGCAAGCGGCGGCTGCACAAGCGGCCTGATCCCGGCGAGATAGAAGCCTGCCGCTGGTGGCAGCATATCGAGCGCGAACTGGTGAAGCCGAAGCTGATGGTGGCGCTGGGCGCCACCGCTGCCCGCAGCGTGTTCGAGCGCGTCATCACGATCAACAAGGTTCGCGGGGAGGTTCTCCCGGTGGCCGATGGGGGTAAAGCCCTCGTCACCATCCATCCCTCTTATCTGTTGCGCATCCAGGAAGAGCGCGACAAGCGGGCCGAATATGTCCGCTTTGTGGCCGACCTCAGAACAGCAAAGGCGTTTCTGAAAAGCGCCGCATGATCGCAGAATTCTGCACCTTGCAAGAGGCCGATAACGGGAGCAGCATTCGATCAGGTGCCGCACTTGCGGCCTCGCAAGTGTTGGTGCGTCCTCGCCAGAAGCTGGAATGGAGGAAACGCATGCTGGTCAAACACATCCTTCGCGACAAGGGTCGGGATGTCGTGAGCATCTCTCCCGGAGCCACATTGGCGGAAGCAGCCCACCTGCTTGCCGGCAAGAGGATTGGTGCCCTCGTAGTGCGCAATTCGGGCGGGGACATTGCCGGTATTCTGTCGGAGCGGGATATCGTTCGCGCGCTCGCCCAAGACAGCGTGAAAGCACTGGCGCACACGGTCTCGGTGCACATGACGAGCGAGGTAGAGACCTGCTGCGAAACCGATACGGTCGAAGCGCTCATGGAGACCATGACGCATCGGCGTCTTCGTCATCTGCCTGTCGTGGAAGCTGGCCGGCTCGCCGGCATCGTGTCGATTGGCGATGTGGTGAAGACGCGAATCGCCGAAACGGTGCGCGAAGCCGAAAGCCTGCGCGAATACATCGGCGCGGGCTAAGTCGATTTTTGACCCGGTCGCGAATTCCAACAAATAGTAAGGATCCTCCGGAACGGTAATCTCTGCCGCTGCGTTTCATGGTTACCAAGGTATGTCCGTTCATTCTCAGCGGGCATCGGCAGAGGGAGAATAACCAGATGTCAATCAAGGGTTTAGCGCTTTGCGGAGCGGCACTTGCCCTCGCGAGCGGCGTTGCGTTCGCCCAGACCAGTAATAATCAGAACCAGCCTATGCAGCCCAGCGGCGGGGCCGGACCCAACAACGCAAAAATGGATCCGAATGCCACGACGTCGCCGACGGTCAACCCTCCCGGTAGCACGCCCGGCTCGACTACGGGTGGCGGCATGGGCACCAGCGGCGGGAGCATGGGAACGTCCACCGGCACGATGGGCACCTCGACCGGCGGCGGGATGGGTGCAGCCAGCAGCACTGGCCGAACCCATCATGTAGCCCACCATCATGTTGTCCATCACCGCACCCATCATCATCATGTGGTGCATCATCACACCTCCAGCGGCAGCATGGGAACGGGCAACACCATGGGAACCGGCACAACTGTGCCGGGCGCTCCAGCGGGCACCGGAAATTCCGGCGACCAAGGTAGCAATCCGGGCGGCACACCCCCGCATTAGTCAGAATTGTGGTTCCGAAAGACCGGCTGCCCCACAGCCGGTCTTTTCTTTTGAGCGGAACTTGGGGCGGGCCGCCCCCGTTTCCTCAAAGGCCCTAGGGGCAGGCAGATCACCTTATTGGAACGGAGAGATCAGCATGCTTAGGACAGCAACCTTACTGACGGCATCGCTTGCGCTGCTCGGCGGCGCTGCGACCCCGGCATTGGCTCACATGCACCATCGCGGCCACTCCACGATGCACTCGTCATCCACACCGGCTGAGCGGCAACAGACGGCGGACCTCAACCGCCAGCAAGTTTCGCAGGCGCAATCCAGCGGAAGTTCGATGGCAACCGGCTCCTCCGGACTCGCAACGGAGCCCACGTCGTATCAGCACGCGCCAGGCTCGACGTCTGGCACCATGAGCGGAAACGGCAACGATACAATGAACAGTGGGACGTCGTCGGGCAGTGACGATCAGAGTATGAAGACGCCCAGCAACGGCACTATGGGAAATCCGGGCGGCGCTGCGACGCCTCCGACCACCACAAATCCCGGAACACCATAAGATAGATTTACCACGATTTGGAGGCCGGCGAATCCCGCCGGCCTTCGTCTTTGTGACGCTCTTGCGGAACCCCCTCACGCATCGCCGGGTTTAGCAAATGACGGCGAGATGGTGTCGCTCGCAGAGACAGGAGATCGCACATGAAGATCATAGCAGCACTACTCGGCGGCGCCTCTCTCTCGCTTGCCGCCATCCTTTCACCATGCGTTGCGCAGGATTATCCCTCCACACCGGCGGAGCGCGCGCAAACCCAGCAGCTCAACGACCAGGCGACTGGCGGCATCGATAATCCGCGTACGGCGCAAACCGATCAGTACCAGGATCAACAGCAGCAATACCAGCAGCAGCAACAGCAGTATCAGAATCAGCAGCAACGATATCGCGAGCAACGTGCGCAATACCGTGCCGACGTTCGCCGCTACGATTTGGCGCGCTATGAATGGACGGATTATCCGCGCGTGTATGTCTACCGGTATGAAGGCCCTCGGCTAAAGCAGCTTTACCTGATTGCCGACCCCACGCATCAGCTGGCGCAAATTCCGGTCGAAGGCCCGTCAGGGCGCTTCATCGGCAAGGTGCGCAATGTGGAAACGGCACCGAACGGCGCGCCACACCGCGTTGAGGTTGGCCTGAATCGTGTGGTTTCGGTCTGGGTCTCGCCCGGCCACTTTCGTTACGATCCGGACAATCGCGTGCTGTTCACGGATCTGACGCGCGACGATCTGTGGAGCATGCCAGGCGCCACGGTGGAAAGCGGCACTTACGCACCGTGACGCGACCAGCTACCGGCGCCACTTCGTCGCGGCGCCGGTTCGCTGGAACACGCGCACCATTTCATTCGTTGGATTGCGGGGCGCTTTACAGCGGAGGACGACATGCGCGTGAAACCCTCAATCGTCTCAGCGGTTATCTTCGTCGCTATTCCAGTGGGCGGTGCGATTGGACAGAGCGCGATCGATAGCGCGGTCGGCCAAAATCTGCAGTCCAACGTCCCTGCTGGCACAACATCAGGAACAACGGGGACCACTACGACCCGCGCTTTCCCCACCACGCCTTCGGCGACGACCGCGCCCTATCAGTCCGGCACGACCCCGTCCTATTCATCCTGGCCGCCGGCTTCGCCTCGTTCACCGGGCTACCGGTCCACGCAACCAACCTACCTGACGACAAGCCCGGTGGTCGGCGGGACAAGTTCGACCCAGCCAGCTTCGTCCTCCGTCTGCGCCCCAACTTCGCCGGTTGGTGCTTCGCCCGCCGCAGGAAGCGCGACTGGCTGCCCTTGAAGATCTGTTAACGAGCCCCACATCACCAACGGTGCCAAGGGTGCCGGAACAGCAGGCTTTGCCTTCTGTTCAGGGCCCCCGAAAATTCCGCAAATTGAGCGCGTTTACCGTTTGACAGCGGAATTTGAGGACCCTATATACCGCGCCTCGCCGCCCGATGGCCTGACGGTCTTGCGGGCGGTTCCCGTCTCTGGAAGAATGGAAGTTCGCCCTGAGCGGGGCTCTTTGACATTGTGATTCGAGGAAGGGGAACGTGGGCGGCGGCTCGGTCGCATGCCCGTGAGCAATCACGGGCGATTAATCGAGCATTCCGAACGCTCGCGTTCTTCAGCAAAGAAAGACATGAAACTGATCGTGTCTGCCGGTCCGCAAGGACCGGAAAGAGCGATCAACTCCGTCATGTCAGGTATTTGCGAACAACGACGAAGCGTTTCGAAATGTCTCAGGATCATAACATGAGAGTTTGATCCTGGCTCAGAACGAACGCTGGCGGCAGGCTTAACACATGCAAGTCGAACGGGCGTAGCAATACGTCAGTGGCGGACGGGTGAGTAACACGTGGGAATATGCCTTTCGGTTCGGAACAACTCGGGGAAACCCGTGCTAATTCCGGATACGCCCTTACGGGGAAAGA
>JBJMVL010000104.1:0-9118 GCA_045810735.1 Alphaproteobacteria bacterium
AATTTTGACAGGGACGAATTGAATGGCGCGTGACGAAGGCAGACGGCGGGATCGCGGCGGGCGCGAGGAGCGCGACAACGAGTTCATCGACAAGCTCGTGCACATTAACCGCGTGGCCAAAGTGGTGAAGGGCGGACGCCGCTTTGGGTTCGCGGCGCTTGTCGTCGTGGGCGATCAGCGCGGTCGCGTTGGCTTCGGTCACGGCAAGGCGCGCGAAGTGCCGGAAGCCATCCGCAAGGCGACGGAAGAGGCGAAGAAATCCTTGATCCGGGTCCCGCTAAAGGATGCCCGCACGCTCCATCACGAAGGCCGCGGCCATCATGGCGCCGGCAAAGTGCTGGTGCGTCCCGCGCCGGCGGGAACCGGCATTATCGCAGGCGGCCCGATGCGGGCCGTGTTCGAAGCCCTCGGGGTCGGCGATGTCGTGGCGAAGTCGCTCGGCACATCCAACCCGTACAACATGGTTCGCGCCACATTCGACGCCCTAAAATTGCAGCAGAGCCCGCGCATGGTGGCGCAACGCCGTGGCCGCAGCGTAAGCGATATCATCGCCCGCCGCGAAGGCAACAAGGGCGAGCAGGCAAGCGCGACCTGAAGGAATTGAGCAATGGCTGAGAAGAAGGCGGCAAAAACTGCCGCAGCGAAACAGACGGTGACGGTGCGCCAGATCCGCAGCGCCAATCGTAAGCCCGAAGTGCAGGCGGCGACCTTGCGTGGGCTCGGTCTTGGCAAGATCCGCCGCACACGCACGCTCGAAGATACAGCGGCGGTGCGTGGGATGATCCGTGCGGTGAAGCACCTCGTCGAGGTGGTCGAAGAAAGCAAGTGACATGAAACTCAACGAAATCCGCAACAATCCAGGCGCGCACAAGCGCAAACTGAAGGTGGGCCGAGGCTCCTCGTCCGGGCTGGGCAAGACGTCGGGACGCGGCGTGAAGGGTGCCAAGGCGCGCACTGGCACGAAGGTCTATGGGTTTGAAGGCGGGCAGATGCCGCTCTACATGCGGCTGCCCAAGCGCGGCTTTAACAACATCTTCGCCAACGACTTCGCAGAAGTGAATCTCGGCCGCATCCAGAAGGCGATCGACAACAAGAAGATCGATGCCGGGCAGAAGATTACAGAGGAAACGCTCAGGAAGGCCGGCCTTGTGAGGCGCAGCCGGGATGGCGTCCGCGTGCTTGGCGATGGCAAGTTCACGGCCAAGATCGACGTTGAAGTGGCGGGTGCCAGCGCCAGCGCGCGCGCGGCCATCGCGAAAGCCGGCGGATCGCTCACTGCCACATTCAAGAAGGCGGTCTACATGAACAAGAAGGGCGAAGCCGGTAAGCGCCAGGAGCGCCGCCGGAAATCCGCAGAATAACGCGCCGCCCGCGCCGCCGAGTCCGGCGCGACAGCGTCGCGGCTTACTTGTAGCCATGCGGCTCCCCATATCGGGAGGCCGGGAGCAGGAGTGAGAGATGGCGTCGGCAGCCGAGCAATTAGCCGCCAATTTCAATTTCAGCAATTTTGGCAAGGCCAAGGAGCTGCGCGACCGAATTTTGTTCACGGTCGTGGTGCTAATTATTGCACGCCTTGGCACCTACATCCCCATGCCGGGAATCGATCCTTCCCAGCTGGCGCGTGAACTGAGTCAGCAAAAGGGCGGGTTGCTCGATGTATTCAACGTGCTCGCCGGCGGCGCCGTGCAGCGCATGGCCATCTTCGCTCTGGGCATCATGCCCTACATTTCCGCCTCCATTATCATGCAGCTGATGACGACGGTGTTTCCCGAACTGGAGGCGCTGAAGAAGGAAGGCGAGGCGGGCCGCAAGATGCTCAACCAGTATACCCGGTACGCGACCGTCGGTCTCGCCGCACTGCAAGCCTACGGCATTGCGATCGGGCTGGAGCACTGGGGCAATGTCGTCATCGATCCGGGCTGGTTCTTCCGGATTTCCACTGTTATTACATTAACCGGTGGCACCATCCTGTTGATGTGGCTGGGTGAGCAGATCACCGCGCGGGGAGTCGGCAACGGCATTTCGCTCATCATCTTCGTCGGCATCGTAGCGCGATTTCCGAGCTACATTGCGCAAGCGTTCGAAGCCGGCCGTACCGGCTCCATTCCACCGCTGGTTCTGATCCTCGCCATCGTCGGCATCGTGGGACTGATCACCTTCATCGTGTTTATGGAGCGGGCGCAGCGGCGGTTGCTGGTGCAATATCCCAAGCGTCAGGTCGGACAACGCATGTTCGGCGGTGAGTCTTCGCATCTGCCGCTGAAGATCAACGTGTCCGGCGTGATCCCGCCGATCTTCGCGTCCTCCATCCTGCTGATGCCAACGACGGTCGCGAACTTCAACTCGCAGAACATCCCGGACTGGCTGGCGGCGGTCGTGGCTACGATCAGCCACGGCTCAGTGCTCTATCTTGCGCTCTATGCGGGAATGATCATTTTCTTCGCATTTTTCTACACGTCAATCATCTTTAATCCCGAAGAGACGGCTGAGAACCTCAAGAAGTATGGCGGGTTCATTCCGGGGATTCGCCCGGGCAAGAAGACGGCCGAGTATATCGACTACGTGCTGACGCGCATCACCGCTGTGGGCGGCATCTATCTTGCCGTCGTCTGCCTCATCCCGGAATATGTCATCTACCGCTACAGCCTGCCCTTCGCTCTCGGCGGCACGTCCATCCTGATCGTGGTCAGCGTGATGATGGATACGGTGGCCCAAATTCAGAGCCATTTGATCGCGCAGCAGTATGAGGGCCTGATTAAGCGCGCGCGATTGCGCGGGGCGCGGCGTTGAACCTCGTCCTGTTCGGCCCTCCAGGCGCCGGAAAGGGCACGCAGGCGAAACTGCTGACCGAGCGCCGCGGCCTGCCGCAGCTGTCCACCGGCGACATGCTGCGGGCAGCCATAGCCGCTGGAAGCGAAGTCGGGCGCCATGCCAAAGCGATCATGGATCGTGGCGATCTGGTTTCCGACGACATCGTCATTGACAGCATCGCCGATCGGCTGAGTGAGCGGGACTGCGCCAACGGCGCGATTTTCGATGGCTTTCCCCGCACGATCGCGCAGGCCGAGGCGCTGGACCGGCTGCTCGAGGGCCGCGGCAAGAAAATCGATCTCGCCATCGAGCTGAAGGTGAATGACGAGGTTTTGATCCAGCGGTCGGAAAATCGCGTAAAGGAAATGCAGGCTGCGGGACGAAACCCGCGCTCCGACGATACGCCGGAAACCCTCCGCAACCGCCTGGAGATCTATTACAAAAATACTGCGCCGCTGATCGCGTATTACCGCCATCAGGGCAAGCTGAAGACGGTCGACGGCATGGCGCCCATTGCAGACGTCGCAAAGGCGATTGCCGCGCTGCTCGACGCCGCCGCTTGAAGTTTGGCGCGCGCCGGTCGATTCTCCTCCCCTCGGCAGATTCGTGAGTGATGCGTAAGAGCTTTTCGCTGTTCTGCTGGAACATCCACAGTTGCGTCGGGCGCGACGGCAAGTGCGAACCCGATCGCGTGCGCCATGCGCTCGCCTCAGTCGATTTCGACGTCTATTGCCTTCAAGAGGTCGGCTGGCAGCTGCACCGCGGCACCCGCGATTTCGATCAGTTCCGGCACCTTGCAGACGAGATCAAAGGGCATGCTTACCAGAGCCTCACGCGAACGCGGGGGGCCCATTTCGGCAATTTCATCATCTCCCGCTACCCGCTTGACGCTGCACATACGGTCAAGCTTGGGCGTCGCTGGGGTGTGCCCCGCTGCCTGCAGATCGCTGACATGGTGCTGCCGAAGAAGCGCATCACTGTGATGAACACACATCTGGGTTTGGACCCTCTCGAGCGTCTCAAGCAGATGAACCGCATTGCGGAATACGTCCGCGCCGACCCCGGCCAGCCTCGCATTCTCTGCGGGGACTTCAACACCTTGCGCAACGGGGTCGCGATCAAAGACCTCGGACAACTGTTCGAGTACCGTTCTTCGTCGCGCACATTTCCCGCGCGGCGGCCCGCGCTTCAGCTCGACCGCATCTTTGCAACCGGCATCGGCCCTTGCGTCGAGGAGGGTATTTTGCGCGACAACCGCTTCCGGGAAGCGTCCGATCACCTGCCAGTCTTCGCGCGGTTCGAAATCGCGGCCTAGCTACTGACTTGCGGTCCACGTCTGCGGGACGTCAGGCGCTGTTTTCCGCGCGCCACCAGCACGAAGAACAGTGGCACAAAGAAAATGGCGAGCACGGTGGCGGTGAACATGCCGCCCATCACACCGGTGCCGATGTCGTTCTGGCTGGCTGCCCCGGCGCCTCTTGCTATCGCGAGTGGCGCCACGCCGGCGATGAAGGCGATCGAAGTCATCAAGATCGGGCGCAGGCGCAAGCGCGCGGCTTCCATCGCGGCGTCGAAAGCGCTCTGGCCGCGGCGGACGGCGAATTCCGCAAACTCAACGATCAGAATTGCGTTTTTGGCGGCGAGTCCCATGGTCGCCAGCAATCCCACCTGGAAGAACACATCATTGGTGAGGCCGCGCAGCAAAGCGGCCGCGAGCACGCCCACCATGCCGAGGGGGATGACCAGCATCACCGCGAATGGCACCGACCAGCTTTCGTAAAGGGCCGCCAAACACAGGAAGATCACCAGGAGCGATAGGCCATAAAGCAGCGGCGCCTGCGCCCCGGAAAGCAGCTGCTGGTAGGAAAGTCCTGTCCATTCATAGCCAACGCCATGTGGCAACTTGGCGACCAATTTCTCTATTTCCGCGATCGCCGTGCCCGAGCTTTCGCCCGATGCCGCACTGCCCTGAACTTCCAATGCCGGAAAGCCGTTGTAGCGCTGTAATGTGGACGGTCCCGTCTGCCAGGATGTCGTGGCGAACGACGAGAACGGCACCATATTGTTCGCGGTGTTGCGCACCGACCAGTTATAGAGATCCGATGGCACCATGCGGTACGGCGCGTCACCTTCGATATATACGCGTTTGACCCGGTTGCGATCGATGAAATCGTTCACGAACACGCCGGCCCACGCCGAAGTCAGCGTGTCGTTCACATCGCCGAGGCTCAGCCCCAACGCCGTCGCCTTGTTCTGATCGATATCGACATGCAGCTGCGGCGTATCGGGAAGACCATTGGGACGAACGCCCATCAATTTGGAATCCTGCGCCGCCATTGCCAGCAGCTGGTTTTGCGCGCCCACGAGCCCCTGATGGCCCAAATTGCCACGGTCCTCCAGTTCGAAATCGAAGCCGCCAGATTGGCCGAGCCCAGGTACAGAGGGTGGCAGCAGTGCAAACACCTGAGCGTCACGAATTTTCGAAAACGCCGCAAAAGCGCGCTGAACGATGGCTGGCGCGCGGTTTTGCGAGCCCGATCGATCGCTCCAGTTTTTCAAGAGAATGAAGGCGAGACCGACATTCTGGCCGGAGCCGACGAAACTGAAACCACTGACGCTGAACATGTGCGCCACGTTGGCCTTCTCATCCACCAAAAAATGGTGCTCGACCTGTTTGGCCACGGCAAGCGTGCGTGCCTGCTGCGCACCCACCGGAAGTGTGAACTGGGTGAGAATGTAGCCTTGGTCCTCTTCCGGCAGGAACCCAGTCGGCAGCACGAAGAACAGCACACCCAGGATCACAACGACGATCGCATAGAGTCCGAGCGGTATCGCGGGCCGGCCGATCACCTTGCGCAGCGCCGACTGATATTTGTTCACGCCGCGCGCGAAATTGCGGTTGAACCATACGGCAAACCGTCCATGCGCATTGCCGTTATCCTTGGGCTCGGGCTTGAGCAGCGTGGCGCACAACGTGGGCGTAAGGATGAGAGCGAGCGTGATCGACAATACCATTGCCGATACGATGGTGATGGAGAACTGCCGATAAATCACCCCGGTTGATCCGCCGAAGAACGCCATCGGCAGAAACACCGCAGACAGGACCAGCGCGATGGCGATCAGCGCACCGGTAATTTCGCCCATGGATTTCTGTGTGGCCTCGCGGGGCCCCAATCCTTCCTCGCGCATGATGCGCTCGACGTTCTCGATGACGACAATGGCGTCGTCGACGAGAAGCCCAATCGCCAGCACGAGCGCGAACATAGTCAAAACATTGATGGAATAGCCGGCAACCGCCAGCGCGCCGAAGGTCCCAAGCAGCACCACCGGAATCGTAATCGCCGGAATGAGCGTTGCGCGCCAGCTCTGCAGGAAGATGAACATCACGATAACGACAAGCATGATCGCTTCGATCAACGTCACGATCACCTGCTGAATGGAGATGCGGACGAAGGTCGTGGTGTCCACCGGATAGGAGACTTCGAGACCGGGCGGCAACGATGGCTTCAGCTGCTCGACGCGCGCTTTCACTGCGTCGGCGGTGGTGAGTGCGTTGGCGCCGGGGGCGAGCTGGATGGCAAGTCCCGAAGCAGGCTTGCGATCGAACCGGCTGACCACGCCATAGTTCTCGGCGCCAAGCTCCACCCGTGCGACATCGCTGAGTCGCACGGTCGCGCCGTTGGGCGCGGTGCGCAGGATGATGTTGCGAAACTGCTCCGGCGTCTGCAGTCGCGACAGGGCGGTGACGGTTGCGTCGAGTTCCTGCCCCTTCACCGAGGGCTGCGCGCCGATTTCCCCCGCTGCGACTTGGGTGTTCTGTGCTTCGATGGCGTTGCGCACGTCGCTCGGCATCAACCCGTAATTGCGCAACTTGAACGGGTCGAACCAGATGCGCATCGCATATTGGGCGCCGAACACGCGCACCTGCCCGACGCCGGGGACGCGGGCGAGCGGATCTTGCATGGTGCTGCGGAGATAATCGGAGATATCGACATTCGTATACCGGCCAGTCGGGTCATAGAGGCCCACGACCATCAGAAAGTTGGTCTGCGATTTGCGCACTGTGAGGCCAAGCTGCGTCACTTCCTGCGGCAGCAAGGGCAGGGCCTGCTGCACCTGGTTCTGCACCTGAACCTGGGCGATGTCCGGGTTGGTGCCGGGCGCAAACGTGGCGCTGATGCTGACATCCCCGGCGGAATCGCTGCTTGAAGAAAAATAGAGCAGGTTGTCTATGCCGGTCAGTTGCTGCTCGATAACCTGAGTTACAGAATTCTGCACGGTTTCGGCGGACGCGCCGGGGAAAGTTGCGCTGATGTTGACCGCCGGCGGTGCGATGTTGGGATATTGTTCGATCGGAAGCGCGGTGATCGACATGGCGCCTGCGATCATGATGACGATCGCGATTACCCAAGCAAAAACCGGCCGGTTGATGAAAAAACGTGACATCGTCGCTCAGTGAGGCGTTTGCATTCGATCAGGCCGAATGGCTGCGGGTACGGCGCGCACCGGAATGCCCGGCCGGAGATTTTGAGTTCCTTCGACGATCAGTCGGTCGCCGTCCTTAAGGCCTGACGTCACCAGCCAGTCATTTTCCACGGAGCGGGAGACCTGCAGCGTTCGCAATTCCGCCGTGTTGTTCTTGCCGACGACCCACGCTGTCGGTTCACCTCTGGTATCGCGGATGATTCCCTGCTGCGGTGCCAGAATGGCATTTGGGACAATACCTTCGCCAATGATCGCGCGCACATACATTCCGGGCAAAAGAATACGATGTGGATTGGGGAATATCGCTCGCAGCGTGACCGATCCGGTGCCTGTGTCGACAGTGACGTCTGCGAATTGCAGCTTGCCGGTGAGTGGATATTTCGATCCGTCCTCGAGCCACAAGCCGACGTTCGTGATCGCCGGGGTATCCTTGTCGAGTTCGCCCTTCGCAACTGCCTGACGGAGGGCCAGCGTCTGCGTGCTCGATTGGGGTATATTCACGTAAATCGGGTCGAGCATCTGGATCGTTGTGAGGTCTGCAGCCTGGCCTGAAGTCACCAGTGCTCCTTCAGTGACGGTCGACAGACCAATACGGCCCGAAATCGGGGCGGTTATGCGCGTGTAGCCAAGGTTGATGCGTGCCGACTGCACATTGGCCGCGGCCTGCTTGTAGGCAGCGACCGCATCGTCATAATCCTGCGGTGCGACGGCGTTCGCCTTGAGAAGCTGGCCAAATCGCTGTGCCTTGGTTCTGCTGCTGGTGAGGGCCGCACTCGCATTGTTGTAGGCCGCCTGATAGGGCGCCGGGTCGATCTGATAGAGCGGTTGGCCCGCCTTAACCTGGCTGCCTTCGGTAAAGAGACGCTTGAGAACGAGACCGTTTACCTGCGGGCGGACTTCTGAAATCCGATAGGGCGCTGTGCGTCCAGGGAGTTCGGCTGTCAGCGTGGCTGGCCTTGCGTGAAGGATTACGACCCCCACTTCCGGTGGCGGCATCTGAGGCGGAGAACTGCTGCGGCTACAGCCGACTGTAACGAACAAAATTGCCAAGCAAATGGCGGACCGTGCTCGTGGAACGCGCGTCCGAAGGATCAAAGCCTCAGTCCCGGGTGAGCGTGGAATCGCTAGCGATAGGTAGGGGCGAATTCCGGCTCACACAACCGGCTCTGCGAAGCGATGACAGCCTGTCGCGGTAGCAATGGCCCCTTGAAATCCCTAGGCGTTCAGCCCATTTCCCTCGTTGACTGGGCTACGGCAATTCCTATAATCCGCGCCCTTGCGCCAACTCCACCCCGTCATCTGGCGGTCCCAGGCCCAATTTGGCTCCGGTCATGGATTTCGCGCGGCTTGAAACAGTAATCAATTCAGTGGTTTAGCACCACAAGGAGCAGCAAACGTGGCGCGCATTGCCGGCGTGAATATTCCAACCCAGAAGCGGGTCGAGATCGGCCTACGCTACATCCATGGCATTGGTGCCTCCAAGGCTAAGGAGATCTGCGACAAGATCGGCATCGAAGAGAACCGCCGCGTGGGCGACCTTACCGACGCGGAGGTGATCCAGATCCGCGAAGCCATCGACCGCGATTACCTGGTGGAAGGCGACCTCCGCCGCGATGTGGCAATGAACATCAAGCGGCTGATGGATCTCGGTTGCTATCGGGGCTTGCGGCACCGCCGCGGGCTTCCCGTCCGCGGCCAGCGCACCCACACAAACGCGCGCACCCGCAAAGGTCCCGCAAAGGCAATCGCCGGCAAGAAGAAGGTGACGAAGTAAATGGCTGCCGAGAAGAAGGGCGGGCGTCCGCGCAAGAAGGAAAAGAAG
>JBJMVL010000105.1:0-58718 GCA_045810735.1 Alphaproteobacteria bacterium
AAGGCGTCGTCGGGGATTTCCATCTGCGGCCCGAAATAGGGATTGACCGCGGCGTTGCAGACCAGGACGTCAATCTTCCCCCACTTCTTGCGGGCCTCCGTCACGAGGTTTTGCAGCTGGTCCTTGTGGCTGATGTTGCAGGCGACAGGAATTGCCGCCTCACCGCCGGTTGCGCGGTTGATGTCCTCGGCCACGCGGGCGCAGGCGTCCGCCTTTCTGCTCGACACCACCACGTTGGCGCCGTGCTGAGCGAGGCGTCGGACGATTGCCTCGCCAATACCGCGTGTCGAACCGGTGACGAGCGCGACTTTGCCGGTCAGGTCAAACAAGTCCATAGTCTCTTCCGGAGGTTGCGGAGATGGCAGCGCGGCTATTGTTAGTCGCCGGTTGCGTGCGCCACAAATCCGCCGCGGCAGACCTGGAATGAACTCAGGAGGCGGAGATGAAGACGGCTTGGTTATTGGGGGCAGCGCTGCTGCTTTCAGCCTGTGCGGCGCCGCAGCAGGCTTATTATGCGCCTCCCGCCCCGCGGACGGCGCCGGCCCATATACAGCCTCGGGTCACTGCCCCGGCCGCCCCACGGCCGATCGCGAAGCAGCCTATTCGCGTACCACAGACGGTCCCGAGCGCCGGTCCACTCCGCACCGCCATGGTCGGCGGCTACATGGACAATCAGGAACGGGATCTCCGCGAGCACCTGCGGGGCCTCGGCGTCGGCGTGGCCCGCCCCGGCGACCAGATCGTTTTGGGCCTGCTGGAAAGCAAGATCTTTGATGGCAGCGGCACCGACTTCACCAGGAGCGGCCAGGACACGCTCGCGATCGTCGCCGTCATCCTGCGTCACTACGACCACACGGCCGTAACGGTACGGGCGTTCAACGACGGAGCGGCGGGCAAGGGAGCGGCCGGACCGGAAGACAGAGCCCAAGCCGTCGCCCACGCGCTCATAGTGGATGGGGTGCCACGCGCGAGGATTTTCGCGCAGGGCTACGGGGCAACGCGGCGGGTGATGGCAACGGGGCGGCGGATCAGCGTCCCCGGCGACCGCCGCATCGAAATCCGTATCACGCCGCTGGCTCGCAGCTAGCACCAGCAGCGAAGGCACTGGGTTTTCTTGCAGACACGGAAAGCAGTCAGGCCGGAGGTGGTCGCCGGCTCCAACTTGTGACGCCTCCTAGAGTCGGTTGACCTGGCGCAGTACGGCATGCGACCCGCTGGCTGATGATCCCGATTCTCACTGGCTTGTCCGAAGTCGCAGCGGAATACGACGCGTTGCTCTGCGATGTGTGGGGCGTGCTGCACAATGGCCGCGAAGCGTTCTTGCCGGCAGTCGATGCGCTGCGCCGGTTTCGGAGCAGCCGCGGCCCCGTGATCCTGCTCACCAACGCGCCGCGGCCGATAGTCGATGTGGAATCGATGTTCCAAAGGATTGGTGTGCCGCTCGATTGCTATGACGCCATTCTGTCCTCCGGCGCTCTGGCGAGCGACGACATCGGGCGGCGCGTCGCGGCCGCGGGCCACACGCTGAAGGTCTATCACCTTGGTCCGGATCGCGACGGCGGCGTGCTGGGCGGCCTGGATATCGAACGCGTCGAACTGCAAACCGCGGAAGCAGTACTGTGCACCGGACTCTACGACGACGACACAGAAACCGCAGACGATTACGCCGATCTCTTCCAGCAGATGCGCGCAAACAATCTCACCATGTTGTGCGCCAACCCCGATATTGTCGTGCAGCGGGGCGAGAAGCTGATCTGGTGCGCCGGCGCCCTCGCCGAGGCTTACGAAAAAGTCGGCGGGGAGGTGATCTATTACGGCAAACCGCATGCGCCGATTTATGAGGCCTCGCTCGCGCTCGCCGCAAAGCTAAGCAGGCGCGACATCCACCGCCCGCTCGCGGTCGGTGACGGCGCCGACACCGACATCAAAGGCGCAAACCGGATGGGCATCGATGCGCTGTTCGTTACTCAGGGCATTCATGCCGCGCACCTCGGCGAACTCACTGCCGAAGGGCTGGCGCAGCTGTTCATCGTGCCTGAAGCGCATCCCCGAGCCGCCATCGCCACGCTTGTCTGGTAGCGCGGCTTTCCGCTAAGCGGTCCGTTCTCAATGAAGGGGTACAAGATTGCCGTATTATATTGACGAGCTGAAGCCCGGGATGAGCGAAAGCTTCGAGAAGACGGTCACCGAGCGCGACATTCAGCTGTTCGGCGAAGTCAGCGGCGATATGAACCCCGTGCATTTCGACGAGGAATTCGCGCGCAAGACCATCTTTCGCTGCCGCATTGCGCATGGCGTGCTGTGCCTCAGCTATATTTCCACTGTCCTCGGCACAAAGATGCCCGGTGCTGGTACGATCTTCATGAGCGCCACGTCACGTTTCAAATCGCCGGTACGGATCGGTGACACGGTGACCACGCACTGTACAGTGCGGGAAGTGATGCTGGAAAAGCGGCGCGCGCTGTTCGATTGCGTGTGCAAGGTCGGCGCTACCGTTGCGGTCGAAGGCGAGGCGCTGGTGATGGTGCCGGCGCGGCCCAAGGCCTAGATGAAGATTTTTCGCCATTACGACGACATGCCGGATTCGTGCAAAGGCGCGGTAGTGGCGATCGGCAATTTCGATGGCGTGCATTTGGGCCATCAGGCCTTGATTGCGCGCACGCGCAAGTTGGCGAGGGAGCAGAGTGCTCCGTTCGGCATCCTGGCCTTTGAGCCGCATCCACAGGAGTTCTTCCGTCCTGAGGCGGAATGCTTCCGGCTTACGCCGTTTCGCACAAAGGCACGCCTGCTGGCGGAGCATGACGTTGATATTCTTTATGCGCTGCAATTCGATGCTGCGATGGCGGCGAAAACAGCCGGCGAATTTGTATGTGACGTCCTTGTGAACGGTCTCGGCGTGCGCGCGGTTATTGTCGGTGCCGATTTCCAATTCGGCAAAGGCAGGGCCGGTGACGCGGCGCTGCTCGCCGAAGCTGGGCGGCGGTTCCGATTCCAGGTCGAGGTCTTTGATACAGTCACTGCAAATGGCGCGCAGAAAATTTCCTCCAGCGATATCCGAGCCGCGCTGAAGCAAGGCCGGCCGGAGGTCGCAGCAAAACTCCTCGGCCATTGGTGGACTATCGAAGCGCGCGTGGAACAGGGCGACGGCCGCGGCCGGGAGCTTGGATTTCCGACGGCCAACATGCGCCTCGATGGCTACCTGAAACCAGCGTTCGGTATCTACGCAGTGCGCACGACGATCGTGGAAAACGAGAGGCCGCTTGGCACGTATGGCGCCGTCGCAAGTCTCGGCACCCGGCCCATGTTCGAGACGGATGAAGCTCTGATCGAATCGTACCTGTTCGACTTTGCTGGTGACCTCTACGGGAAACATTTGGCCGTCGAGCTGATTGGCTATCTTCGGCCTGAAATGAAATTCGGAAGTATTGATGCGCTGAAGGCTGAGATGGCGTGTGATTCGGAAGCGGCGCGGGCGGCGCTGGACCGTGCTGGAGTCCGCTGTTAGACGTGGAACATGCCGAGAGCCGAATCTGCCCAACGCGACTATCGCGCCACGCTGTTCCTGCCGCAGACGGATTTTCCGATGAAGGCAGGGCTGCCGGAGGCCGAGCCCAAATGGCTTGCCCGTTGGGAGCGCATGGACCTCTATGGCCGCGTGCGCGCTACCGCGAAGGGGCGTCCGCAATTCATCCTGCATGACGGTCCGCCCTATGCGAACGGCGAAATCCATCTCGGCACCGGCATCAACAAGATCCTGAAGGATTTCGTGGTGCGTTCGCAGGGCATGCTGGAAAGGGACGCGCCCTACATCCCCGGTTGGGACTGTCACGGCTTACCCATCGAATGGAAGATCGAGGAGCGCTACCGCGCTGAAGGCAAATCGAAAGAGGAAGTACCGGTCGAGCAACTGCGGCGCGACTGCCGCGCCTTTGCCAAGAAGTGGATCGATGTGCAGCGCGAGCAGTTCAAGCGGCTGGGCTGCATCGGGCTATGGGATCATCCTTACACCACAATGGATTATCACGCGGAAGCAGCCATCGTACGCGAGCTGTTCAAGTTCGTGGGGAACGGGCTGCTCTACCGCGGCTTCCGCCCGGTGATGTGGTCGCCCATCGAAAAGACCGCCCTCGCCGAAGCCGAGGTGGAATACAAGGAGAAAACCTCTCCAACGATCTACGTCAAATTCCCGATCATCAAAGGGGAGGACGCGCTTCAGAACGCCAGTATCATCATCTGGACCACGACGCCATGGACGATCCCCGGCAACCGTGCCATCGCCTACTCGCCCGAGATGGACTACGGGCTGTACGAAGTCGCTTCGGTCGGAGAAGGCTCGTTCGCTTCCGTTGGCGAGAAACTGGCCCTGGCGCATGCGCTGGCGGAGCAAGTGGCAAAGCATGCCGGCATCGAGCTGAAGTGGTTGGCCGAGGCTAATGTGTCCGGCATTTTCGCAGCGCATCCGTTGCGTGGGCGCGGTTACGAATTTGAAGTCCCACTGCTGCCCGGAGAGCATGTCACCGCAGATACAGGCACGGGTTTCGTACACACCGCGCCAGGGCACGGCGAAGAAGATTTCGAACTCATCCTCAAGAAATTTCCGGACTACACACGTGAGCATCCGGAAGCCTTCAATGTTGTCGCCGAGGATGGTTCGTTCACGAAGAACGCGCCGGGTTTTGAGGGTAAGTTCATCCTTTCGCGCGACGGCAAGAAGGACGGCGATGCCAATCGCGCGGTTATCGAAGCGCTGACCGAAGTCGGCGCGCTGTTGGCGAAAGGGACATTGCGGCACCAGTATCCGCATAGCTGGCGCAGCAAGGCGCCAGTGATCTTTCGCGCCACGCCGCAATGGTTTGCCGCGATGAATAAGCCGCTGGACAAATTCGCAGGCAAAACGCTGCGCCAGCTCGCCATGCAGGCGATCGACGACACGGATTGGTATCCGCCCGCCGGCGAGAACCGGATGCGTTCGATGGTCGAAACGCGGCCCGACTGGGTGCTGTCGCGCCAACGCGCCTGGGGCGTGCCGCTCGCCATCTTCGTGCACAAGGAAAGTGGCAAGATTCTCGGCGACGCAGCGGTAAATGCGCGGATTTCCGAAGCATTCGAGAAAGACGGCGCGGATGCCTGGTTCAATTCGCCTGCAGAGCGCTTCCTCGGCAACGAGTACCGCGCCGATGACTATGAGCAGGTAAAAGACATTCTCGACGTGTGGTTTGATTCCGGCTCGACGCACGTGTTCACGGTGGAAGAACCTATCGACCCGCACTGGCCGAAAGCCGACCACGCCCATGTCTACCTCGAAGGATCGGACCAGCACCGCGGCTGGTTCCAGTCTTCGCTCCTGGAGAGTTGCGGCACACGCGGCCGCGCGCCCTACGATGCCGTGGTGACGCACGGGTTTGTGCTCGACGAGTCCGGCGACAAGATGTCGAAGTCGCTCGGCAACACTATGCTGCCGCAGGTTATCGCGGAGAAGAACGGCGCGGAGATTTTGCGTGTGGTGACCGCAAGCGCCGATTACACCGGCGATCTGCGCGTGTGGGACGACGTGATCAAATCCAACGTCGAATCCTATCGCCGCCTCCGCAACACGATTCGTTTCATGCTCGCGAACCTTTCCGGCTATTCCGGCGACGAGCGCATCGCGCACTCTGAAATGCCGGAATTGGAACGCTACATGCTGGCACGGCTGGCTGCCCTGGATGCAACAGTGCGCGAAGGCTACACGCAATACGATTTCAACCGCGTGTTCACGGCGCTGTTCGCCTTCTGCACGAACGATCTTTCCGCCTTTTATTTCGATATTCGGAAGGATTCGCTCTATTGCGATCGCGCCGACAGCAAGCGTCGCCGCAGCGCCCGCATCACCATTGACGAAATCTTCCGCCGTGTGGTGACCTGGTTCGCGCCGATCCTCTGCTTCACGATGGAAGAAGCGTGGCTTGCGCGGTTCCCCGAGGACGAAAGCGTGCATCTGCACATCTTTCCGCAAACGGAGGGCGAATGGCGGAACGAATATCTCATCAAGAAATGGGATCGCATCCGCGATTTGCGGCGCGTGCTTACCGGAGCGCTCGAGATCAAGCGCAAGGACAAGGTGATCGGAGCAAGCCTCGAAGCGCGTCCGGTGCTGTTTGTCTCGACGGACGATGCGGCATTGCTCGACGGCATAGATCTGGGTGAAATCGCCATCACTTCGCATGCCATGGTCTCGACCCACCCTGCACCGGAGGCTGCGTTTCGCCTGCCGGACGTGGCGAGCGCGGCGGCGGTCTTTCACCACGCTGAAGGCGACAAATGTGCCCGCTGCTGGATGATCCTGCCGGAAGTAGGACAAAACTCGCGCCACCCTGACCTTTGCAATCGTTGCTCGGACGCGGTTGATGCGCTCTCCGGAGCCAGTGCATGAGATTGACGCCGCGCGATTGGGGATTCATCTGCGCCACCGTGGCGCTGTTCCTGGACCAAGCCTGCAAGCTCGTCATGTTGTATGGCTTCCAGTTCCGAGAGATGACGCCGGGAGCAGCCGTGCCCGTTCTCCCCTTTTTCAACCTGGTCATGGTGTGGAACCGCGGGGTCAGTTACGGACTGTTTCCCGCGCAGGGCCCCTGGGGCACGGCATTTCTGGCCGTTTTCTCGATTGCCGCAGTGGCGGGGCTCGGCTGGTGGTTGTGGCGAGCAGACCGCACCTCGCTGGCCATAGGTCTCGGCCTTGTGATTGGCGGTGCCGCAGGAAACCTCATCGACCGGGTAGTTTACGGCCGAGTTGCTGATTTTTTTCACTTTTATTTCCGGGGCTACGATTGGTATGTGTTCAACGTTGCAGACTGCGCGATCACCTTTGGGGTCGGAGCGCTGTTATACGATGCGTTGCTGCGGCCCGACCGTGATGTGGCGCCGCAAAGATCAAGCTCGGGAGCGGCCGATGTGGAATGACAAGCGAGTTCACGGAAAGCTACTGCTTGTCGCGGCGGCAGTGGCATTTTCGCTCAATGCTTGCGAGAGCATCCGCAGCGCCGCCGGTATCGGAAAGGAGCCGCCCGACGAGTTCGCGGTGGTCACGAAAGCCCCACTGATCATGCCGCCTGACTACAATCTCAAACCGCCAAAGCCGGGTGCCCCACCGCTCAACCAGGTATCACCTACCGAGAGCGCGCAGGCTGCGCTGTACAATGATGATCCCAAGGCAGTCGCCTCCGCGATCAGTGGCAATTACAGCCAAGGCGAAAAGCTGCTGCTCGCGCAAACTGGCGCCGCCACGGCGAGCGACACGATCCGCCAGCAGGTCGCGGCTGACAATCGCGGACTCGACAGCGCAGATGAGAGTTTTACCGATCAGCTTCTGTTCAGCAGTTCAGGTACCGACGCACCGGTGAATGCGGACGCCGAAAAAGCACGCCTCGGCGCAGGTAAGACCAGCCCGCAGGCACAGCAGCCGCAACAGGCGCAGCCGCCGCAGGATCAGAAGAAAGACAGCGGCTGGCTCGATGGCATTTTCTAGGCGCCTGACGCTCGGCGCGCTTTTCGCAGCCGCGCTCGCGGCTTCTGGCAGCGCGCCCGCCCAAAACACACACCAGGACAAACAGAAGGTTTTCCAGTTCGCATTGCAGAACGGGATGCAGGTGTTGGTCGTGCCGGATCATCGCGCCCCGGTGATTACGCAGATGCTGTGGTACCGTGTGGGCGCGGTGGACGATCCGCCCGGCATCAGCGGGCTGGCGCATTTCTTCGAACACATGATGTTTCGCGGCACGACCACCAATCCCGGTGATGTGTTCGCCAAGACGGTCGCGCGCAACGGCGGCGAGGACAACGCTTACACCACTCATGACTACACGGCGTTCTATGAGCAGATCGCCAAAGATCGCATGCGTGTGGTGATGGGACTGGAGGCTGATCGCATCGCCAATCTCGATTTGTCAGATAATAACGTCCGCACCGAACGCGACGTCGTGATGGAAGAACGGCGCATGCGCGTCGACAACGATCCCCAATCCCTATTGCGGGAGCAGATGGAGGCGGCGCTCCACCTCTCCCATCCTTATGGCCGCCCGGTGATCGGCTGGCCGGATGAAATCCGCCGCATCGATCGCGTCGCGGCGCAGGATTTTTACAATCACCATTACGCACCGAATAATTGCATCCTGGTGATTGCGGGGGATGTGACGCCGGATGAAGTGCGCAACGCCGCCGAAGCCGAATACGGCAAGCTGCCCGCGCGCGAGCTGGTGCCGCGATGGGAATTCGCACAGCCACCACGCATGGGCGAAACGCGACTCGGCATTTCGCGAAGCGATGTGAAGGTGCCGCTGTTCTTCCGCATCTATCGCGTCCAGAGCTACACCGAGGGGAAGCCCGGCGAAGCCGAGGCGCTGGAAACTCTGGCGCAGGCAATGGGCGGCGATTCCACGAGCACGCTCTACCGGGAACTGGTCGTTGCGAAGCGCTTGGCCTCTGATGCCGGCGCATCCTACGACGGCTATAACCGCGACTCCGGCGAATTCAGCGTCTATGCGGTGCCGCGACCGGGCGTGAGTCTGGAGCAGCTTGAGAAAGCGGTGGACGAGATCATCAGCCGCTATACCCGCTCTCCGCCGGAAGCGACCGATTTCAACCGGGCCAAGACGCAACTCGTGGCCAGCGCCGCCTACCGGCACGACAACCAGTACGAGATGGCGGCAGCTTACGGGCAGGCGCTCGCGATCGGGCTGACTACCGACGACGTCGAACAGTGGCCGGATCGCATCAAGGCCGTCCAACCGGCCGCCGTGCGCACGGCGGCCGCCAAAGAGCTGCACCGCCGCGAATCGGTGACGGCTTATTTGACGCCTGCGGGCGCGGGAGCGCGCAAGTGAGGCGCGCCGTGGCATCGCTTGTACTGCTAGCAGCGCTGCTGATACCGGCCCTGGCCCGCGCTGTTGACGTCAAAAATCTCGATATGGGAAAGAACGTGCAGGTGTGGTATGTGGAAGACCATACCTTGCCTATGATCGCGATGACGGCGGCTCTGCCGGCGGGCTCCGCGTACGATCCGAAGGACAAGGCGGGTCTCGCTGCGTTTACGGCCGATCTTCTCAACGAAGGCGCGGGCAATCTCAATTCGCAGGCCTATCAGTCTGCGCTCACCAACAAGGCGATCCGGCTGAGTGTAACGCCGACGCGCGACTACCTGATCATCTCACTTGTAACCCTGTCAGAAAACGCGCCGGAAGCATTCCGCCTTCTCGGCGTTGCCCTCACCCATCCACGTTTTGATAACGATGCGATTGCCCGGGTGCGCGCCCAGATTGTCGCCGCGCTGCAGGATGAATCGCAGGATCCGCAAGACGTGGCGTCAAAAGGATTCATGACGACCTTCTTCGGCGAACATCCTTACGGCCATCCGATTAACGGAACGTTCGACTCGGTTCCGCGCATCGGTCGCGCCAACATCACGGCGTTCGCCCACGATCATTGGGTGCGGAACGGCCTGCGTATTGCCATTTCCGGTGATGCCAATCCGGACAAGCTAAAGGCGCTGATCGGGAGCGCGTTCGGGCAGCTTTCTGCCAAATGGCCGCCGCCACTGCCGCCCGTTCAGCGCCTTGGGGCGCCTGGCGTGCACGTGATTCCGCTGCATGTGCCTCAACCAACCGCCGTGTTTGGCCTGCCGGGCGTGCTGCGGAGCGATCCGGATTTCATCCCCGCCTATGTCGCCAACTACATTATCGGCGGCGGTGGATTTTCCTCGCGGCTGATGCAGGAAGTGCGAGAAAAACGTGGTCTCACCTACGGCATCAGTAGCTCCATCGATACTTTGCGCAAGGCCGGCATTTTCGCCGTGCAGGTAGCGACGCGCGCAAACGCAATGCGTCAGACGATCGATGTCGTGCGCGCCTCATTGAAGGATTTCGCCGAAAACGGCGCCACCGATAAAGAGTTGGCCGACGCCAAAACCTATATTACGGGCTCTTTCCCAATGGCCTTTTCATCGAATGTAGGGATTGCCAACCAGCTCGGCTCGTTTCAGCGCGTGGGGCTTCCCATCGACTATATCCGCAAGCGCAACGCCCTCATCAACGCGGTGACACTGGAAGATGTGAAGCGCGTGTCGAAGCGGCTGTTCAATGCCGGCAAGATGACGATTGTCGTCGGCGGCACCATGCAGGGTCCGCCCGCGCGAACAAAGCCTTTGCCAGGCGGCGGCAAGCCGCCAGTACCGGCGCAGCCACCGCAAAAGCCCGCCGCGCCGAAGACCGACGCCCCAGCGCCGAAGCCGCCGATTGCCTCCACCACGGCCGCCAAGCCGAAGGAGCAGGCCAAGACACCGGCTGCTGCGGCCGCGCCGCACCCATAAGGCTGTTGAGGAACCCGAGCGACGCGCTCGGCTGCACGGCCGCCTCTGCTAAACTGCCGCGATGGCCGAATCGCGCATCATCAGCCGCATCCGCAAACTACCGGAAGGCACGATCAACCGCATCGCCGCCGGTGAAGTAGTCGAGCGGCCGGCCAGTGCCGTCAAGGAGTTGGTGGAGAACGCGCTGGACGCTGGTGCCACGCGCATCGAGATCGCCACCTCTAACGGCGGCGCCGATCTTCTCGTCGTAGAAGACGACGGCCACGGAATGGATGCGCGCGAGATGCGCCTTGCCATCGAGCGCCATGCTACCTCGAAGCTGCCGGTCGAGAATGGCGAAGACGACTTGTCGGCCATTTCGACCCTCGGCTTTCGGGGTGAAGCGTTGCCCTCTATCGGCGCAGTGGCGCGGCTTTGCATCGCCAGCCGCACGAGCGGCGGAGAAGCGCACGAAATCCGCGTGGCTGGCGGCGCGGTGGAAGGCCCTTCGCCGGGTGCCTTTCTCTCCGGTGGGCAGTCGGGCAGCCGTGTGGAAGTGCGCGATCTCTTCTACGCGACGCCGGCACGGCTGAAGTTTCTGAAATCCGTTCGCTCTGAGGATCTGGCAGTCATCGATGTGGTGAAGCGACTCGCCATGGCGCGGCCGGGCGTGGCCTTCGCGCTGATGGTGGGCGGCCGCCGCATATTCTCTCTGGGGCGGGAAGACAGCTTCTCCGCTGGAACCCTCAGGCGGCTCACGCAGATCATGGGCCGCGATTTTACTGACAACGCCTTAGCTATTGCACGCGAACGCGATGGCGTGCGCCTGGCTGGCTTCGCCGCGCTTCCAACCTACAATCGCGCCAATGCTGCGATGCAGTTCCTCATCGTTAATGGACGGCCAGTGCGCGATAAGGTGCTCATTGGCGCAGTCCGCGGTGCCTATGCCGATTACTTGGCGCATGATCGCTATCCGGCACTCGCCCTGTTCCTCGACTGCGATCCGGCATTCGTGGACGTGAACGTGCATCCGGCGAAAACGGAAGTGCGGTTCCGCGATGCTGGCCTGGTGCGGGGGCTGATTGTGTCTTCGCTTAAAGCCGCGCTGCATGAAGCTGGCCACCAGGCATCTACTACGGTGTCGGGAGAGGCAATCGCCGCGCTGCGGCCACAATCGTTCCCGCTGCTCCCGTCAATCCCGCCTCAATGCCATTCAGGCTTTTCAGAGGAATTGGGAGAGTACCGGCCTTCGCTCGATGGCCGCTTCGTCGACTCCGCTTCGGCCCGCGTCGAAGCGCCCCCGAACAATCCAACCGAACACGCTTTCCCGCTCGGCGCGGCCCGGGCGCAGCTGCATGAAAACTACATCGTTGCGCAAACGGACAATGGCATTGTCATCGTTGATCAGCATGCCGCTCATGAACGTATTGTTTATGAGCGCATGAAGAAGGCGCTTGCCAATGGCGGCGTTGCACGCCAGCCGCTGCTCATCCCCGAAGTGGTGTCACTCGATTCCTCGGAAGTGGAGCGCCTCGCCGCGCGCAGTGAGGAATTCGCCGAGATCGGCCTCATCATCGAGGCATTCGGGCCCGATGCGATGATTGTGCGGGAAACACCTGCACTCCTGGGGCAACTCGATATCGCAGCGCTGCTGCGCGATCTGGCTGACGAACTCGCGGAAACGGGCGCCGCGACATCACTGAAAGAGCGGCTCGATCACGTCGCTGCCACGCTCGCGTGCCATTCCTCCGTGCGGTCTGGGCGGCGGTTAAATGCAGATGAAATGAATGCACTGCTCCGCGAAATGGAGAGCACGCCCCATTCCGGCCAATGCAATCACGGCCGGCCGACTTACGTCGAGCTGAAACTCGCCGACATCGAGCGGCTGTTCGGGCGGCGCTGAACGAACAGCAGGCATGGCACTTTCTTTCCGGTTGCGCCGACGAACCGAATCACTTGTGGATGAATTGCAAATTGCAAGCGAAAATTGTTGTGCGCCGGAAAGCCCCGGCGTAGCCTCTCAACATCTGAGGCGCCGACAAGAAATCAGGGGTGGCGCCCTTGATGGAAAGTGGGAACCAGCCTCAGCCCGTGCCGCAAACGGATTGTGCGGTTAGCCGAAAGGCAGACAGCGCAGGAAGAATGTGGACGCCAACGGGACCGTTCTGGCGGAGGTACGAACGCGAAGAACGGGGCGATGCACTCACGAACGACGCCCAATTCGTTCGGTGAGGCGCTCCAGGCGATCCGTAACAGGAGAGCCGGGTGCGCGACCCGGAGGGGATCGCCGAAAGGCGACCCCTTCCCCGTCGAACAAAGCGTTGCGTGTGCCTCGCCTACTGTACTCTTCGGGTCAGCAGCGCCGGTGCGCATTGTGACGCATGATATGGGCGGGAAGCTTTGCGGCTTTCCGCCCATTTCGTTTGCTCAAAGATCCCGCGCCAACCGCCGCAACCCGGGCACGCGTATCGCAAGTTCAAAATCCGGCGCGCGCTTTTCGTCCGCCAATGTGAACCCAACTTTGCGATAGGCGCGCTCGGCAGCTTCATTGCCGATAAGAAAGCTGATTTGGACACGGCGGAATCCGGCGCCACGCGCGCGCGCCAGTTCATATTTCAGCAAAGCCTCCGTCACCCCTTGCCCGCGGCAGGCCGGTACGGTCGCGACATTCTCGACAGTCCATGCCGCATCCTCGTTGGTGGTGCTGCTCAGGATGAATGCGCCGCGTGGCCATAGCTCTGCCTGCTCTGCCTCGCCGATACACATGGCATCCGAAGCCTCCTTCATCGCATCGCGGGATGCCAGGTACACCGCTTCGTTGCCAAATCCGCAGAGCGTGGAGGCAGGTTCACCATTCACCTCGGCAACCGAAAAGAGCGACCAGTGCCACCATGACCGCGCCTTAGCGAGGGTGAGGCGGCGGCAGAACTCGAGGCAGAAGCTTTCGTCGCGCTGCAGCACAATGTCGAACCAGCCGCGCGCGAGATGACCGCGCGCCGCTTCGTAAATTGCCCAGCCGAGAAACACGGCATCATCGGCTCGCGCCGGTCTGATCGATGGGATGCGGGCCGCTTCAGGCATCGCTCTCGCGAGCTGCAAGAAACTCTACGCGGGTATCGCCATAAATTCGGGCGTTCAGCGAAGAGAACCCGGCGGGCAGAGTCAGCTGCTCTTTTTCGGAGGTTTCGACAACGAGCAATGCCTTTGGGATAAGCCAATTTCCAGTGAGAAGGCTAGCGAGCGAGGGCGCAACCAAATTCTTTCGGTACGGGGGATCCAGGAACACAAGATCGAACGGGCCTCCGCTGCCGACGGGCATCGCTCCGAGCTGCGTCGCATCGCGTCGCCAGATTTTTGTGGCACCGGTGAGCTCCAAGGTTTCCACATTCTTCCGGATGAGCGCGCGACTCTCTGCGGCATCATCGATAAACAGGCAGTAACGCGCGCCGAGAGAGATGGCCTCAAGGCCCAGCGCGCCGGTTCCCGCAAACAGGTCCGCCACGCGCGCGCCCTCCAGCGAAAAACCGAAACCGAAATCATTATGCACGAGAATGTTGAAGAGCGCCTGCCGCGCCTTGTCCGACGTCGGCCGCAACCGCGCATCCGCAGGTCCGGCGAGTTGACGGCCGCGCAACCCCCCACCGGTGATTCTCATAGCTAGCGCTCTGGAGAATCGCCCAGCTGCCGCTCGGCGGCCGAGCAGGTGGGCGCTTCACAAGGCTGCGAGCATCGGAGCGAAACTGGCGAGTTTGGCACGCACCCTGTATAGCCCTGCCATGCGGTTTCTCCTCGCATTTTTCTTTTTCTTGCTTGTCGTGAGCGGCGCGACAGCGCAGGTGGACTCCGCACCCAAGGTGCGGGCGCAGCTGATTGCGGAGACGAACGAGGTCAGGCCGGGAGGGACCGTAAACGTTGCTCTGGAGCAGAATATCCGCACCGGCTGGCATACCTATTGGACGAATCCCGGCGAAGCGGGCCTGCCCACGGAAATCAGGTGGTCGTTGCCACCCGGCTGGCGCGCCGGTGCCATCGAATGGCCAACACCCAAACGACTGCCTGTCGGGCCACTGATGAACTATGGTTATGAAGGCACGGTCTGGCTGCTGACGAAAGTCACTGCGCCCAAAAGCGCCACCCCCGGGGATGTTGTCACACTCAAAGCGACCGGCAGCTGGTTGGTGTGTAAGGAAGTGTGCATCCCGGAAGATCGGCCGCTCTCCCTGTCGATGACGATCAGGGCCGGCCCTGCTGCTCCCTACGCCACAATCGAACAACAATTCGCGGCGGCACGCGCACGCATTCCCACGCCGTCCCCCTGGCCGGCGCGATTTCACTTGGGACAAAGCCTCGATCTGTTTCTCGCTTCGCCGGAACTGGGCAAGGCAATCGTAAAAGACGCGCCCTTCTTTCCGCTCGCAAGCGGCGCCATCACTGATTTCGCTCCTCAGACATTCGGCCAAACTGCTGAAGGGCTCGTGCTGCACCTCAAACCGGCAAAGAAACGGCACTTCGGAAGCGCGCTGGCGGGTGTGGTGGCGATCACCTCAGCCGACGGGTCTGTGCAGGCGCTGAACGTGAGCGCCACGCCCGGTTCGGTGCCGCAGACCGAGGCCGGCGAGCTGAACGCAGCGCAGACGACATTGCCCCTGGCGCTTCTGTTCGCGCTTCTGGGCGGATTGATCCTCAATCTGATGCCCTGCGTGCTGCCGATACTGGCCATGAAGGCGCTGGCCGTTGCCAAGCATGCACATGGCGAACGCCGCGTCGCGGCGCAGGAAGGATTTGCGTATGGCGCAGGCGCTATTCTCAGTTTTCTCGTGTTCGGTGCTGCCATCGCGACGTTGCGAGCTGGCGGCGAAGCGATCGGCTGGGGCTTCCAGCTGCAAAGCCCCGCTGCTGTGGCCGGTTTCGCGTTGCTGATCTTTGTCGTCGGGTTGAACCTTTCCGGAGTGTTTGAAGTGCCCGGTATCGGCGCGGGGGAATGCCTTACCCGGCGCGGCGGCACCATCGGCGCTTTCTTCACCGGCGTGCTGGCGGTTGCTGTGGCTGCACCCTGCACCGCTCCATTCATGGCGGCGGCCCTTGGTTATGCGCTGACGCAAAATATCGCGATTTCGCTCAGCATCTTTCTGTCGCTCGGCATCGGCTTCGCCCTGCCCTTCGTTCTGATCGGCCTTACACCGGGAATCGCGCGCCGCCTGCCGAAACCAGGCACCTGGATGGTGCGCCTTCGGCAATTTCTCGCCTTCCCAATGTATGCGACGGCGCTGTGGCTGCTGTGGGTTCTCGGTGTCGAAACCGACCAGAGCCGTGTTCTGTTGCTGCTCGCCCTCGCCCTAGTCGTCGCCTTCGCGCTCTGGGTATTCGGCAGCGTCGAAACAGGCAGCAGCCGATGGAGGATGGCGGGCTGGGCGGCCGTTTTGTTTGCGATTGCAACGACTGTGTATCTGCTGCCGCAAATGGGCGCCGTTTCGAAAGCACCACACGCTCTTACCGAGATCGGTGCGATTCCCGCCCGCCCCTACAGCGCTGCCGAAGTCGAGTCGCTGCGCGCGAAGAACGCTCCTGTTTTCATCAATGCAACCGCAGCCTGGTGCATCACCTGCCTGGTGAACGAGAAAGTCGCGTTTTCCGATGCCACGGTTCAACGCGCATTCGCGCAGCGCCATATCGCCTATCTCGTCGCAGACTGGACCAACCGCGATGCTGCGATCACCGCACTCTTGCAGGCGCATGGACGGTCGGGCGTTCCGCTCTATCTCTATTACGCGCCGGGGGGCTCCCGCGCCGCCCTGCTCCCCCAAGTGCTCACGCCGTCAGCCGTGCTGAAGGCCATCGGCGCTTAAGCGGTTTTGTTGCGGCGGGAACCCTCAGCGCGCCCCGGTTGTTGCGATCTGTGGATCGAATTGGCAAGCCAATTACCGTCTGACGCGAGTATGGTCCCGCGCCTTTTGCTCGCGCCCGGAGCCTTCGATGAGCGTGTTTGAAGCCGCAGATTTCGACCATCATGAAACCGTCTCCTTCTTTCATGAGCCCCGCTCCGGACTGAACTCCATCATCGCCATTCACTCGACTGCGCTTGGGCCGGCCTGCGGTGGCACACGCATGTATCCTTACGCCAATGATGACGAGGCATTGGCCGACGTTCTGCGGTTGTCGCGCGGCATGAGTTATAAGAGCGCGATCGCGAATGTGCCGCTCGGCGGCGGCAAAGCCGTCATCGTCGGTGATCCCGCGCGCGATAAGAATGAGGCGCGCCTGCTTGCTTATGCAGATGCCGTGAATGCGCTTGGCGGACGCTACATCACTGCCATGGACGTCGGTGTGACGCCTACGGACATGCCGGTAATCGCGCGCGGCACAAAGCACGTGGCCGGCTACGACCAGCCGGGTAAGACGGGCGGCGACTCCGGCCCGCTTACTGCGCTCGGGGTCTTTGTTGGGCTGAAGGCAGCTGTAAAGCACCGCCTGCGGACCGACACGACAAAAGGTCTGACGATCGCGATCCAGGGTCTTGGCAAAGTGGGAACGCTGCTTGCGAAGCATCTCCACCACGAAGGTGCCCGGCTGCTCGTCTCCGACGTTAATTCCGATGCCGTGAAACGAGCCACCGACGCTTTCGGTGCAACCAGCGTTGCACCCGACGAGATTGCGACGGTGGAGTGCGACGTGTTCTCGCCGAATGCGCTCGGCGCGATTCTCAACAGCCAAAGCATTCCGCGAATCGGGGCAAAGGTGGTGGCGGGCGGGGCCAACAATCAGTTGGCGCGGGACGATCACGGTGATGCCCTGAAGCAGCGCGGCATCCTCTATGCTCCCGACTACGTCATCAACGGTGGTGGCATCATCCGCGTCGCCGGGCAGATTTTCGGTTGGGATGACCAGGACATCGAGCAGCGCGTGCTCGGCATCGCCGATACGCTGTCGCAGATATTTCGGCGCGCGGAGAAAGAGGATCGCGCTCCGGGTGGGGTCGCGGACCGCATCGCGGAGGAGCGGATGGCCGCGGCAAGGAGCGCCCCCGCTCAAGCCGCAGAATAGCTAACGCAGAATGTGGCTGCCGAAGATGTGCGGCCACAGGCCCATGAGCCCGACCACGATCAGGTAGATCGCCACGAGATAATTCAAAATCCGCGGGAGCAGCAGAATCAGAATGCCGAAGATCAGCGCGATAAGCGGCTGAATGACGACCAGATCGACCGTTGCCATCGAAAGACCTCTTCGCTGAAGGACCGAAGCTACAGGCTTAGTTCAGAATAGACTACTTCTTTGGTTTGGCGCAGTCCGGCGCCGGCGTCTCGCGACGCTTCGGCGCGCCCACAATGTGCTTGCCGCCCATGAACGCTGGCGGATCGCTGGCGGGAAACGTCTCCTCGACCTGTTCATCGACCTTGCGGCTCTGTGCCTTTTTGGCGGCTTTCACCGCAGTCTTGGAGTCGCGATTGGACATCTAGCCTCTCCGGGTGCTTACAGGAACGAACGGTAATCAAAGGCGGTTCCGTCCGCCAGTCCGCTTTATCCGAAACGGCCCGTAACGTAGTCGGCGGCGCGCCTGGTGCGGGGATTGTTGAACACCCGCTCGGTCGCACCGTATTCCACCAGCCGGCCCAGGAACATGAAGGCGGTGCGGTCCGATACGCGCGCGGCCTGCTGCAGGTTGTGTGTGACAATGGCAACGGCGATATCGCGCTTCAGCTCGACGATCGTCTCCTCGAGTTTAGCGGTGGAAATCGGGTCCAGTGCAGATGCCGGTTCGTCCAGCAACAGTACTTCCGGCCTGACGGCAACGCTGCGCGCAACGCAAAGGCGCTGTTGCTGACCGCCGGAAAGTCCGAGCGCTGAACTATCCAGCTTGTCCTTCACCTCGTTCCACAAAGCGGCGCGGCGAAGGCTTTCTTCCACGCGTGCCGTGAGTTCCGACTTGTTGAGGTTTTCGTAAAGTCGCACGCCAAACGCCACGTTGTCCGAGATTGACATCGGGAACGGTGTGGACTGCTGGAATACCATGCCGACCCGCGAACGTAGGCGCGGCAGGTCCATGCTGCGGGCCAGGATGTTCTCTCCATCAAGGAGAACTTGCCCTTCCGCGCGCTGGCCGGGATACAGTGCATACATCCGGTTGATCACGCGCAGAAGCGTGGACTTTCCGCAACCGGAGGGGCCCACAATCGCGGTCACCGCATTCTGCGCGATAGCCAATGTGACCCGATAGAGTGCCTGGTTCTGTCCGTAAAAGAAATCAAGCTCAACAATATTTACCTTGATATTTTCCGTGGGCAGCGACTCGACAAACTGCTCAATCGCCTCAGTCGATGGTTCCTCCGGAACATCCCGCAGTTGAAAAAGCCGGTTGTCAGCCACGTCGTTCATGCATGGCGGCTTCGGGAAGCGATAATGCGCACGGCGATATTGATGGTGAGCACGGCCAGCGCAATCAACAACGCTCCGGCCCAAGCCAACCGCTGCCAGTCTTCGTAGGCGCTGAGCGCGAAGGTGAAAATGGTCACGGGAAGATTCGCGATCGGCTTCAGCATGTCGAGGCTGAAGAACTGATTGTTAAGCGAGGTGAACAGCAGTGGCGCTGTTTCGCCTGAGACGCGGGCGAACGCAAGCAGAGCACCTGTCAGAATTCCACCAGCCGCGGCTTTCCAAAGGATTCGGCGAATGGTGAACCAGATCGGGGCGCCAAGGCCGATGCCCGCTTCGCGCAAGGCTCGGGGCTGAAGCCGCAGCACGTCCTCCGTCGTCCGCGTGACGATGGGGGCGGCAATCAGTGCCAGCGCAAGCGCGCCGGCAACACCGGAAAACCCGTGCAGCGGCCGCACCGCGATCACGTAGACGAACAGCCCGACAAGAATGGAAGGCGCAGACAGCAGCACGTCGTTCACGAAACGCACGGTCTTCGCGTACCAGCTGTCGCGGCTGTATTCGGCAAGCCAGGTTCCCGCCAGCATCCCGAACAGCATGGCTACCGCCATCCCACTGAGGCAGAGCAGGATCGAGCCGAGAATGGCATTGCGCAGGCCCCCTGCCGCGCCGGGCGGGGGTGTATCTTCGGTGAATACGGCGAGGGTCAAGCCGCCTAAGCCGTTTCGCAGCAGGGATGCCAGTATGGCTGCGAGAACCATGAGAGCGATAAGGGTTGCGAGGGTGCACAGTACAACAAATGCGGCATTGGCCGTGCGGCGGCGGCCACGGCGATCGAAAAGGGCGAGTGACGCACTCATGCGGAATGCCCATGGCCGAGGAGCGCGCGCGCTGCCGCAAGCACCACGAAAGTAATCAGAAACAGCACGAAGCCCAGCGCCAACAAGGCTGAGGTGTGCATCTCGCTGGTGGCTTCCGCAAATTCGTTCGCAATGGTGGAAGAAATGGTTGCACCAGAATCGAACAATCCCCGTGGCAAATGATGGGAATTGCCGATGACGAACGTTACCGCCATTGTCTCACCCAGTGCGCGGCCAAGACCGAGCATCACGGCTCCGATGGCGCTTCGTCGCACGTAGGGAAGCGTGACTGACCAGATGACTTCGAGGGGGGTGCACCCCATCCCGTAAGCGCTCTCCCGCACACGCACGGGAATTGAAAGAAACAATTCACGCAAGGTCGCCGCGATATAAGGAAGGATCATGATCGCGAGAATGATCGACGCGGTCAGAATGCCGGATCCGTTCGCAACGCCGGAAAGCAATGTCTCCCAAACTGTGCCGGGTTTCGCCCACGACATGAGAGGCATCTCTATATACGCGGCGAACAGGGGGGCGAAGACGAATAGGCCCCACATTCCGTAAACGATGGAGGGAATCCCCGCGAGCAGCTCGACCGCGATACCGATTGGACGGCGCAGCGCCTGCGGGCAGAATTCCGTGAGGAAAACCACCGTGCAGAACGCCAGTGGAAGCGCCAGCAGCAGCGCGATTGCTGACGTGATGAGCGTGCCTAAAATCGGCCCTGCCCCACCATAGACGTCCGTCACAGGGTTCCAGACGGTGGACGTGAAGAAGGTAACGCCAAAAGTGGAAAGTGCAGGCCATCCGCCGATCGCCAGGAGGGCGCACACACCCGCCATCGCCCCTAAGAGAGCCGTCGCCGCGGCACCGCAGGCATAGCGGAACAGTGTCTCGAAACGGGCGCCCCGTGCATGTGCCCGGGCACGCATGTGGGCCGGGTGTGCAGTGGAAACCATTGCCATAGATGAACCGGAAAACCTGCTCGCCACCACCCGAGGGCCGTTTACTGGGCATTGTTCACGGTTTTATGACGTTGGGCTGGCGAGAGCGAGAGCGGAGTCGCAAAACAGTCATCGTTTCGGGGCAAGGTATTGGCATGACCGTCTTGTCGTTTGCATGGCGAAAAGGGTCCCGCTCCCCAGAGCAGGAGAGGCTTCCCACAACGGCCATAAACCGGGATGCCCTTTCCTTGCGGGCGATTCAACTCCTTCCGGACGCAGTGCTGATCGTTCAGCGGGAGGACGCCACCGCTCCACTCCGGATCGTCACAAGCAACGCGGCCGCGCAGGACATGCTGCGAATCAGGGCACAAGACGAGAATCTCATTTCCGTACTGCGACATCCGGAGATTCTTTCTGCGGTTGAAAAATCGCTGTCGTCGGGAGAATCCTGCTCCGTAAGTTGCGATACGGGAGGTCCGCAGTCGCGGACGCTGCGGATTTGGACTCGTCCCCTGCCTCACGCGCACCGGCCGTCTGTGGTGTTGATTCTTCGTGACGAGACAGACGCCCGGCGCCTCGAACGCATGCGGGCGGACTTCATGGCGAACGCGAGCCATGAATTGCGCACCCCCCTCGCATCCATCACCGGATTTATCGACACGTTGCTCGGTCATGCACGGGATGATGCGGATGCTCGCAACCGTTTCCTGCCGGTTATGGCGGCGCAGGCGAAACGGATGAGCCGGCTTATCGACGACCTGCTGTCGCTTTCGCGCATCGAACTCAATGAGCATGTGCCCCCGTCCGGGACCTGCGATCTGGCATTGGTTGTCCGTGAAGTGGTGGATGGTTTGCTGCCGGTTGTCTCTGCGAAAGGGGCCAAAATAGACCTTGCCGTGCCCCCCGAAAGCACCGCGCAGGTAATTGGGGAACGCGACCAGCTTGCGCAGATCATTCAGAACCTCATCGATAACGCCGTGAAATACGCACCAGACGGGACCGCAGTTACGGTCAACGTCTGCCTCGACGCGTCATTCGATGCGGATTCCGATGGTTCCAGACTGTCTGATCTAAGGGAAGCGGGCGGCGGCAGGATGGCGTTGGTCTCACCCGAGCGAGCTCACGAAAACCGCTATGTGCAAATCCGAGTAAGCGACTGCGGCGCCGGCATTGCCAGGGAGTATTTGCCGCGCTTGACCGAACGCTTCTATCGCGTGCCCGGACAGAAGAGCGGCGAAATACCGGGCACCGGCCTCGGGCTTGCCATTGTAAAGCACATTGTAAATCGCCATCGGGGCGGTCTGTCGGTAGAGAGCGCGCCAGGACAGGGTACGACCTTCACTGTCCTGATACCCGCACCGGCACCGAACACCGCGTAAGCCCGCCAGCGTCACAGAAGCTTCGCAAAAATGTCACATGCGCGACAGCACCTGTATTACAACGTCCCCTTCCGAAGAGGCTGTTCCTGGCCATGACCGAACACACACTGAAATTCTTTGCCGAAGAACTTGAGCAGCTGAAAGCTGACGTCATCCGCATGGGCGGTCTCGCGGAAGCGCAGGTTATTCAAGCTGTCGGCGCGGTAGCCGACCGCGACATCGCCTTGGCCGAGCGAGTCATCATCGAGGACGAGAAGCTCGACGCCTTGCAACACGAAATCGAACGGTGTGCCATTCGCCTTATCGCCCTGCGGCAGCCCGTTGCTCAGGATTTGCGCCGCACGGTCGGCGCGCTAAAGCTTAGCCTGGTGCTGGAGCGTGCGGGCGATTATGCGAAAAACATTGCCAAGCGCGCGCTTGTGATTGCGCAGTCGGATCCGGAAATTCCATTGACGCGCTCGGTACAGCGCATGGGCCAGCTTGTCGCCGGCCGCCTTAAAGAAGCGCTCGATGCCTATAGCGGGGGTGATGTCGAGGCCGCGCGCAGCGTGTGGAACCGCGACGAAGATATCGACGAACATTATAACAGCCTATTTCGCGAGCTCCTGACCTACATGATGGGCGACCCGCACACGATCGGCGCGTGCGCGCATCTTTTGTTCGTCGCAAAAAATCTGGAGCGCATCGGAGACTACGCCACCAGTGTCGCCGAAATTCTGCAGTACGAAGTGGCCGGCGAGGAGTTCTCCGATCCCCGGCCTAAATGGAGCAGCGTCGAGTCTGCTCCGTCGATCTCTGGAGAGGGTTCGTGAAGCCGAACGTGCTGGTGGTGGAGGACGAGGACGCGCTCGCCACGCTGCTGGGATACAACCTTGAAAAAGAAGGATTTGCCCCCACGCTGGTCAGCGATGGCGAGGAGGCGCTAATCGCCGTCGAAGAGAGAATGCCCGATGTCGTTGTTCTCGATTGGATGCTGCCGAAAGTTTCGGGGGTGGAAGTCTGCCGCAGGCTGCGGAGCAAGCGGGAGACGCGGAACGTCCCGATCATCATGCTGACCGCACGCGGCGAGGAAACCGATCGCGTGCGCGGACTCGAAACCGGAGCCGACGATTATATCGTTAAGCCGTTTTCGATGACAGAGCTCATGGCGCGAATTCGGGCGGTGCTGCGCCGCATCAGGCCGGGCCTGGCGGCCGACAAGTTGAAGCATGGCGACATTATTCTCGATCGTGTCGCACATCGCGTGCAGCGCGCCGGCCGTGAAATACACTTAGGCCCTACGGAATACCGTTTGCTCGAACACCTGATGCAGTACCCTGGACGGGTGTTCAGCCGCGAACAACTCCTGGATGCGGTGTGGGGTTCGGACGTTTACGTCGAAATGCGCACCGTCGACGTACACGTCGGCCGGTTGCGCAAATCACTGATCGCCGAAGGCGAAGTCGACCCGATCCGCACTGTGCGCTCAGCAGGATATTCCCTTCAGGGATGAGCCATCCGTAGGAGAAAAAGGGCGAGACCGAGGTCTCGCCTTTTTCATGTTGCTGTTGCAGCACCCTACATACCAGAACCTTGGATCTGCTTCCAACTTGTTTCGATCGCCTTCACGGCGTTCTCGGGTAGCGGAACGTAATAGAGGCCGAGGGCCATCTGGTCGCCCTTCTCATACGCCCATTTGAAAAACTTGAGCGTATTCGCGGAAGCGGCTGGGTCTGTGGGCTGCTTGTGCATCAGGATGTATGTTGTGGCGGTAATAGGCCAGGACTCCGCGCCTGGCTGATCCACAAGCATCACATAGAAATTCTCCTTCGACGCCGCCTCCCAGTCCGCGTTCTTGGCAGCGGCGCGGAACGACGCGACCGTCGGGCTGACCGTCTGGCCGGCCTTATTCTTCAGGCGCACATACGCCAACCTATTCTGTGTCGCATAAGCATACTCGACATAACCGATGGAGCCCGCGGTCTGCGCCACGTTGCCCGCGACGCCTTCATTGCCTTTCGCACCAATGCCCGTGGGCCAATCCACCGATGTCGCCGCGCCGACATTTTTCGACCAGTCCGAGCTGATGCGGGAAAGATAGGTGGAGAAGATGAACGTCGTACCGGAACCGTCCGAGCGATGCACGACAGTGATCGCGCGATCCGGCAGTGCTACGCCGGGATTCAGCGCTTTGATCTCTGGATCGTTCCAGTGCGAAACCTTGCCCATATAAATGTCGGCCAAGGTTTTGCCGTCCAACTGCAGCTTGCCGGTGCCTACGCCCGATATGTTCACCACCGGCACCACGCCGCCGATCACAGTCGGGAATTGCGTCAGCCCGGCCGCATCAAGATCTTTCGGTTTGAGCGGCATATCGGATGCGCCGAATGTGACGGTCTTTGCCTTGATCTGCGCGATGCCGCCGCCGGAACCGATGGATTGGTAGTTCAGCCGCACCCCGCCTACGCCCTGATAGGCGGCGGCCCACTTCGCGTAGATCGGGAAGGGAAACGAAGCGCCGGCGCCGGAAATGTCGGCCGCCGATGCAGGCGCCGCAAACGTGCACAGCGCAAGTGCAGCGAGCGCGCCGGTGAATGTCTTCAATGCTGCCATAGCTTTTCTCCTTTTCGCTTGCTGCTAATTCGTGAACTGCAGACGGACCGCGAGTTCGTTGAAATTTTGGCCGACCTGAATCGTGCCGCCTGGGGCATTCAGCTTGCTGACGTGAACGATGCCGTCGTTCACCTGCAGTTTGATGTTGTTGTTCAGGTACCAATTCAGGCCGAACATCGCGATGCGTTCTTCGCCGCCTGCGATGCCCGGAAGGCCATCGGCGAGCAATGCAGCGTTCTGGTTCCAGTTCAGATCGGTGTTGCTGTAGCGGGCTGTCAACTCCCATGCACCCCACGAGTCGCCGGAGAACGAGAACGGACTTGCCACTTTCGGCGCACCGAAGCCGCCAACCTCATTGTTGGTCGCCGACACCGTGTAGCTCTTCGGCTCTCCGGTGATCACCCAGCTGCCTTCCACGTACCAGCCGGAAAAGCTCGGGTTATCGATCGTGGGGCCACCGAGTAGGGCCGCGCGATCGACCGAGAAGTGCGCATACTCGCCGCCGAGAAAGAAGTTTTCGAAATTCGCGCCGGCATTGGCTGCCCACATGTCCGCCGTCTTGGCGAAGATGCTGCCGGTACTGACCAGGCGATCGCCGTCCACGCGCACTTGAGGGCGGTCTTGCAGATTGATGGTTCCTACACCACCGCCAGTAAAGGCGTGCGAATAATCGGCGCCAAGGCTCACATTGGAGATTCCATCCGACCAGGGGCGATAGCTGCCGTGCGCCAGGATCTGCGATTGCTCATCGCCGCCATTGCCGTGGCCCGCGATCGACCCCGTTTTGCCACCCGTGAAGTCCGCGCCGAGCACCAGATTGTCGCCTGGCATCAATAGGTCGGCGCGCTGGTACCGCGCTTCGATGCCGCGTCTGGCATCACCCGCACCAAAGGAATCCGCCGCGATATTGTCGATCTCCGGGCGTTCGAGAAACATCAACTGTCCAGACGAGGTCGTACCTTCAAACATGAAGGCCGGCTCGATCACGCCCGCATTGAGTTCAAAATTGGGAACACCGAGATACGCGACACGGGCAAGGCTGACCACCGGATCGCCTTCCGTCGCGTTGATGCCGCCGCCATTCGAGCCGCCGCCGTTATAGCGGAACTCGTACCAGAAATCGTTGAATGCCTTGCCTTCGACACCCAAGAAAGCTCGACGCACAACCGCACCGTCTGACAGATCCTTGAACTGCGCCATGTTGTTAGGATCGTGCGGGTCCTTCTGGAAGAAGTTCGCCGCATCCACCTGAAAGCGCACCCGAAAGGCCAGGCTAAAGCGCCCATCGCCGCTCTTGATAACCGGCCGCAGGTTATCGAAGCTCCAGCTCGTTTCGTTGAAGTTCTGTTCGAGGGTGGTGAGGCGCGTGTGCTCCGCCTCGTCTTTCTCCCGCTGCGCATCCAACTGCTCTTCGAGACGGCGCACGCGTTCTTCGAGCGACGGATTACCGTCGGCGGACAGAGGCGGCGCGGCAACGAACGGCGCCGCGGCCCCTCCGCTGGCTGCAGATGTGACGGTAGTCTTCGTCTTCACCACGGTTCTGTGATGGTGCTTGTGCTTGTGCACGGTCGTTGTCGTCACCGTCGTGGCCGTCTGTGCTTCTGCCGTCGTTATCGCCATGAGTGCGGCCGCGCTCATGAGCAATGCTCGTGTTCCCCGCATTGTGCCTCGTCCCCGTTCTAAGAAGCTCTGGCTCCAAAGTCTGAGAGGATTCACCTCTGTGGACTCGCCGCTCCCGTGGGGCACTCATTTCAGGCGCGTGCTAAGGGTATGTGTCAGTCATGTGTAACTTTCATGACGCTGGGCGCGGTGGCTATTTTGCTACATATTCACAGCGGTTTTATGACAAGCGCCTATAGGCAATGTGGCGAGCATCGAAGGCCGGTTAGGCCTGCTCGCCCCGCTTGATCTTCTCGCGAATCTTCTCGGCCGCGCGCTGGACGATGTCTTCCGGATTGAACTTCGCCGGCGTCTCCCGCTGAAGGCGGCCGAGCGCACGATCGACAGCACCCATGACACTGGCTGTGGTGCCGCCCTTCCCATACTCCCGCACGATCACATCCTCGATGCGAGAGACCACGGAATCCACGGAACGGGCCTTGAAACCAGCCGCCTCGTTGTCTTCCAGAGCGCTGTAGAGGCCAATGGCTTCGTCGCCGTGCTGTGCCCATTCCATGACCTTGTAGAATCGTGAGCCCTGGCGCCCGGATTTGAAAAGGAGGTCCGCCGCCGCTGCTACAAGCGAAACAGGCACGAACAGGAAATTGTGAAGGTTTCCAAGCACCAGCTTGAATTGAAAGACCATGACGTCGCGCAAGAATTTCCAGCGCGCGTGTGCGTCTTCAGGCACGGTTTCCGAGGGCGGAGCGGGAACGTTCATGCGTTTTCAAGACGTACCGGGCCGCGAACTTGCCGTAGCACTGCTGCCGCCCACGCGCCTTCCAAAGTAGCACCGGAGTGTGCGAACGCGGCCGGCAATTCGCGCCAGCCAAGCTGCGGCGCGTGATGATGGATGCCGTGGTAGTTCCCGTTCATCACCAACCATTGAGCCCATCGTGGCAACGAGGTGTTGCGAGCATCCAGTCCGGAATCCAGCGGCATACCATAGTGCGGCGCATTGTCGAGAAGTGACAGCACACTCCAGCGTGCGCCAATGCAGGTTGCGAACACCGGCCACGCCGAACCCCACATCCAGACCGCCGTCCCAAACAGCGCGAAGATTGCTACGAGATCGAAGCGGACCGCATTGCGGCGTTTGATGTTGGTGAAGGTGCGTAGCGCGCGAGCTCGCAACCGGACCACCTCGGGCCCGTCTCCCATGAACCGCAGAACGTGCACTGTGGTCCGGACCGGCAGTAGCGCAGCGAACGGCATCGACGCATAACTCAGGGCGTGTCCGATCATCAGCTTGAAGTAGTAGTTGACTGCGGCGGGAAGCGGCGCCTGGTCGTTTCGCAACACCTCAGGCCGATCGAGGCTGTGACGATTCATGCTGTGGTGCGCGAGATGGCCGAACCGCATTGTCTCCCACGGGAAGCCCAGAAGGATACCAAGCCCGCGGCCGACCCACCGATCTGTAGACTCGGTGCCGAAAAGTTTTCCGTGCATGGTTTCGTGCATCAGCCCGTAGTGCAGCGGAGCGGTAAGGGCCGCCAGCGCGACGAAAGCAACGGCCGTCCCCGCACTCACATGAAGGAGAAACGGCAAGAGGCCGAATTCCAGCGCTGCGGTGGCGGCGACAGCCGCCAACAACAATTGATCTGCGATAATCCCGGCACGCCCCTGTTGCATGCTTCAAACCTTGAACTCGTGATCCGTAACTTACACGCTCGCCTCGATTCGGGCGAGACGGGTGGCACCCTAGAATGGCATGTCGAGAGCGATCGCCCCTAAATAGATTGCCGAAACGCGGCTTGTTGGCTCCAAACCGGCCCCGTTCATTGTGCGATTCAGTTCCCCGGAGGAAGGCAAAAAAATCTTTTCAAAATTTCGCGAGCGCCGCGTCCGTCTCCCTCCCAAAAGTCGTTCTGCGAAAAACGCTTAGGTCGTTAGCAACCCGATCCCCCCAATTGGGCCACAATTGGCGCGGGAGGAGCCTTGGAACTAAAGTTCCATTGTCCCCATTTGTTATCATTATGATGGCAACCGGAAAAACATGGATCGTCGTGCTTGACGATTTACGAGCAAGATTTCTGCGTCTCGATGCCCCGCCGAGGTGGACGGGCGGAGCGCCTGAGATCGCATCCGATCTCAACAAGGCCCGGCCGGAAGAGCGTCGCATTGCGCGCGCCAAGCTGTTGCAGCAGGCCATGGCCGTTGTGGACGGCGCGTGCGACCGCAACCAGTGCGAGCGGATCGTAGTCGTGGCCCCGGAACGGCTCCTCCGCAGCTTCCGGGCGGTCGCAACCGACCGCGTCCGCGTGCGGCTATGGCGGGAGCGCGCCGCCGAAACAGCCTCACTCACTGATGAGGAAATCGTGCAGTCGCTCGAGGGGTACTTTCGCAGCGTCCCCGGCTAAGTGCCGTAGCCGAACGTCTCGAAATCCAGCCGATAGATCTTCTGCGCCAGCGCCTTCAGCGCTGGAGTGAAGTAGCGCTCGACAAGTTCGTCCGAGCTTTGCTCCTGTCGGTGCCGCGACAAAACCGCATCGGTTTTCGCCGCGGGGTACAGGTCCGTCAGCAACTGCGGCAGCCGCTCCGACAGCTCCTCGAAGCGAATGATCTCGTCGTACCGGACCATGTCCATGAACACGTTGTAGTATTGGATGCGCCAATGCGAGTTCATCAGCTCTTGAGGCTGCTTCGAGAGGGCTAGCAGAAATTCATCGAAACCGATCCTGCGGCCCAACGGCAGGTGCAATTCGCGCAGCTTGCGGCGGTAGCCTGCGCCTTTCGGCTCACGCTCGAACTTGTCGCGGTAGCACGAGATGAGGCGGGTGTAGGGATGCCGCACCACACAGAACTTCCGAACTGATGCGTTGGATAACAGCCCGTCAAAATCGGCAATGTCGCTTGGCTGCAGAAGCGGCCCCGTCCACCGCTTGAATGGTTTGTAATGCGGCGGCAGCTGACCATCGCATTCCAGCGACTGAAAGGTGGCACGCAATGTCGAATTCGCCACCTTTTCGTTGGAAGCGAATAGGTATCGGTGCTTCAGCGATATGAACACCGCATCGTTGAAGCGCGCGCGCAGGATGGGAGTCGCGCCAAAGCGATTTGGGAGCATGACGAAGCGCGCGCGCTTAAGGTAGCGGCCGAGGTTCTCGGCATTCTGCGCCAGCGAAAAGCGCGCCATGCCTTAGACATTCCTGTGCATCGAAGCCGTTTGCAGAATCGAGGTTATTTCTTTTCCAGCTCACACTCGATCCACAGCGTGACCTCGTCACTGACCATGCCGGACCAGATCGCGTGGTTCAGTCCGAAATCGGAACGTTTGATCGTGCCGGTCGCGTCGAAACCGATGCGGTAGGGCTGCAGCGGAATCGGTGAGTTGCGTCCGCCATTGAATGTCACATTAAGGGTCACTGGCTTGGTTACCCCGGCAAGGGTCAGATTGCCCGTTACCGTTCCGGTGTTTGGACCGGTCTTCACGCTCTGCGTCGCCACGAACGTCGCGTTCGGAAACTTGTCCGTGTGAAAGACACTGGCTTTCAACTCTTTGTCGAGCTCGTCCCAGTGCGTCGTGAGATTGTTCGTGTCGATTTGCGCGGAGAGAGCGCTCTTTTCCGGCGCGACCGGGTCGAAAGTCAGATTGCCGGTCGCATATCCGAAGCGGCCGAAAAAGGTGCTCAGCCCCATATGCTTAAGACCGAACACGATCTGCGTGTGCTTGGGGTCGATGGTATAGGTCGCCGCCGGTACGTTGAGCGAGGTCTGCGCCGCTACCGGGACTGCCTGCACCACCGGAACGGCAATGCAAAGCGCCGCGCCGAAGGCCAGCAGCGCCAGGCGTCCGCGAGTCCGTTCCATCATTTCGACCTCCATCATTAACCTTCGTAGCATGTTGCCCGCCCTGCGCCGGCCTTCGCAAGGCTCCGCCCCGAATCCATAAAATTGAACCTATCCGCTTAGGGACGCCTTACCGGCTGCCGCGGCAGACTGCGGCCGGGTTAGGGGAATTCCTCGAATGTGGGGCTCGTGTTTCCGATTGAGTCTGGCCGTCGGTGGCTTGCTGCTGGCCATGCAGGCGATCGCCGGCGCTCGTGCCGCACCAGCAAAGGTCACGACGGCGACTCCGGCGATGTGGACTGTGCACGGTTCGCAAGGCACGGTATACATGCTCGGCTCCATCCATGCGCTGCCGAAGAATGTGCACTGGCAGACGCCGCAGTTGATGGCGCGGCTGAGCGAAGCGGACACGTTTGTGTTCGAAGTGCCGATGGACGCCGGGTCGCGCGCGTATGCTGCCGGCTATTTCCGCGAGAACGCGCTAATGCCGGCCGGCATGTCGCTGCCCTCGATGTTTGATGCCGAAATGCGCTCGGATTTCCGAGACGTGGTGATGCTCACGCACGCCGATCCCACTTACATCGTGTATATGCGGCCCTGGCTTGCAGCTCTGGTACTCGAAGGCGCAGCAAGCGGTACCACCGGGCTGTATCCCGCCGAGGGCGTGGACAATAAAGTGTATGCGATGGCCAAGGGACGGGGCGTCACACATTTTCGGCCGCTCGAACGTGACGAAGACCAGTTCCAACTCTTCATCAAGGACGGCCATGTGCAGGACGAGGTGAACGATCTGCGCATCACCTTCAAGGATATCCTGGCCCATCAGGGTAAGGGCGACCAGGGATTGCTGGCAGCCTGGGAAAAAGGCGACACGAAGAGGCTCACGGGGCTCTTGCCAGAGAACAAAGGCACGTCGGCGCGATTCCGCAAAGCGTGGCTAGACGACCGCAATCGCAAATGGGTGCCGCAGATCGAGACGATGCTGGAAGAGCCGCACACCTTTTTCATCACGGTCGGCGCGGCGCATCTCGTGGGCCCCACGGGCGTGCCCAATCTCTTGCGCGCCGCTGGCTATAAGGTCGAGGGGCCGTAACTACTTCGCAGGACGCAGTGCGAAAGGGATGCCGCGGTTGAGCGCACTGATGGCGGCCGACATGTGCTCTTCGCCGGGGAATTCTACGAAAGCGACGTGAAGGCCCTTGGCCGCGAGCCTGCCAGCCAGCGCGCGCGTATCGGCGACCTTGTCGGAATTCTTATCCCTATCGCTGAATAACTCAGTGACCGCTTGCTCGGCCGATTGGCCCGGATGCGTCTCAGGATGCACGATGTAATAGCGGCGGTAATCGTCCATCAGCGCCGGACTGGGCCGCGCTTCGAGTTCGCCGACCGTCACCAGTACACGTGGATTGCGCCGCATAGGATTGGCTTCGAACGCCGATTCCAGGTTGCGGATGATGTGATTCGAGAACGGAAGATCGGGACTCGCTGCGATGTAAACGTTGAAACTCTCCGGCGCCTTGTAGAGCGCGTAGAGCGCAAACATTCCACCATGGAATGGCCGAACAGAATCTGGCGCCGCGAGTCCGCATGATAATGTGAGGCGATCCACGGTTTCACAGTGGCGTTCATGAACTGAAGAAAGTCATCGGCGCCGCCAAGCGGGACGCCATCAAATTCGGAGTCGACAGAGCCGGGCGGGCTGAAATCATAGGAGCGGCCGATTGCGTCAAAAAAGGAATGACTGGCGTAGCCGATACCGACGATGATCGCGGGATCAAGCTTCTCGTATTCGCGCATCTTGGCGACATCGACGGCCGCGCCCATCCAGCCATCGCCATCCAGCACATAAATCACCGGATAACTGCCTTTGGGTTCGCCGCCCTGCGGGGCGGAGACGACAATGCGGTGCGGATGTCCCGCCGGCGAAGATAGTGTCGTCTCCGCAATCGTGCGCGGAATCAGCAGCAGAGGTTTCTTGTAATCATCTGCCTGGGCAGGCGCAGGTTTCGAACCATCAGCCGGTTGCGAATTTGCAGCAAACGCGTGCTCCGTCCCGAGCAGGAAAAGCCCCAGAACAATCGGCCGGATCACCGTCCATTGCATGATCCGGCCACTGTAATTCCAAGCTCAGCTTACCGCCAGCGATCACTGCGCGCAGCGACGGCAGATGTCCGGCACCATGGATCGGCCGGCCCTCTGAAGAGAGAGCGCCAGGGGATGATCGGAAGCAGGATCACCACGCCAACGCATTCATAGAAGGCTTTCCTAGTATCCGGATCGAACTGGTTGCTGAGCCACAACGGCAGCGCGATGCCCAGCAGCCAAATGGACTTCCACAGCAACTCGTACACCAGCACCGGCAGCATGCGCAGCGGATAGAAGATTCCCACCAGTGAAAGCGCAGCGAGTGCCGCGAGAAAACTGTGGGCCACGCCGCTGTTCAGGGTCCAGTGCGGGTGATGCAGGAACAGCGGGAACTGGATGAAGCCCTCTGCCAAGCCGAGCACCGCATACATCGCGCGCAAGACATAAAGCCGCCACAACGGCACTTCGGACGCTATGGCCGAGGACGTGAGCGGTTGGCACTTTGCTGGGACGGTCATGACACTCCGCCTTTCGGAACCAGTACCGGGTTCACGACAGCGCGCTCCGAACCAACTGCTGGCTTCACCCCTGACCAAGTCCACGCCTGCCAGACGATGACCGAAGTGCACACAGTTTCAATCGTTGCGAAGAACAAGTACTCGGAAAAAGCGGGCGGCCTGCCCCATCCGAGCAGAGGCGGAACGAAGGTCACGAAACCGTTTACAAGGGTCAGAAGACTGCCAGCGATGATATTCGCCAGCCGGTTCGCTCTAAATGGAAGCAGCCGACACGCCAGAATCATGGCGATCGGTATTTCCATCAATACCGCTGAACCCATCAGAGCCCATTGTGGGAGAGCTTGGAAGTGGTGTCCCGAGCCAACAATATCGAACAAGGCAATTACGTCGGCATAAAGGTAAGTGAGTAACACGAATATCCACAGCAGCGACAACCGTTCCTTCATATCGTGCATCTGAACCTCTCAGGGAAAAGCAATGCAGGTCTGAGTTGCGCTCCCGCCCAAGGTTCCTCTAATCCCCAGACAGCATCCGGCGTGGCTCGCAATTCATTTGTGCTTGACCGCTTATCGCCAGCGATCGCCGGACGTGGCCACGTAATGTCGCCACACGTAGCCCCACGGAATGACCACAGGAATGATCACGCCCATCAGGCAAGCTTTCACCGTTTCGGCCGTACCGGCATCGAAAGGCACGCCGGAACGCCAGATGGGCAACGCCACCGAGAGCAGCCAGATTGATTTCCAAGCGAATTCGACGAACAGCAGCGGCAGCATCTTCAGCGGGTAGCGCAGCCCCAGCAGACACAGCCCCGTCACTGCCGCCAGCATCGCCACCGCCACGCCGTGCATCAGCTCCCACGGGCGGTGATGAAAAACCAGCGGCCAGATCTGTCCGCCCATTAACATGGCGATTGTCAGGTACAAACCGCGCATGACATAGAGTCGCCAAAGCGGCACCTCATGCGCCGCAACCGCCGGCGCGGACACTGTGTGGTAATCTGCTGCAATGGTCATGACACTCCACCTTTCGTTTTGTTGGGTTGTTGTTGGTTACTCGACGGCCTTGAGAATCTGCTCGACGGCGCTGAGGCGCGTGCCAATCGCCGTTAGTTCCGATTTCATGCTCGCGAGAGACACCGCTGTTTCGGATTGTGCCGCTGCCGCCCTCTGGGCGAGCTCACGATAGGCTTCGTCGCCTCCCGCCTTCGCGCGCGCCTGATACGCCGATGATATGTATTTCATTGCGAAGATGATGAGCGGCGTTCCGAACAGGAACAGCAGCGTCAGCACATAGTAGAACGGTCGCATTTCCGTCTTTCCTTTCACGGCTCTGATTTCGACGTTGCGGTGAGTGACGTCGCGGCTTCAGCAATCGCCTGCGGAGTCAGTTCGACCGCGAAATCCGTCACCTCGAAAAAATTGAGCGCCTTCCCCTCGGGCGAGAGCTCGAGCTTGCTGCGCACCAGCCCGCCGTCCTCCAGCTTACGGAGATGGAGATGCAGCAGCGGCCGGCTGATGCCGACCTCGCGCGCCAGCTGGCTCACATAGGTCCGGCCGTGGGCGGCGAGCGTGGCCACGATGCGCAGGCGGTGCGGGTTGGCGAGGGCGGCAATCATTGCGAGCAACTGGTCCCCGGTCGACTTCAACAGTGATCTCCGTCACATGTCAGGTATTTCTGATATGTGAAAGGGAGAGTTTCAAGGCTAATAAAATTTTTATTTTTGCGAGCGAGGGAGCACTAAACGGCGGAAGACCCGCCACTGTTTCGAGGTAATATTGTTACTTCGATGCGCCTCTTGACGGCCGGAAAACCGAAAATTATATGTCTGGCCATCGGCTGGCACTCTGTATAACGGAGTGCTGCCACGGCTGGCGCCGGAGACGGGCCAGCTGCCCCCAAGCGCTTGAAAACACTACGATTTGAGGAGAATACCCTATGAAGTTTCGTCCGCTCGGCGACCGCGTGGTCGTCCGCCGCGTCAAGGAGGATCAGAAGACCCCCGGCGGCATCATCATCCCCGATACCGCACAGGAAAAGCCGCAGGAAGGCGAAGTCATTTCCGTGGGCCCCGGCGCTCTAGACGACAACGGCAAACGCGTCATTCCCGAGGTGAAAGCCGGTGATTTCGTACTGTTCGGCAAATGGTCCGGCACCGAAGTGAAGCTCGATGGCGAAGAACTCCTGATCATGAAGGAGTCCGACATCATGGGCATCCTCGAGGGCCGTCCGTCCAAGCCGATGAAGAAAGCCGCCTAACGCTACGCGTTGGAAATCTGAAACCAGAAATCTGAAATCAGAAAAAGAATCCGGCTTCCGGTTTCCAACTTCTGATTTCTACGAACGAACGAAAGTGAGAGAGAAATGGCAGCCAAAGATGTCCGTTTCGGCGCCGATGCCCGCGAGAAAATGCTCCGCGGCGTCGACATTCTTGCCGATGCGGTGAAAGTAACTCTCGGCCCCAAGGGCCGCAATGTCGTGCTCGAGAAGAGCTTCGGCGCTCCCCGTTCCACCAAGGACGGTGTGACGGTGGCGAAGGAGATCGAGCTCGCCGACAAGTTCGAGAACATGGGCGCGCAGATGGTGCGCGAGGTGGCGTCGAAGACCAACGATGCGGCCGGCGACGGCACCACCACGGCAACCGTGCTTGCCCAGGCGATCGTGCGCGAAGGCCAGAAGGCCGTCGCCGCCGGCATGAATCCGATGGACCTGAAGCGCGGCATCGAGCGCGCGGTTGAGACGGTGGTTGCCGATCTCAAGAGGCGCTCCAAGAAGGTCAAGTCGAACGAAGAGATCGGCCAGGTCGGCACGATTTCCGCGAATGGCGACAAGACCGTCGGCAAGATGATTGCCGAAGCGATGGCGAAAGTCGGCAACGAAGGCGTGATCACGGTGGAAGAAGCCAAGAGCCTCGAGACTGAGCTCGAAGTTGTGGAAGGCATGCAGTTCGACCGCGGCTACATCTCGCCCTACTTCATCACCAACGCCGACAAGATGGTGGCAGAGCTCGAAGAGCCGCACATCCTGATCCACGAGAAGAAGCTGGGTTCGCTGCAGCCGATCCTGCCGATCCTGGAAGCGGTCGTGCAGTCGGGTCGTCCGCTGCTCATCATCGCCGAAGAGGTCGAGGGTGAGGCGCTGGCAACTCTGGTGGTCAACAAACTGCGCGGCGGGTTGAAGGTCGCGGCCGTGAAGGCCCCGGGCTTCGGCGATCGCCGCAAGGCCATGCTGGAAGACATCGCCATCGTCACCGGCGGCCAGGTCATCAGCGAGGATCTCGGCATCAAGCTCGAGAACGTGAAGCTCAACATGCTTGGTACCGCCAAGAAGGTGCGCATCACGAAGGACGACACGACCATTATCGATGGCGCCGGCAAGAAGCCGGACATCCAGGCACGCGTTTCCCAGATCAAGCTGCAGGTCGAAGAGACCACCAGCGATTACGACAAGGAGAAGCTGCAGGAGCGTCTCGCGAAACTCGCGGGCGGTGTTGCGGTGATCCGCGTCGGTGGCGCCACGGAAGTGGAAGTGAAGGAGAAGAAGGATCGCGTTGACGACGCACTCAACGCGACAAAAGCGGCCGTGGAAGAGGGTATCGTCCCCGGCGGCGGCGTGGCGCTCCTCTATGCCACCAAAGCCTTGCAGGGTCTGAACGGTGAAAACGATGACCAGACGCAGGGTGTGGCGATCGTCCGCAAGGCGATCCAGTCGCCGGTACGTCAGATCGTGGAGAACTCCGGAACCGAGTCCTCAATGATCGTCGGCAAACTCCTGGAGCAGAAGTCGGCCAATTACGGCTGGGATGCGCAAAACGAGCGCTATGCGGACTTCATCGAGGCCGGCATTGTCGACCCGACCAAGGTCGTGCGCATCGCGCTGCAGAACGCGTCCTCGGTCGCTTCTTTGCTGATCACCACGGAAGCGATGGTCGCGGACCGTCCGAAGAAGGACTCGCCCCCGATGCCTCACGGCGGCGGCGGCATGGGCGACATGGACTTCTAAGGTCCGCGCTCGACTACGAGTACGGAAAGGGCCGGTGTTCGCACCGGCCCTTTTTTTCCGATCGCGCAAAGGCTCCAACAAGCGGCGTCAGGGCTTGATCATGAACAGCGTGCCGTTGAGGAACTCACCGTCCTGCTCCGCCATGCCGAAGAGCGCGCCGTTGGATAAGACGAGTCCGCCACTGGGTATGCTGCCATCGCTTCCGCCGGTAAGTGTGTGCAGCACCTTCTCGGTCCATGCCTTGCGGCCCCCCTTGGGCGGAGAGAGCTCGAACACGGTTCCCAGAACGCCGTTGTTGCCGGGCCCGTTGCCGGTAGTGCCGAACAGGTTTCCGCTTGCATCGGCCACGAAGCCGAAACCCGGCGAGGCGCCGTCACCCGGGCTGCCGAACTCGTGCAGGACCGTTGCGGTCCACTCGGTCTTGCCCTTCCGCGGCGGTGTGAGCTTGTAGGACACGCCGCAGGTGGACACGCCTGTCGCACAATACTGGTCTGGCCCGCCCTGAATCGTGTTGCCGAAGATTGCGCCTTTTGCATCGATCAACACCGGTCCTAACGGACGAAAGCCGTCGGGCCCGGAAAATCCATGTACAATGCTTTCCGTCCAGGACGACTGTCCCCTGGAAGGTGGAGTGAGCTTCCAGACGGTGCCGACCTCGCCGGGTCCGCCGAACTGAGTCGTGCCGTAAATGGCGCCCTTGTCATCCATCACGATGTCTGCGTCGGGGTTCTCGGCATCCTTCGGACCATTGGCGCCGAACGTGTACAGTACGGTCTCCTTCCACTCCGTTTCGTTGCCCGTTGGCGGGGTGAGGCGAAACACGACGCCGCATCCGCCAACATTATCGCTGCAATTGGATGTGCTTCCTCGGAAACGGGTGGTGCCGATCAGCGCTCCGCTCTTGTCTATGACCATGCCGCCGGACAGGAAATAGCCGCCCTTGAACCGCTCGCCGACATCGCTGAAGCGGTGAAGCACCGTTTCCGTCCATTCGGAAGTGCCCGGCTCCGGCGGCGTCAGTCTGTAAATAACACCGCACTCGAATCCCTTATCCATGGTGCAGTGTTTCGCGTTGCCGCTGCCACTGAGGGTGGCGCCGTACAGCGCTCCCGAACTGTCGGATACGAGGCTGGTAAAAGGCTCAAAACCATCCCGGCCGGAGAAACGGTAAATTGGCTTTTCCTTGTACTGCGTTCCGCCACCCTTGGGCGCCGACAATTCGAACACCGTGCCGCACTCAGTGGTGGCGCCGTTGATGAGACAGCGAAGCGGATTCTTTCCCCCCAGCAAGGTAACGCCATAGAGCTTGCCGGAGGCACCCGTTACCAAGCCCTCGATGGGATTCCCGCCATCCGCGCGGTCTGATAAGAATTGGTGCACCACCGTAAACTGAGACTCCGCAAGCGCAGGCGAGACAGTCAGGAGGCCTGAGATCACCAGTGCGTGAACGCCCGCATGGCGCGGCACGCGACATAGGCTGATTGATGACTGCGATAAGCAAGACATGGGTCCATCCCCGGTGAATTGGTTGCGCTGCTCTTGGACGGTGTCCGCCCGTGGACTATTCCACAGCCGCTCTGCCACCTGCTGCAGCGCGTGCCGGGTGCTACGGCGCTCGGCGACAACGGGAAAATTTGCGGTCCAACAGCGCCCACCTCACGCGGCGGTCTGCCCAATGCTGACTAACATGATTGTGATGTTGCGATTTGGGTGCCGTCGGGAGAACCATACCGGCGAATAGCTGATCAACTGCGGGCCAACCAACCGGAGCAGTTCGCCATTGCCCAGCAATCGCAGATAGATGCGGCGGTTCAGGCGGTCCCTCCGGCAGGATGCGCAGAAAAAGGAGTGTTGGTGAATGCCGGCATCGTCGACCCCACAAAGGTCGTGGACTTCTAGTCCCGCGTTCAGCTAACAGTACCGAAAGGGCCGGTGTTCGCACCGGCCCTTTCTTTTTCGCATGGGAGCCCAGCGCTTGAAGTCATAGCTCATCGTCCCACCTCTGGTTCTTTCTGGGAGGATATCAGCATGCATAGCAAATACAGCTTTGGCCTCGCAGCGCTTGCGGCGGGGCTCGTTTCGATTACGTCCGCTTCGGCAGCGCCCGCGGCGTCCTTTGATCCATACAAATGCGCCCCCATCCAGAATGTCGATGTGCCCTACGACGTTACCCTCGATGGCGGCCGCATTATCTTCAATAGTCATGGCCGGCAGATCGTCGTCGCGCCCACCTACTGGAGGTGAACGGCCGCCGCTTCGCCGACGCCAACCTGAGCGCCACCTATTACCGGAACGTCCGCGCATTCCTGCATGACGCCGGTGCATTTCCGAAAACGGCCGCGGAGTTCGGCAAGACCGCCTTTCTGCCGGGGCCTTCCGAGGCGCGGCAGAACTTTCTCGGCGGCATCACCGCCATGTGCCATTCGATTCTGACATTGGCTGACGATCAGAAGCGCATGCGCGCCGCGTTTGCCGAGTTCGTCTCACCAGTGGAAATCACGCTGAGCAGCTCCGCGTTGTAGCTCTCGTGGATCCAAAAAGGGCCGGGTTTCGCGCGGCCCTTTTTCGTTGCGTTGCTGCGCAGCGAGAAATTCCCGCCGCTTGACGCGCGCAGGCGCCGCCGCGCCTGATCCCGGGCATGGGGAGATTCGTTTTCTGCTTCGGCTTGATGGTCGTTGCCACTGGAGTTTGGTTCGAAGCCGCCGCCCGGGCGGATGACACCATCTGCGCGGACAGGCCGACGAAGTCGAACAATGCCTGCACCGTCGATGCCGGCACATGGCAGATCGAAACTGATCTGTTCAACGCTACGCTACAGCGCTCGGGCGGCGTCACCACCGACACCTGGCTCATCACCAACCCCACGCTGAAATACGGCCTTGCGTCGGCGCTCGACTTTGAAGCCAGCATCGTGCCGTACGAGATTGTGGGTACCCATGATGCCTTCGGCACGCACACGCTAGACGGCAACGGCGATCTCTTCCTGCACGTGAAATATGAAGTGGCGCCGAACGCGCCCGCGCAGGCCGCGGTTGAGCCTTACGTGAAGTTGCCGACGGCGCGCGACGGCATCGGCAACGGCGCGGTTGAAGCGGGCCTCAGCATTCCGGTGAATGTCACGCTGTCGGATGTGTGGTCGCTTGGGTTCTCGCCGGAGTTCGATGTGCTGAAGGATGCGAAGGGCGAGGGCCGCCACTTCAACACCAGCCAGACGGTGGTGGTGGGCTATACGCTGCCCGGCGATGTGACGCTCAATGCCGAGGTATGGAGCGACTGGAATGCAGATCCGAACGGCACGGGGAGCCAATATTCGCTGGACTTCGCAGCGGCGAAGCTACTCACCAACACCCTGCAGGTCGATGGCGGCGTGAATTTCGGTCTCGACCATGAAACGCCGGACGTGCAACTCTACGCGGGGCTGTCGACGAAGTTCTGATTTCGCCTGCGCGGCGTACTAAGGCTGCGAGTCCTTCCCGAACGCGGGCTCGTGATATGGCTCGACCGTTCCCTTGAGCTTCACCGTCATGGGATCGCCGTGCCGATCCACCGTCTTACCGACCGCGACCCGGATCCAGCCTTCGCTGACGCAATACTCCTCGACATTTGTTTTCTCCACGCCGTTAAAACGGATGCCGACGCCGCGGGTAAGCACGCCTTCATCGTAATACGGACTTTTCGGATTGACGCAGAGCCGGTCGGGGAACGTCTCGCTCATGTGACCTTCACTTCGCTTTCCATGCGTGCTGTACATCCGGCGGCAAGTCGTGGATGCCGCTGACGAAGTTTGCCAGCTGCCATATCTGCTCGTCCGTCAGCATACCTTTGCAGGCACCCATACCGGAATAGCGGATGCCGTCGAGGATCGCGATATATGTCTCCTCCGGCGTCATTATGTGCTCATGCTCCTCGCGCCAGAACTGCGGCACGCGGGGATAGAAATTCTGTGCGCCCCAGCGGCTGTCCGCATGCGCACCGCCGTGGCAGCCGGCGCAGTTGTCGCGAAACAGTTTCATCCCGGCAAACAGCGGCGCGCTGCCCCTTTCGGCCAACGGATTGCGTAAGCCCTTTGCGCGCGTGACTAGCGAGGTATGGAGCGCATGATGCGCGACGGATACTTCCCAGCCGGGCGGGCGGGACACCGCATCGAAGGATAGCAGCCCACTTTCCGCCAGCAAAAGCAGGCCCAGCGGCAGCACCAGCAAGCCAGCAACAAATCCCAGCAGCAGGGACCAGCCCTTCACGGCCAAGTCTCCTCCGACATTTCCGTCCTGATCATCATCAGGCTGCCGTTCGTTGCCGCAGGCAAGCCTGTAGCAACAACTATGCTAATTGCAGCCCCAGAGGACCCTCGACTCTCGGATCGAAAAAGGCGCGGCGGTTCGCCGAGGCAATTCTGAACATTCCGGCCCGATACAGAGTATCGGGATTTGCCGTATTGTGCGGCCCTAGTAGATGGGGAGAACAGACCATGCAAAGCTCGCACCCTCGGCAACGCCGCACCGGATGGACGACGCTCCGTTGGCTGACGATCGGTGCGGCGCTCTTCGCCACCGTAGCGGCGGTGCTGACGCCGACCGACAGCCAGGCGATGCATCTCAAGCACCTCTATTCTTTCTGCCACGATCAGGTCTATTGCCCGGATGGCGCCCGCGCCAACGGCATTGCGCAGGACGCCGCGGGCAATATCTTCGGCACCACAAAATACGGCGGGGGCGCGTTCGACAAGTGCGGCATCGCGTGCGGCACGGTGTTCGAATTGAAGCTTCGCGCCAACGGCAAGTATCATTTCATCCAGCTCTACGATTTCTGCGCCGAGAGGAACTGCAGCGACGGCGCGGAGCCCGAGGGGAGTCTGATCGTCGATACGGCGGGCAATCTCTACGGCATGACAACAACCATCGGCGGCGACGCGGGCGGCGGCGAGGTGTACGAGCTCATGCCGCAAAAGGGCACCTGGAAATTGAAGGTGCTCTACAGCTTCTGCCCCACCGGCCATAATTGCGTCGATGGCGTGGATCCCGTGGCCGGGCTCACTTATGCGGGCGTGGCCGCGGGCGCGCTCTATGACGGCACTTCGCCGCTGTACGGCACGACAACCAGCGGCGGCAGCGCCGGTGCGGGTGTCGCATATGCGTTGCAGAACGCGAGCGGCATGTGGAGCGAGCAGGTGCTGCACAATTTCTGCAGCGAAAGCGGCTGCACCGATGGCGCTACGCCTGAGGCAGCGCTCACCGCAGATGCGGCCAGCAATCTTTACGGCACGACCGAAGCCGGCGGGAATTCCACCAACAGCGGCGTTGTGTTCCAGTTGAGCCGAGGCGACGGGAACTGGAGCGAGACCGTGCTCCACACCTTCTGCAGCAAGGGCGACTGCCGCGACGGCGCCACGCCTTTGGGTGGTGTCACACTGGATGCCTCAGGGGTCCTCTATGGTGTGACACCTTTCGGCGGCAAGTGCAGTGAGGGTGGGTGTGGCGTGCTCTACCGCCTCGTGGACAATGGCGGCAGCTGGGACTTCAGCGTGCTGCACACGTTCTGCAGCAGGGGCCGCTACTGCGACGACGGTTCGTTTCCCTATGCCGCGCCGGTAATCGATGCCGTCGGAGATCTCTTCGGCGCGACGGAGAGCGGCGGAAACGCCGCGCAGCGCGGCATCGCCTACCGCATCTCCGGCAACAAATTCGATCGCATCAAGCAATTCTGCGGCGAGTTCGGACGCAGGGGATGCGATCCCGGCCACGTCCAGAGTGAACTGATCGTCCATGCTTCGGGGCATGTGTTCGGCGCGGCCCCGGTGGACGGCGCCTACGGCGAGGGAACCATCTTCGAGCTGTCGCCGTAGCGAGAGGCGATGAGCTGCGTTGCGGGCAATTGGATGATCCGGCAGTGAAGATGATTTCAAGCCCGCCATGATCGTTTCCTACAAGCACAATTACATCTACATCCGGCCGAAGAAGACGGGCAGCAGCACGATCGAAGCTGTATTGAGCCGCAGCCTCGGGCCGGGCGATCTCATCGCCGGGAAACACACGGGCTTGGACCGGCAGCGATTGGACGCTGCGCATGTCGACTGTCTCGACATGGTCTCCGGACACATCACTGCGGAGGAGATTAGGTCCCTTGTAACTCCGAAATTCTGGGAGCAGGCATACAAGTTCGCGTCCGAACGCCACCCCTACGAAAAGGCCGTGTCGATGGCGTATTACCGGCTGGCGCAGCGCGGGCTGTCAGCCGACGATTTTCCCCCAGTCCTCGACAAGACTGTGCGAACGGGCGAATACCGCGGCTTCGATCACTACCACATCGGCGGCATGCTGGTGGTGCAGGACTTCATCCGGCTCGAGACACTGGAAGACGATCTGCGGCGCGTGTGCGCGCACATCGGCGCGAAAATTCCGCGGCGCCTGCCCCGCAAAAAAGGCATGCCGCGCCTCGACCGCCGTCCGGCGCGCGAGATCCTTTCCCCCAGGCAGCGGAACAAGGTGATCAAGAACTGCTGCGAGGAATTCGATCTGTTCGGCTATAAACGGTGATTGCGGGGGCCGCCGTGTTCGACCTATCGGGGTAGGCGCGACTATTCGCCGGATTTCTTGACGGCGCATTCGCCGTCGTGCACCACTGCGGCGTCAGCCGTTTCGGATACGCACAGGCTGGAATAGGTTTTCTCGGCCTTGGTTGCCGGATCGGTTGCGCACACTGGCTTGTAGATCATGGAGCACATCATCGGCTCCTTGCCGGGAGCCGTGCATTCGCCGTCGTGCAGCACTCTTGCGCCCTTGCGTTCGGCCACGCAGGCATTGGCGAATTTCGCGCGCGATCCGTCCTTTGCCAGTCCGCACACCGGCTTCAGCACCAGCGGGCAGTCAGCGGCCGCCGGCAGAGTCGCCGCATAGAAGATGAATAATGCTGCAGCCAGCTTCATGACCGCCCTCCTGCTTCACGCGCACAATCATCGCGCATCGCGCGCGTGCGGGAAAGCGATTATGCAGGCTCTTACAGGTGCAGGTTCCAGACGCGATAAAACGCGATTCCCAGCAACACGATTGAAAACACTGAGTTACGGGCGCGTGTGTCTGGCTTGGTCAGCGCGTAGAACAGCGCGAGTGCCCCGGCGAGGATCAACGCCGCGGTCTGGAGCCATTGCGGGAAATCAGCAGGCAGCATGGGCCTATCATGCGAAAAGGTTGAGAACGAGTCATTAAGGCAACCCCTCGAATTTGAATGATTTATCGGCTGGTGGGCGCGTAGCGGTGCAACTGATGCGCAGAATTCCCGGAGAGCACATCCAGCATGGTCAGCCGTGTGACGTAGTGACCGACATTTAATTCGTCAGTCATGAACCAGCTGGCACTAGGATGTTACGGCCGCGGCTGCTCGCGACAAGCCATGCGCAAATTGTGCCTTGCCGCAATAGGCCCGCTTTCCCATGGTTTGCGGGAGGTACCGATGCTCCATCGTCTTTCGAGCGCGATAGTTTTGCTCGTTGTCGTCATTTCACACGATGCCCAAGCCTATCGCGGCGACCAGATCTACGCCTCCCCGGGCGAGCGCATCGACATCGGCCATCGCAAACTGAATCTTTACTGTACCGGCAAAGGCACCCCGACGATCGTGCTGGAGTCCGGACTTGGAGGCCGCGCCTCTGCATGGGCTCGCGTGCAGCCCGTCCTTTCCAAAACCGCCAAGGTCTGTTCCTACGACCGCGCGGGATACGCGTTCAGCGATCCCGGGCCGCGGCCGCGGCCGGCCGAACGCCTCGTGGCCGATCTTCATGCCGCTCTCGTTCGGGGCAAGGTCCAAGGCCCGTATATCCTGGTGGGAGCAACGTTTGGCGCATTCGTCGTCCGCCTCTTCGCCGCGCGTCATCCGGGTGATGTCGGCGGAATGGTTTTGCTGAACCCCTCACCCGAGGAAGAGGAGTTGACCACTGCTTCCGCGACGGTCGAGCGCATCGACCGCGAAGGGTTGCAGCATGCGAAGGCGTGCCGCGACGCGGCGGCTCGCGGTAAGCTCGAACAAAACGGCGCGAAAGCGAAGGACTGCCTCCCAGGCGTCAATCCCGAGTTCTCCCCACAGCTCAATGCGGCACGCATCGCCATGCTCAGAAAATCAGCGACATGGTCTGCATTGGTTTCCGAATGGGAGGCGATCCGCGAGAGCGCCGCCGAAGTAACGGCGGCAAGTGCGAAGACGTTCGGCTTCCCGCTTGTCGTGATCAGCGCCGGACGCGAAGGTGAACTCCAGGGAACGCCGGTGGACAAGGCGGACTTGCACGACGCATGGCGCCATTGGACTGCATGGCAGGACGATATTGCCCGGATTTCAACCGACAGTCTGCATATGCGGACCAAGGATGACAGCCGCGCTGCGGAAACGACCGATCCTGCGCTGGTGATTGCGGCGATTCAAAAAGTGATCGCAGCAGCACGCAATCATAAGACGCTTGCTCCCTGATTACTGCGCGTCATGGAAGATGATGCCGAGCGTGAAGCGGGAGCCGGAGCGCAAGGTACTGACGCCGTGGCGCATCTTTACGCGATAGTGGCCCTTCGTGCCGCGCACCGGGCGCTCGCTGACCGCGAAGATCACGGCGTCACCCTGCGTGAGCGGCACGACTTCGGCGCGCGACTGCATCCGCGGGCGCTGCTCGGTCAGCACGAATTCACCGCCGGTGAAATCCGAAGCTGGGCGCGACAGTAGAAACGCGACCTGAAGCGGAAACACGTGCTCGCCGTACAGATCCTGATGCAGGCAATTGTAATCGCCCTGGCCGTAGCGCAGGAGCAGCGGCGTCGGCCGCGTTTGTCCCGCTTCATGACAGCGCTTCAGAAATCCCGCATGTGTGGGTGGAAAGCGAATGCCGCTGTCAAGCGTTTCATTCCACCCGTTCGCGATCTCGGCAAGGGGCGGATAGAGCGTCGCGCGCAGTTCCGCCACCCGCGGCGGTAGCGGATAAGAGAGGTATTTGTACTCCCCGCGCCCAAAGCCGTGCTGCGCCATCACCACGCGTTTGCGAAAGCGCGCCTCATCTGCATAGAGCGTAATCAGCGCCTCACAATCGCCCGGCGCAAGAATGCGCTCCAGCATCGCGCAGCCAGCCGCGTCGAGCGCGTCCCCGACTCTTCTCCAGTCAGTCGCTTGAGGCGATTTCATATGTCCGCACGCATCCAAGCTCTTCCGAGGGAGATTCGCTTCGGAGTGGATGTATAAGCGAAGCCGGTCCGACAGTAATGCTGATTTGCGTGTTCGAATTCAGACAGGAAAACGCGGAGCGCTACGCGAGCGCTCCGCGCCGTCCCCGGGCGGCGCGAACGCCGCCCGGCCGATCCAGTCAATTAATCGTCGTTGCGAAGTGAATCTTTTACGCCGCCGACGGCATTTTCGATCTTGCCTTTGGCTTTATCCATCTTGCCTTCGGCCTGCAGCTTGGAATCGCCGGTGACTTTCCCGGCGGCGTCCTTCAGGCCGCCTTTGGCCTGATCGCCCATTCCCTTGATGCGGTCGTTATCCATCGTTCACTCCTTGTTGGTGTGGACTGCTATTAAACGGCTGACTGCAAAGGATTGTTCCGCCGTAATGCGCCAAATGAAAATTGAGCTTGGGCGTCGGAACTTCCCGCGCAATGGCTCAACGGTGGCTGATCGCCTCGTGGTGGCGGATGACTTCGCGTACGATGAAGGTCAAGAATTTTTGGGCGAAATCGGGATCGAGTTTGGCGGCATCCGCCAGCGCGCGCAGCCGCTGCACCTGTTCGGCCTCGCGCGCTGAGTCGGCGGCCGGTAATCCGCGCGCTGCCTTGAGTTCGCCGACGGCTTTCGTGAACTTGAATCGCTCGGCCAGCAGATGCACCAGCGCGGCATCGATATTGTCGACGGAATCGCGCAGGCGCTGCAGCTCCGGATCGGCGTTGGCCGGCGGCATCGTTTCTTCCTTTTCGCGATTGTCGCGCGGCGGCCGCCAGGTCGCAACCATCGTCTCAACGGAACGAAGGGCACCCTATGCTGGTTTGAGAGGCGGAAGGAGAACGCCATGGTAGACAACAAGGGCAATCCCGAGCAGGACCCAGCAGAAGGCTCCCGCGAAACCGTCGAGCGGCAACTGAACCAAATCCCTGAAAACGGCAATGGCAGCGGCTCGATTAGGAAACCCGATATGCCGAGCGACGGTCCGCGCGGCGAAGCGAACACCCGGACAGCAACACCGACGGTTTGATGCAGCGTTTCAGGCTGCCCGGTCGATATCCGCGAGATAGCCGTGGATGGCGGCGACGACCTGGGCGCCCTCTCCCACGGAAGCGGCCACTCGCTTCACCGAACCCGAGCGTACGTCGCCAATCGCGAACACGCCCCTCATGCTGGTCTGCAGCGGAGGATGATCCGTCCCAAAATCGGGACCGGTCCTGACGAATCTTTTTTCGTCGAGTCCGATGCCGGAGGTCTTCAACCAATCGGTATTCGGGTCGGCGCCGCAAAACAGAAAGACATGCCGGATCGGGCGCTCCGTTTCAGTTTCTGAGGACTTGTTGCGCCACCGCACGCGCTCGAGTTTGCCGTCATGGCCCTCAAGCGCGCTGATCTCGGTTTCGGCCAGCACTTCGATGTTCTCCTGCGCCGAAATCCGCTCCACCAGATATTCCGACATGGTTTTTCGCAGATCCTTGCCGCGCATCAGCAGCCACACCTTCTTTGCGCGGCTCGCCAGAAACACCGCGCCCTGCCCTGCCGAATTGCCCGCGCCCACAAGTGCCACTTCCTCGCCGGTGCACAGCTTCGCCTCCAGCGCCGACGCCCAATAGTGCACGTGGGAGCCTTCATACTGGTCAAGGTTGGGAATATTGAGTCGTCGATAGCGCGCGCCGGTGGCGATCACCACCGCGCGCGCCTGCGCATGATCCCCGTTCGATGTGTCCAGCAGGAAGTGGCCGTCCGCTTCACGCAGCGCGACAGCTTCGTCGGGAATGGAAATATGTGCGCCGAATTTCTGCGCCTGGTTGTAGGCGCGCCCCATCAATGCCATGCCGGTGATGCCGGTGGGAAAGCCGAGATAGTTCTCGATGCGCGCAGAGGCGCCGGCCTGTCCGCCGAAGGCACGGCAATCCAGCACCAGCACCTCCAAGCCTTCCGAAGCGGCATACACGGCTGTCGCCAAACCGGCCGGGCCAGCACCGACAATCGCCACATCGTACAGCTTCGCCGGATCGATCGGATTGACCAGCCCAAGGCACTTGGCGAGCTCGTCTTCGCTCGGGTTGCGCAGCATCTGCCCCGCCGGACAGAAGACCAGCGGCAAGTCCGTCGCCGGCCCGTCGAAGCGCTGGAGCAGCACTTTCGCTGATTCCTCTTCTCCTGGGTCGAGGATCTGGTGCGGGTGGCCATTGCGGTGAAGAAAATCGGCGAGGCGAAGCACGTTGCTGTCTTCGCGGTTCCCCACGATGACGGGGCCAGAATGGCCGGTTTCCAGCAGGCCCATCCGGCGCAGGATCAGCGCGCGCATGATGCGCTCGCCAAGCTCCGCCTCTTCCACCATGAGGGCGCGCAGCCGCTCCGGCGGGATGACGAGAGCTTCCACCTCCGTCTTTGCGACCGCATTCACCAGCGCCGGCGCACCGGACAGCGATGACAGTTCGGCGCTGAACGAGCCGCGTGGGTGCGTGATGATGTGTTCATCGTGCCCCAAGGCATCGTGCTGCGAGGCATCCACTTCGCCCGACTGCACAACCAGCATGCCTGGCGCGCGCTCGCCCGCCCTGGCGAGATACTCGCCGGGCTTGTAGCGGCGCGTCTCGCCGAAATGCCGCAGGCGGTCAATTTCCTGCGGGGTGAGAATTGGAAACGCCTGCTCGCGGCGCGTTACGAGAATGGAGCGCTGATCGGAAACCATAGCCGCCTTGCAGGTTGGAAATGCGGGCGCAATCGCCTACATCGCAGGCGCAAACGCCAACGGACCGTATGCGCAAATGGTTGCGCAGAGCCACAGATTCTGCATCGCGCCGATGATGGACTGGACGGACCGGCATTGCCGATACCTCCACCGCTGCCTCAGCGCGCGCGCCATGCTCTACACCGAGATGGTAACGGCGGAAGCGGTGATCCGCGGCGACCGCGAACGCTTGCTCGCCTTCGATCCGTTCGAAAAGCCGGTGGCGCTGCAGCTCGGCGGCGCCGACCCCGAACGCCTCGCCCAAGCGGCACAGATCGGCCGCGAATTCGGCTATGACGAAATCAATCTGAATGTCGGCTGCCCGTCCGACCGCGTGCAATCGGGGCGCTTCGGCGCCTGCCTGATGAAGGAGCCGGAGGTGGTGGCGGCGTGCGTGGCGGCGATGCGCAGCAGCGTTTCCATTCCGGTGACTGTGAAATGCCGCATCGGCGTCGACGATCAGGATGCCGACGCCGCGTTGCGCGAGACGATCGGATTGTGCGCGCGCGCCGGCGTGAAGACATTCGCCGTGCATGCGCGCAAGGCCTGGCTTGAGGGATTGTCGCCCAAGGAAAATCGCGATGTGCCGCCGCTGGACTACGAACTCGTGTATCGCGTGAAACGCGAGCACCCCAAGCTCACCATCGTGATCAACGGCGGCATCGAGAGTCTTGAGGAAGCCGAAGCGCATCTCGCCCATGTGGATGGCGCGATGATGGGGCGCGCCGCCTATCATTCTCCTGCGATCCTCGCCGAGGTGGACGCCCGTTTCTTCGGCGGCAAGCCCGTTGTGCTGGAAGATGCGGTGCAGACCTACATGAATTATGTCGAGGAGCAATTGGCGCGCCGCGTCCCGTTGCACGCCTTGACGAAACCGATGCTCGGGCTCTTCAACGGGCGGCAGGGCGCGCGGCTGTTCCGCCGCCATCTCGCCGAAAACGGCACCGGACGCGGCGCCGGCATCGACGTGCTGCATCAGGCGCTGGCGCATGTGCACGCACGCGCTGAGCCCGTAGCCGCCTGATGGCCTTCATCGGGGGGAGTGGCGAACTCGGCACCCTGGCGCTCGGACTGGTGCTCGCCGGTGTGGTCGGCGGACTGGTTGCCGGCATGCTGGGCGTCGGCGGCGGCATCGTGGTGGTGCCGATCCTCTATCACGTGCTGGCGGCGCTCGGAGTCGATGAATCGGTGCGCATGCATGTGGCGGTGGGCACGTCGCTGGCCACCATCATCCCCACATCGTTTTCATCCGCACAGGCGCACAACAAAAAGGGCGCGGTGGACTGGGAGCTGCTGCGGCGCTGGTGGCTGCCAATGCTGATCGGCGTGCTCGCCGGCAGCGCGCTCGCCGCTTACGTGCGTGGGCAGACCTTGTCGCTGATCTTCGCCGCCGTGGCATTGCCGGTGGCGCTGCACTTCGCGCTGTGGGGCGAGAAGAAGCGCATCGCCGATCATCTGCCGCGCGGTGTCGGTGGCGTGCTGCTGCCATTCGGCATCGGCGGCGTCTCCACCATGATGGGCATTGGTGGCGGCACCGTCGGGGTGCCGACGATGACCTTATGCGGATTTCCCATTCACCGCGCCGTGGCCACCGCGAGCGCCTTCGGCGCCATCATCTCTGTGCCCGGCACCATCGGCGCGATTCTCGCGGGATGGTACGCGGAGGGGCTGCCGCCCTACTCGCTCGGTTATGTGAACCTGCTGGGGGTTCTGCTCATCGCACCGGGCTCGTTTCTGGCCGCGCCGGCCGGCGCGTACCTCGCCCACATGACCGACAAGCACCGCCTGCGGATGGTGTTCGCGTTGTTTATTGCCATCACCGCCGCCCGCATGCTGTGGGACGCGCTGAGCTAATCGGACATTCCCGAAGATCTCATTCACGCCGCCTTCGAAAGCGGATCGAGAACCTGAAGGGAGCGACTGTTCGGGCTGTAGCTAAGGAGTAGGGTCCCCCCGATGGCCCGTCCGGTTGCTAGGGCTGCCACCACGGGACCTTCGAGCATGCCACTGTGATAAGCTTGTAGGAATTCCAAGAAAGCACCAATTGCCTCGTCGCACTGACCTTCATCAAGCTCAGCTTCCAAGAGAAGCTTAAAATTCAGACCCGCGCTCGCTTCTGCTATGACCGAGTATGCGAACGAGTATGGCTGTTGAGCGCGAACTTTGTTCTGCCCGCTCGCAAAAATCGTGATTTTGAGCAGAGCAAGTTTGCGGGCCAGCTTGGCAAGAGCCGACTTCAGCGCAATGTAATGGTCGCGCCCCATCTCGCCAACGAACCCATCAAAGTATGACTTTGCAATGCAGGCAACCACGACGGTGGGAATCAGCCACTCGACTCCTGCATAGATGCCCCGGTCTCGTCGGGGCGTAATTGATAACGGAATTCCTGCACTGCTCACCTCAGCAGCAAAGTCATTAAAAAATTCGGATGGTATTTGATCCCAATGGGAAAGAAGTACCGGTGGAAACTCTATTTGCTCCTGGCTCATAACGAGATCTCCGAGCGAATCGGAGAATGTTACACCCCGGCGAAAGGGACCTAAATCTTCTGGTCGTAGTCGCCGACTTCGGGGTGTTTGGAGAGGCGCGCATCCAAATCCTCGAACATGGCGCGCATGTTTGTTTCCGACGCCGGGCTTTCCACCACGACCACCAGCGACGGCTTGTTGGAAGAGGCGCGCACCAGACCCCAGGTGCCGTCCTCCAGCACCACGCGCACGCCATTGACCGTGATGAGGTCCACGATGTTCTGGCCGAGGATTTTGTCGCCGCGGTCTTTCGCTTGCGTGTATTCCTGCGTCAGCGCCTCGACCACGGCGTATTTCTTGTCGTCGGGACACTGGGGCGCCATCGTCGGCGAGCCCCAGGTCTTCGGCAAACTCGCCACCAGCTCGGACATCTTCCGGCCGCCGGCGCGATCGAGCATCTCCAGCACGGCGATCGCCGCCACTACGCCGTCGTCATAGCCGCGGCCGATGGGCGGATTGAAGAAATAATGGCCGCTCTTCTCGAAGCCGGCCATCGCGCCCAGCTCCGCGGTGCGCCGCTTGATATAGGAATGGCCGGTTTTCCAGTAATCGACCGACACGCCGTTCGCCTTGAGCACCGGATCGGTTTCGAACAGGCCGGTGGATTTCACATCCACCACGAATTTCGCGCCCTTCTGCCGCGACGACAGATCGCGGGCGAGCAGCACACCGATCTTGTCGGCGAAAATCTCTGCGCCGGTGTCGTCCACCACGCCGCAGCGGTCGCCATCGCCGTCGAAGCCGAGGCAAAGATCGGCGCCATGCGCACGCACCGCATCCGCCATGGCGTGCAGCATGTGCAGGTCTTCGGGGTTGGGATTGTATTTGGGGAAGGTGTAATCGAGCTCGGCGTCCATCGGGATCACCTCGGCGCCAATGCGCGCGAGCGCTTGCGGCGCGACGATGCCGGCTGTGCCATTGCCGCACGCCGCCACCACCTTGATCGGCCGCGACAGCTTGTGGCCGGCGGTCACCGCTTCCAGGTATTCCTCGCGAAAATTCTCGATGCGGCGGTAGCTGCCGCCGCTGTGCGGCTTGCCCTCGCCACCCAGCGCAATGGCTTTCAGGCGGGTCATTTCGTCCGGCCCGAAGGTGAGCGGCTTTGAGGCCCCCATCTTCACGCCGGTCCAGCCGTTTTCGTTGTGACTCGCCGTCACCATCGCCACGGCCGGACAATCCAGCGCGAATTGCGCGAAATAGCACACGGGCGTCGTCGCCAAGCCGACGTCCATCACTTCGCAGCCGGCATTCAGCAGCCCGAGCACCAGCGCCTGCTGCACCGATTGCGAGTAGGAGCGATAATCGTGCCCAGTGGCGATGCGCGGTTTGATGCCGAGCTCGCGGAAATACGTGCCAAGCCCCAACCCAAGCGCCTGTACGCCGAGCAGGTTGATCTCCTTCGGAAACAGCCAGCGCGCGTCGTACTCGCGAAAGCCGTTCGGCGAGACGAGCGGCTCGGTTTCGAATTCATAGGTATTGGGCTTGAGGTCGCTGCGCGGCTTCAGCATGCGAACGTCACCGGAATGGCTGGAATGTCGCGCGGGCCTTAGGCGAGCCCCATCAGCGCGTCAATGCCGTGACGCCCGCCCCGGATCGAACTGGCCGTCGGCCGCATCGCGCGCCTGATCGGGATTGAGTTCGGGCTGTTGCACGCGCGGATTGTAAAGATCGAAGGTCTCGAAGCCACAATGCGGGCATGGTGGAATGAGGTCGCCCGAACGCAGCTTGATCATCTGCTCGCAGCGTTCGCAGCGGTATTCCGCGTTCTCGCGCGCGGTTTCGCCGGCCTTCTCTGTCATGCGGGCCACGCCTTATTAATTTCCCTGCAATCCGGTGAACGTAACCGCCTGTTTTGTGTTCCGTCAGGGCCACTGCTATTTCCGAAAGATATGATTCAGCGCTGCGTCGCTCCCCTTGTTCTGGTGTGCGGGCTGGCCTTTTCGCAGCAACCGGCAGCGGCGCAAGGCCGCTGGTCCTTCTCCCTTTATGGCGGCCCCACGACGGACACGATCACCACGCAGATCGCCAGCGGCCACCTGCACCTCATCGGCGGCATGGTGGGTTTCGCAGTGGATCACAAGCTTGCCTATCTCGGCAGCGGATTCTCGCTCGGGGCGGAAGGCCAGGTGACGCAATATCTGACGCACGATTCCTATCAGACGGTCTCGCTGGGGCTGGGCGTCAGCTACAACAACTTTCCGTGGACCCTGCCGACGACGCTCGCCGTATATCTCGGGCCATCCTATGCCTTCGATCCGCCGCCGCTCGCCGGCAAGGAGCATCCGCTGCTGAACTATGTGAGCGCGGAATTCGCCATCCAGGTGCCGAACATGGATAAGCTGGACGCGGTGCTGCGGCTCTATCACCGCTCCGGTGCGTGGGGGCTTTACGCGCGCAATGTCGACCAGGGCACGATGGTGGGCATGGGTTTGCGGTATCGTTTCTGAAGAGTGAGTTCAGAGCGCCATCTACCGCTTGCGGCAGGTCAGAAAAATGAAATGCCGTTGGCGATCAGCGGGATAAATTTATTCTCGCGCCCTTCATCTACTATCGGCGAAACGGCCTTCACTTGCGCCTATGAACGCAAAGTCCCTTCACCGTCTCTCCTGCATGCGTCGGCGGCCGTCTATTCGCCACGTCGAGGCGCGAAAGCAATTTGGAATCAATCGGGAAAATATTTCCGTTCGCCACTGCGATTTCGGCCTTACACTTGCGTGCATGAGCTTATTGTCAGCGCATTCCAATCCGTCTTGGCCGGGCCTGACCCGGCCATCAATCGCGCGAGCGTCCGCGAGCGATGGAGTCTCTTCGACGCAGCGTTTTGCGAACACGCGCTCGCGTGCTCGCTACCCGCCGGATGGATGGCTGCCTCGATGGGCGGCCATGAGGACCGAAGGACATACGACTGTGCGCACGACATGCGAAGGTTGTGACTTCAAATGCGCCTCACACCCGCAGACCGCAACATCTCGTGTTGTGGCGAATGGGAGGGGGGACCCCGTCCCCATTTTTCGCAAAACAAAACGAACAATTCCGTCCCGTATGGGCCTCGCCGGGACACCCCCACCATTTTCCGGAGGTTCGAATGGGAACTTTGGGGCACAGGGGAGAGGGGGTAAGCGCGAGAATCCGAAAAACAACAATCAAGATCATGCGGTGAAGCAGAAACGATGGAGTACGGGATGCGCTGCTTCCCCCAGCCGTTCGCCAACGTGGGGCTACTCGGAATGATGCGCAGATGTTGGCGCTTCGCGGTGCTGCGCCACCACCACCGTCTTGATGTTGACGAACTCGCGGATGCCGTAGCTGGAAAGCTCGCGGCCGTAGCCGCTGTCCTTCACGCCGCCGAACGGGAGCTTGGGATCGGACGACACCGTGGCGTTGACGAACACCGAGCCGGCTTCGATGCCTTCCTTCGCCAGGCGTTCGCCCAGCGCGAGATCACGCGTGAACACGCCGCCGCCAAGGCCGAACTCGGAGTCGTTGGCAATACGCACCGCATCGTCCACGTCCTTGGCGCCGATCACCGAGGCCACGGGACCGAACAGTTCTTCGTCATAGGCCGGCTGGCCTGGATGCACGTTGGTGAGCACCGTCGGCGGATAGAAGGCGCCCGGCCCCTCGGGGACGAGCCCGCCGCACAACGCCCGCGCGCCTTTGGCGATGCTTTTCGCCACCTGCTCGTGCAGCTCATCGCGCAAATCGCGCCGCGCCATGGGGCCGACCTTGGTGTCTTCTTCGAGCGGATCGCCCACCTTCGCCTTGCCCATCTCGGCCACGAGTTGCTCCTCGAAGCGATCCTTCAACGGCTCCAGCACGATGAACCGCTTGGCGGCGATGCAGCTCTGCCCGGAATTGACGAGGCGGCCTTTCGCGCACGCCGCGGCGGCGAATGCGATGTCGGCATCCGACAGCACGAGATAGGCGTCGCTGCCGCCCAGTTCCAGCACGGTCTTCTTGAGCGCCGCACCCGCTTTCGCGGCAACGTCGCGTCCCGCCGGGGTGCTGCCGGTCAGCGACACGGCGCGCACATGCGGATGGGCGATGACATCGCCGACAGCCTTGCTGCCGATCATCAGGGTACGGAACAGATCCGGCGGGAAGCTGGCATCGCGGAACAGCTGTTCCAGCGCCAGCGCCGAGCCCGGCACGTTGGACGCGTGCTTGAGCAGGCCCGCATTGCCTGCCATCAGCGCCGGCGCGGCAAAGCGGATCACCTGCCAGAACGGAAAATTCCACGGCATCACCGCGAGCACCACGCCCAGCGGCCGGAAGGCGACGAGGCTCTTGCGCGGACCGGAGTCCACGACCTCGTCGGCGAGATAGCGCGCGGCATGTTCGGCGTAGTAGTCGCAGCCGATAGCGCATTTCTGCGCTTCGGCGACACCGTCGCAGATCGGCTTGCCCATCTCCTGCGCCATCAGCCGTCCGTAATCGCGCGAGCGTTCGCGCAAAAGCGCCGCCGCTTTGCGCATATGCTCCGCGCGTTCGGCAAAGCTCGTGCCCCGCCACTTCAGAAACGCGGCGTGTGCGGCCTCGATGGCCTCGTTCACCTGTTGGGGCGTCATCTCCGCGTAGCGCTTGATCAGCTCGCCGCTGGCGGGATTGAGGGACTCGATCGGCATAAACAAACCTTGGGGATTGGCTTAAGGGCGGCTTCCTACTTGGAAGGACCCGCGCCAAGCAACTCCGCCAGATATTGCTGCCAGACGGCGGCCCAGGTGTGTGTTCCATGGCCGTGGGTCTGATCGCTGATGGGAATGAGCACGAAGCGGCCATTCTTCAGGTGCTTCGCTTCGCGCTCCGCGATGGCGAGCTCCGGCGGATTGATGAAATCGTCGGCCGAATTCACCCAGATCGTTCGCGCGGTAATCTTCTCCAGTTGCGGCCATGGATCGTAATCGCGCGATGCGTCGATCTGATAAAGCAGATCGTTGGCATCAAGTGTCGCCAGATCTTTCGCCACGGTATCGGCAACGTATTTGTCCGCCGCATCGCGCGTGGAATACGACTTCTGCATCTGGTGCGGCGCACTGCCGGCGATGATCAGCAGATCGGCCGCGGTGCGCAGCGCCATTTGCGGTTCGGTCTTGTACTCGCCGCGTTGCCACGCCGGATCGCTGCGGATCGCGTCCATCACCATCTTGCGCCACGCGCGGTTGCGGCCCGCGATCTGCACCGGCAGACAGGCCAGCGGCATCAGCGCATCCATGAAGTCGGGCCAGGTTTCGCCCCACACGAAGGAATGCATGCAGCCCATCGAGGTGCCCATAACGAGGCGCAGATGATTGACATGCAGCCCTTGCGTCAGCAGTGCGTGCTGGGCGGCGACCATGTCGTCGTAATCGTAATGCGGAAAGCGCGCGTGCAATCCGTCGCTGGGCTTCGACGATTTCCCGTGCCCGATGCCGTCCGGCAGAATGATGAAATACTTCGCCGGATCGAGCAGTCCGCCCGGCCTGAACAGCACGTCGGCAAATTGGGGCCGCAGGAACTGGTGTCCATCGCCCCCGGTGCCATGCAGGATCAGAACCGCATTGGTTGTGCGACCACTGGCGTCGGTCTGCGGCCTTCCCAAAGTCGTGTAATGCAGCCGCAATGTGGGCAGCGTTTCGCCGGAGCGGAACTGGAAATTCGGCACGACGAAGTCGCCCACTTTTGTGGCGAACGCGGCCGCCTGTCCCGTGACGGCACAAACAGCCGCAAGGACGAATCTTGCAGCGAGGCGCCTGCCCCGTCCCACGGAGGGATTTTTCAAGCCGTCGGATCGAACAATGCTAACCATGTCCCGCATCCCCTCCGTCCTCTGGGCGGTGTTCGCCCTGGCGCTGATCGCGCCGTCGCTGGCGCGCGCCAGCGCTGCCGCCGTGCCGCCGCCTTCTTCCACAAGAAGCGTAGCGGAGTCTTACCAGCTCGGCACAGGCGACAGGGTGCGCATTATCGTGTTCGGCGAGGAGGACCTCGGAGGCGAATTCCACATCGACGGCAACGGTCGCATCAGCCTTCCATTGGTGGGCGAAGTGAAGGCGGCGGGAGAGACCGCGGCCCGGCTGGAACAGGAGATCGCGGGCAAGCTCTCAGAGGGCTATCTGCAGAACCCGCGCGTGAGCGTGGAGATCAGCCTCTACCGGCCCTTCTATGTCATCGGTGAAGTCAACAAGCCGGGCGAATATCCTTACGTGAACGACATGAGTGCGCTGAACGCCATCGCGCTGGCTGGGGGCTACTCCCCGCGCGCCAATGAGAGCGTCATCTACATTCGCCGCAACGGCAGCGCCAAAGAAGAGAAGGTGCCCGCCGACCAGATGACCCGAATCTGGCCCGGCGACGTGGTCCGGATTCCGATCACCTTTTTCTGGACGGTCATGTCCGTAGCCGGCCCTCTGACCGGCGCCGCCGCTGCCGCCGTGTACGCCGCGCCGTAGCTCGCCGGACCGCCGGACAAAAACCGGTTGGTAACCAAGAATCCGGCTAGTCACAGCTCTTGTGGTGCGACTTAATTTCCGAGGGAACTTTTAAGCTCAACCGGCGTTGGCGGGCTGCGAGGTTTATGCCTCCGGGGCGGTACATGGGGCGCGGACAGGTGTCACTGAAGGTTCAGCAGCCTGACCCATTCCTGTGGTTGCCCGCCGCCCATGAGAGCTGCGCCGGTGAAAGCCGTCAATTGGTAGAGTTTTCCTTGCTGCCGAGGAGCAAGACATGAGTGCGCATTCCGACCCGACCCCCGACCTGCAGTCGATTCCCGCCCGCAAGCGCAAGGCAAACGGTGCTGTCAAGGCAGTTCCCCCGTCTGGGGAGCAACCGGACCTTCAGGAGCTGCTGAGCGCCCTGCAGGCGATGAAGGTGGGCGACTTCTCGGTCCGCATGCGCGGCGATCAGGTGGGGATCGCCGGCAAGATCGCCGACACCTTCAACGAGATCGTGGCCACCAACCAGCGGATGGCCGAGCAGCTCGAGAAAGTCGGCGAGCAGGTCGGCAAGGAAGGAAAGACCCGCTACCGGGTGAAATTCGGTCAATCGGTCGGGGCCTGGGCGGGAATGGAAGCCTCGGTCAATACGCTGATCGACGACCTGTTGTGGCCGACCGCCGAGGTGACCCGGGCTATCGCTGCAGTGGCGCAAGGCGATCTCCTCCAAACCGTGCACCTCGATGTGGATGGCCGTCCCTTGAAGGGCGAGTTCCTGCGGTCCGCCAACATCGTCAACCGGATGATCAAGCAGCTATCGGTGTTCACCTCCGAAGTGACCCGCGTGGCACGCGAAGTGGGCACGGAAGGCAAGCTCGGCGGTCAGGCACAGGTCCGCGAGGTAACGGGCGTGTGGAAGGACCTCACCGAGTCTGTGAACTCGATGGCGAACAACCTCACCGCGCAGGTGCGCAATATCGCCGAAGTGACGATCGCCGTGGCGAACGGCGACCTTTCCAAAAAAATCACTGTGGACGTGCGCGGCGAGATTCTGCAACTGAAAGAAGCCATCAACACTATGGTGGATCAGCTGCGCTCCTTCGCGTCAGAGGTGACGCGCGTGGCGCGCGAAGTGGGCACCGAGGGCAAGCTGGGCGGCCAGGCACTGGTGCCGGGCGTCGCCGGAACATGGAAAGACCTGACCGACTCGGTGAACGCCATGTGCGGCAACCTCACCGACCAGGTGCGCAACATTGCGCAGGTGACCACGGCCGTGGCCCGCGGGGACCTTTCCCGCAAGATCACCGTGGACGTGAAGGGCGAAATTCTCGAGCTGAAGAACACCATCAAT
>JBJMVL010000106.1:0-16021 GCA_045810735.1 Alphaproteobacteria bacterium
AGACGATCAACCCCGGCGTGTACTGCAACGGCATGCAGTTCAACGCCGGCACCACCGTGACTTTCAATCCCGGTGTCTATTATGTCGACGGCGGATCGTTCCAGGTGAACGGTGGCGCCAGCCTTTTGGGCACCGGTGTCACCATCATCCTGACGAGCAGCACACCCAATAAGGCCAGCAGCTGGGCGACCGCTTCGATCAATGGCGGTGCCACGCTTGCCATCTCAGCCCCGACCTCCGGCGCGCTTTCCGGTCTGGTGTTCTTCGGCGATCGCAGGGCGCCGGTGGGCACGACCCAGAAGTTCAATGGCGGCATGACGCAGGTGCTGACGGGCGCCGTGTATTTTCCGACCGGTGCGGTCCAATGGTCCGGCGGAGCTGGCACCTCGACCAATTGCACCCAGGTCATCGGCGACACGGTCAATTTCACCGGCGGCGGCGCTCTTGCAGTCCATTGCCAGGATGCCGGAACGCGGGCCATCGGGCTTGGCACATCGTTGGTCGAGGGCTGACATGCGCAGGATCGACGGGATCGGGGCAGTGCTGCGCCGGTTGGGGATCTCCTGGAATGCCGTGGCGAAAGACCGGCGCGGTATTGCAGCGGTCGAATTCGCCATCCTGGTGCCGGTGCTGATCCTGATGGCGGTCTGCACCACTGATCTCGGCCTGGCGGTCTATGCCAACATGCGGGTTGCAGATTCAGCCGAGGCGGGCAGCGGCTATGCCATGCTGCACGGTTACGATTCCACCGCCATCGCCAGCGCCGTCACCAGCGCCGGCAACCTGTCGGGCCTCGCCGCAACCCCCGCGCCCACCCAATTCTGCGGCTGTCCCGGCAGCAGCGGCATCACCAGCGCGATCTGCGGCTCGACCTGCAGCGGCGGCAACAGCGCCGGAACTTACGTCAGGGCTTCGGCGACCGTGGTGTACCACACGCTGATGACCTATCCGATCATTCCCAGCCAATACACCTTCGCCTCCAACTCGACGGTCCGCATCAAGTGAAACGCGCTCTGTCAGATACGCGCGGGATCACCGCCGTCGAGTTCGGCATGACCGCGCCGATGTTCATGGTGCTGCTGTTCATGATCGTGCAGGCCTCGATGGCCTTGTGGACCCAGCTGGGTATCAGCCATGGCGCGGCCATGGCGGCGCGCTGCCTCACCATCCTGCCAAGCACCTGCAGCAGCGCCGACGCAACCAAAGCTTACGCCGTCACCCAGAGTTTCGGGCTCGGCATTCCGCCCTCGACCTTCACCGTCACCACGCCCGCCTGTGGCAACCAGGTCAACGCCAGTTACGTCTACAGTGTTGTGCGGTTCGTCTTCGGTACCCCCAGCGTTACCCTCACAGCTCAGTCCTGCTTCCCAAAATAGCAGCTGCATCCGCAGTTGGTTGTCTCCCCACATAAACGCGTTCGAGCGCATCCCCCATGGGCACGTGAAGTCACACGTCCCGCGTACCCACATTGTGTGACATCGCCCGGAGCTGAAATAACGCAACCTTGCGGAGCACGTCGCGCAGCAGCGGCGCCGCGCCCTCAGACAGCGCGATCAGCTCGAAGAACTGCATGCGGTTGATGTGCTGGATCATGTCGAAGGCCTCGTTCGCGTCGGCGTGCCCGGCATCGCGCATGATCCGCTGGAAATTCCCCCGCGCCAGCCGGGGAAATTGCCTGCTGCCCAACAGCATAAAGGCCAGGTCTATTGTGTTGCCGCTGACGGTCACCTCGGGAAAGAACGGCTTCTGGGCGCTTGCCACGGCTCCGACGTTGCGGCGGATAACGATTGACGCAGATTTGCTCTGGATTGTCAGCGGAAGGCTCAGCGCGAAAGGCTCCTCGCTGGCAAATCCCCATTTCGCGAACAGGGCCCACGAATCGTCGAACTCGTATTGCACGAGGATCTCGTCAGAGAATTGGCCGCTCAGCCCAACCCCGTCAGTGACGTTGTACCGCGTGAGGTGCCCATGATTTGCGAGTTCCACGATGGGCATGATGACGTTCCTGCCCTTGTACGCGATCACCCGTGAGCCAAAAAAAGCGAACTGAACTGCCTTAGGCGTCGGCTCGGCCAGCCACCGTTCCGCTTCGAACGGGGTGTGCAAAAGCTGCCGCAACGCTGGGGGGGCGCTATGCATGGCCTGCAGGAGCCGTTCGGTATCTGCCCGGCCGGTGCCCCACGAAAAGTCGCGCTCGTAATTTTCGAGGAACACCTTCTCGCGCTGGCCGATCTGCGCGGTGGGGCTGACGTGAAACACATTGTTCTCGTCGAACTCCGCATGATTCAAATCGATCAGCAGTGAGTCCGGGATGTGGATCTTGATGGGTTTGGCTGAGTCAGCAGGAAACAGCCCGCGGCCGAATGCGCCCTCTTTCAGGCAAATGTTTTCGGCCGTTCCTCCGACGGCGCGAAATTCATCCAGCATGTCATTCCAGGAACTCTCAAACATCATCGCCAATTGTTGTGCCGGTTCTGCGTGCAGATGAGCATAAGCGCCGGCTCGGCGTCCATCCGCATCCGTTCACCGGTTATCGCAACATGCTGCCTTGCATTCGCTCAGGCTGTCCTGGTGCCGGGCGGCGCTTCCCGTGCGCCATAGCAATCACTCAGCGCTTGCAGCTGAAACGCGTCACCCCGCGTGGGGTGTGGACCATGGGGCTGCTCAAATTCTGCAAACCCTCGAGCAGCACGTCCACAAGCCCGTCCCGAATGCTCAAGCTGTGCACCCGGTCAACGATCCGTTATCCAGCAAGGCATCAATAGCGACGTATGCTCTGTTAAACATCATCAACAGCGATGGTTCATCCTGCACCTCGGATCGAAAAAGCGCGCTAACGGGCCAATTCGGATTGCCGTATCTCGCAAAGAAAAACCAACCGTGTTTCATTTCGAGAAACCTGCAAGCGCCGCGCGCCAAATATTAAAACAAATTTTTCCTGCATTTTAAGCATAAGCCCGTTGTCGTGTTTACGGGGGACACAGAGCTGGAGCATACGCTGGCCGGGCAAGGTTGGATGATCGCACATGGCCAGTAAATCTGGTGGGGCAAGCAACGGCGAACGCAAGCTGTTCAAGCGTTTCGCGCGCGACAATTCGGGAAACTATGCGATCATTACGGCGCTCGCGATGCCCGTGCTGGTCGGCGTCGCGGCGTTCGGCACGGAGGAAGGCTTGCTGCTGCACAATCAGAAATCCATGCAGCACGCCGCCGATTCTGCGGCTGCCACGGCCGCCGTTGCGGTCACCGCAGGCGCCAACGATCAGGGAAAGTTGCAGGCCCGTTCCGTCGCGGCATCTTATGGATTTGTGGACGGCGCTCCGGACCACACGCGCGTCATCGTGAACTCCCCGCCCACGGGCGGCCGGTATACAAACAATGCGTCGGCGATCGAAGTAAAGATCATTCAGCCACAGACACGGCTCTTTTCGTCCCTCTGGGGATCGGGCAATCATACCGTGGCGGCGCGCTCGGTTGCGACGCCAACCGGCCAGCCCTGCATCCTTGCTCTCAACCCGGCACTCAGCGGTTCCTATAGCGAGCAGGGCAGTGTGACGACCAATTTGATCGATTGCGCCGTGATCGTGGACTCGAGCAGTTCCAGCGCGCTGAACGTCGGCGGCTCGTCCCGGCTTTCCACCAGCTTCGCCGGCGTGGTGGGCGGTATCTCCGGACTGTCGGGCATTACCGCGACGTACGGAACCCAGACACACTACCACTATGTGCCGGATCCGTATGCCGACCGATCATATCCGTCTTTCAGCGGATGTGACAAACACAACTACCAGACCAGCAAGGACGATACGCTTTCACCGGGAGTCTATTGCGGCGGGATCAAACTCACCTCTAGCGCGCACGTCACGCTCAGGGCCGGCATCTACTATCTCGACGGCGGCAGTCTGGACATGAGCGGTCAGTCAGGCCTCAGCGGTACCGGTGTCACGCTGGTGTTCACGTCAAGTGGAAGCAACTATGCCACGGCCTCAATCACCGGCGGCGCTTCCATCAATCTGGTGGCGCCTAGCACCGGGCCGACCGCGGGCATCGCGATTTTTGGCGATCGGAGCATGCCGGTGGGCACGACCTTCAAGTTCGCCGGGGGCGACAGCCAGGCAGTCGGTGGCGCCGTTTATATCTCCAAGGGCGCTATTCAATGGGCCGGCAACGCCACCGCCAACCAGCCATGCACGCAGATTGTGGCGGACACGGTCAGCATGGTGGGAACGAGTGGCCTCAAAGTGAACTGCGCCGGTTATGGCACAGTGGCGATCACCACTCCGGCGATGCTGTTGGAGTAAGACACATGCCCAGAGAACTTCTGCTTCCGCGCGTTACACAAAAATGGCTGCCATCGCTCCGAAAGGACGATCGCGGGGTTACGGCGATCGAGTTCGCGATGATTGCGCCGATTCTGATTGGCATGGCGATTTCCATCTATGATCTCGGAAGTGGCGTCTATTTCGACACGCAACTCAGCAACGGCGCGCAATCGGGCGCGTACTATGCCGTAGAGTACGGTTATTCGATGACTGGTGTAACGGGAGCGGTGCAAAACGCCTCCAGACTGGCGGGCGTTGGAGTTAGCTCAACCCAATTTTGTGGCTGTCCGCAAGCTTCCGGTGCGGTCATCCAGGTTTCCTGCACTGCGACCTGCACCGACGGCCTGGTTGCCGGGAAATTCGTGCAGGTCAGCGCGTCGAAGGACTATACGCCGTTGCTCCCCTATCCCGGACTTCCGGACGTATTCCATCTGAGCAAGCAGGCAACGGTGCGGCTGCAATGAGCGCACTATCCAATTTCGGAAAAGACCGCGAAGGCGCCACCGCCGTGGAGTTTGGCTTCACCGCGCCCATGTTTATGCTGCTGATCTGGGTCATGATTGAATCGGGCCTGGCGCTCTGGACCCAATTCGGACTCCAGAACGGCGTCGAAGCGGCCGCGCGCTGTGCAACTGTCGACAGCGTCACGTGTCCCGATGCCTCGTCGATCAAGGCGTATGCGGCGAGCAACACGCTCGGCGTGACGATACCCGTGAGTGCCTTCAGTTATTCCGTTCTGGGCTGCGGCGACAAGGTCAGCGCGAGTTATGACTATGCGTTCTTCACCCGGTATCTGGGAGTTCCAGGCGTCACGCTAAAGGCATTTTCCTGCTATCCAGACCCTCGGCGTGCTTTGACTTCAATGGGTTGAAAGAACGTCCAGCACTCCGCAAAGCCCAAGGCCGCGCAAACGGCTACGTGCCCGTGCCGGTGCGGCCCTGAAATCGGAGATTCCGCCGGAGTCCGCTCCCGGGCCGTCAGACGACCCGGCCGACCCAAGCCCGAAAATTCAAACTGAGGCGACAAAAAAAGCGGCCCGCCAGTCGAGGGATAGGCGGGCCGAACCCAAGGGGGATCATCACAATGAACAACACACTTATACCGTGGCCGGTCTAAGACACAGTTAACGACTATCCATGGTCGTAAGCCCGTCAGCTGTATGTTGCTTTCTTGCGCCCGCCGGCACCCTCGTTCGCCCGCAAGGTGCTTTGCCGCTGCCGTGCCGGGAACGCGGAATGGGAGTAGAGTAGGCCGTTCGTGAACCACGAGGTGCGTCCATGTCCGGCAAAGTCTTTTTTCTCACCACCGTTTCGCTTTCAGCGCTGGTGCTTTGTGTAAGTGCTTCCCCTGCTGCCAACCGATTCCCGGTGACGCATATTCGCAGCGAAGTTCACCGGGCGATCTCTGCAATGCCGGGTGCGGTCACATTGTACGATCAGAACAGCGACGACAGTGGTGTTGCGGTACTGTCTACAAATTTTACTCATGACTTCGACAGTTTTGACTCCTATGGCGCCGACGACTTCGCTGTGCCTCGGGGCCATAAATGGAAAATTCGTGAGGTGGAAGCGGCTGGTGTGTATGCGCAGAACAGCAATCCGGCCCAATCGGAAAATGTTCTTTTTTATAGGGATGCGATGGGCCTTCCCGGAAGTCTCGTCGCGGAATGCGATGGACTGCCGGGCATCGATAACGACGGCTCCTTTGCCGTCAAGATTCCGAAGTCATGCCGAGCCACACTCAAAGGTGGTCTCAAATATTGGATCTCCGTCGTTGCAAACGAAAACAATGCTTGTTGCACCGAATGGGCATGGGAAACCAGGAGTGGGCAGTTAGGTAGGGCGGCAGCATGGGAAAATCCCGGAAGTGGATTTCGGAGAGGATGTCCAGAATGGGGTGTCATGACCTCGTGTGTTGGAAGTTACGGCGAGGGCCCAGACTTCATGTTTACGTTGAAGGGCAAGGATATAAAGCTTTTAACGTGAACAGGAAGAATGAGATGGCGTTCCTGAAGGCCGATCATGTTCAAATTTTTTTTGCTGCCTTCATTGTAGCGGGGCTGCCATCGGAGGCGGCAAAAGCGCAGTCTATTGTCGTCACTACTCCAGGACTCACAGCAGGACAATGCACGCGGTCCAGCGCAACTGCAACGATATGCGGACTCGTCACTGCGGCGGGTTGGCGAGCAGATACGGATAGCCGTTGTTGATGTCGGGAGACTGCCCCCAGACGTCGCTTTTGAATCCCGCTGGGCGTCCGCTCCTTAGTTCGGCGTCGCTCAGGCCTGTTACCCGCTCGCAGTATTTGTCCTTCCAACCGCAGCCGACCATTGTGCCGCTCGTATCCACGTCCCAATAATCGCGGAAAAACGCTGTCCCTCGGCCGAAGACCGTGAATCCACCGAGCCAAGGTTTGTCGTAGTGGGAGTGGCCGTGCGCTCCCGCCGAGACTAAACCGATCGAATATGAGGTAGTGAGGATAGCGTTGCCACTCAGACCTCCGACTTCCGACTGGTCACCTCCGTGAACGCTGCCAAGAGCGTAGGAATTATCAACGTTGCGGGCGAGTGGTGTTAGGCCCGCGACGTAATCAGAGTCGTTACCCGTAACTGAACCCGTTGCTTAGGACTGCGTGATATTGCCCTCAAATGCGTACCCAACCAATCCACCAACATATGCTGCCCTTGCATCACTTCCAACCGATACGTCGCCGGTAGCTGAGGAAAATGAAACACTGAAAGCGTCACCAGCAAGACCGCCGACATAAACTCCGCCATTTGGTGCAACAACTGATCCGGTCGCGCGGCAATGTGTAATTGTTCCGTGATCGTCGCCCACTAACCCGCCAGCGAAAGCCCCTTCCACATTCACAGCGGCAGTTGCATAGGAGATAGTGTCACCGTCGCCACCTGTTCTGGAGGCTATTCCGCCCGCAGTTCCGCTCTGAACTTCGCCTGATACAAACACGCGAGTAATTAGTCCTCCGCAGCAACTTCCTCCTACCAAGCCTCCTGCAAACTGGGTTGCTGAAACAAACTCATTCACCAATGAGAGGTCCCGTATGGTGCCTCCGTTGTTTTCGCCAAAGAGCGCAATGTCCCTGAGTTTCTCGTCTGTGTAGACTATTCGAAGATTCGAAATCGTGTGCCCAAGTCCATCGAAGGTACCGCTAAATCGTTCAATCGGAGCCTTCGCATAAGTACCCTCTATTGAAGCATCATAGTCGTTCGCAAGGGCGTAAGTGCCGAAAGATTTTTTGTGGACGTGATTTGCCAAGCTGGCAATGTCCGAAACAAGGACGTAGTTGATTCCATTGATCTTCAGTGAGCTTTTCAAATTTGCGAAAGTCGCGTTGCCGCCGTTGGAGAAGATCAAATCTCCGTTGGAGCCGCCGTTGCTATAGGTGAGCGTGAGCGCGCCGCTGCCTGCCCACAGTTACCGATCCCTGAACGTTGAGATTGGTGTTGGCGTCCAGCGTTAGGCGGCTGGTGCTGCTCCAACTGAGCGCAGCCACGACATCGATATTCACCGCGCCGCTGCCGGTCGTCACTTTTGTGTCCGCAGTCGCGAGCATGTTGGCGAGAGCGTTGACGTTCAGCACGGCATCCGCCGCTGTCGGCGAACACACCCCGCCGGAACAGGTCATGTTCTGTGTGGGATCGGTAGAGATCACGACGTCGGCGTGTGCCGAAGCGACGAAAGCACAGAGCGCAGCGGCGGCTGAACAAGCAAGTCGAGCTTTCATGACCCCGCGTCCCTCAGTTGGAAGGGAGCCTAAGAGCGGCAGAACGGCGGGGCAATGTCTTGAGGTGGCCCGATTGCGGTACAATTCCCCGCCGGACCATCCGGGCATCTAGACTACATCATCAGCCACGTTTGTCGATCGCGAGACCGACTTAGAATCCCTTATCCGCCCTGGAACAGAGCAGCCGCCGCGAAGGTAAACCACGCCGTCACCGCAGCGCCGACCGCCACGGCGACCAGCTGCCATTCCGTCGCTTGCCGCCAGGATGTGAAACAGCGTGTGCCGCTGATGCTGTGCCGCGCGGCTGGCGAACGCTGCGGAATCCGCCTCAATCCAGAAGTCTGCCGCGCCTGCTCGATAAACCGTCCGAAGGTCATGGAAGTGCCCCGCGAGAAGATCAGGAAGTGACTTGCGACCCGCGCGCCAGAGCGCTTGCCCGATGGTTCTGCGCCATTCGCCACAGGGTGCAACTTAAACTCTAGATTTCTTTGTCCAATCGCTGCCTGTATTAAATCTTATTCTCCACTTGTATTCACAGGGTAGGTGTTCTATGTTGGTTCCAAGAACCGCAGGAGGGGGACCCCCCACCGGTTTTGCAAGGTTCGAATGGGAACTTTGGGGACACCGGGGCTGGGCAGCCGCGGATCCGGAGTCTGTGAATGTCGTCTGCGGCTGAACCCCAATCCCTGTTCGCCGGCGCGCGGCATGTTCCGCCGCGCCGCCGCGGCGGCCAGCCCGGCAACGCCAACCGGTGGCGCCATGGCGGATTCTCCAAAGCGGCACGCGACCAGCGCGCCAGAGTCCGCCTGCTGATCCGCAAGATGGATTTCCTCATTGTCGTCGCCAAAGCGTTGCATGCCATGGACGCGGTTGGCGCAGGCGCGCGGGCTTGCTATCCACGGAGCGGCACAAGGGATTCTCATGGTTCAGCTCACGCTTCCCAAGAACAGCAAACCGGCAAAAGGCAAGCGCTGGCCGCGCGCCACCATGGCGGACGGCAAGCGCCTCAAGCGCACCAAGGAATTCCGCGTCTACCGCTACGATCCGGAGAGCGGCGAGAACCCGCGCATCGACAGCTATGGCGTCGATCTCACGACCTGCGGGCCGATGGTGCTCGACGCGCTCATCAAGATCAAAAACGAGATCGATCCCACCTTGACGTTTCGCCGCTCCTGCCGCGAAGGCGTGTGCGGCTCCTGCGCGATGAACATCGGTGGCGGCAACACGCTTGCGTGCACCAAGGCCATCTCCGACATCTCCGGCTCGGTGAACATCTATCCGCTGCCGCACATGCCGGTGGTGAAAGACCTCGTGCCGGACATGACGAACTTCTACGCGCAATACGCATCGATCCGCCCTTATCTCCGCACCAAGACCGCGTTGCCGGAGAAAGAATGGCGGCAGACTCCGGAAGACCGCGCCAAGCTCAACGGCCTTTACGAATGCATCCTGTGCGCCTGCTGCTCGACGGCATGCCCGAGCTACTGGTGGAATGCGGAGCGCTATCTCGGCCCGGCGGCGCTGCTGCAATCCTTCCGCTGGATCGTCGACAGCCGCGACGAATGCACCGGCGAGCGGCTGGACGATCTCGAAGATCCGTTCCGCCTCTACCGCTGTCACACCATCATGAACTGCGCGGAAACCTGCCCCAAGGGACTCAATCCGGCGCAGGCGATCGGCGAGATCAAGCAGATGCTGGTGAAGCGCAGCATCTGACGCGCCCGCGCGTTTTCCCCAGTGATGTGCTATGCTCGCTGTTCCAAATCAGGAGCGATGCCGATGCGTCCCGGTCTGTTGGTCGTTCCATTGATCGCTGCGTTCGTATGCTTGCCCGCGAATGCCGACCCGCCGGGATCGTCGTGTCCGGACTACACGCCGGCCAATCCCTGGCACGAGCCCGTCGCCTATTCGGCGCACAGCCCGCGTGGTCCGTGGCTGATGTCGCACAAGACGCGCGAATTGCTGTCGCTGCGCAAGGAAGCGCTGGCAGAACAGCAGGCGGATGGCGGCACCTTGTCGGCGGATCACAAGGCGGCACTGCAGGCGCGCCTCGATGCCATCAATCACGGCGATTTCTGACCCGGGAACCCCTGGAACGCGCCACCCGTTTACCAACAGCCGACGTGCGGCGCGTGGCGCCGCGCCTCGGCTCGCGCGGGGGGTAACGGAACAGGAGACTGCCATGTTGTATCGTTCGATCGCCGGGGCCTGTGCGGGTTTGGCCGGATTACTGCTCGCGAGCGCGTCTGCATCGGCGCAGGGCTATGGTTACGGCGGCTATTATGCCGGGCCTGCCGATGAGGAAGTGATCGTCACCGCGCCGCCAGGAGTGTTTCGCGAGCAGGGCTATGGGCCGCGCTCCCTCGACTTTCCGCCGGAACGCGTGTCGCTGTCGCGTGCCGTGCATTACGGCGATCTCGACTTGAGAACGTGGCGCGGCGCCAACGAACTGCGCCGGCGCGTCGTCTACACCGCGCATGAAGTGTGCGGCACGTTACGCGACGCCTATCGGTTCCACCGGCTGTCGAGCTCCAATCGCTGCGAGCGCGATGCGGTGGAGAACGGACTGGTGCGCGCCGATGCGGCGATTCGCGATGCCGGATGGGGATATGTTTACGGCTACGAGCCGTAGCGCATAGCGCGGGTTACGCTGTTGCGGCAGATGTTCTGCCGGCGCGCAGTCGGAAGATGTGCCACATCAGCGCCGCGGCGGCTTCGGTAGTCCGGCCTTGCGGTTTGGCGCCGATCGCTTGGGCGACCATCTGCACCAATTTGCGGATGTGATGTTGGCGGTAGATGCGGCCGCTCTTTTGGAATGACGCTTTGGCGTAGGCCGCGCGATCGTACGGTTTGGCTGTTTCGTCTTCCGGCGCCACATTGGCGCAGTAATACGCATAGGCCAGTTCGTCGTCGTCGGATTCGTTGATGCGCCCCAAGGCGACGAGGAGCTTGCGCCAGAAGGGCAGGTCAGGTTCGGCTTGCGCGTGCAGCGTGTCGAAGAACAGTTTGTAGTGACGGAACTCGTCGGCGGCGATGCGGCCGGCAATTTCCTTCAGCACCGGCTCGTCGGTCGCGTCGCGGATGGCGCTGTAATAGGACGACGTGCCCGACTCGACGACGCAGCGGGCGATCATCTCGCCACGCCGGCTGCCGCGGACCGAAACGGTGTCGTCGCTCGCGAAGTGCGGCGGGCGATAGCCGTGCTGGAACCGGGTAAACGCGCTCTGGAAATTCCAGGTGGGATCGGCCATTTCCGCCCAGCGCCCAAGCGCAAGCCCGTGCTGCGCCTCTTCGTCGCCCCAGCACGTGAAGTCCGCAATCGCTTCCGGCGCGCCACCAAACACCCGCGCGAGGTACGCGACATAGGCCGGCGCGTTGTATTCGACCAGGGCGGCGGCTTTCACCGCCTCGATCATCCCGGGCGCAATCCTTGCCGGGTCGAAGCGCTCCCAATGAATATCGTCCAGGCGCCAGCCTGCCTTGTAAACCGTGCCGTCTGTCATCTGCTGAATAGCTCTCGAGTCTGCCGATTATACCAAATGCACTTCCCGGACTGAAAGTCTCAGGAAATTCAGGTTTCTCGTAAACAGTTCAACCGCTTGGGTTGGGGTCGTGATAAGGTAAAGACGGAGTCGGCCCGCAATGGAACAGCTGCTGGAACTGGCGAGGGAGCGCAAGCTCGACCGCGTGGGGGCGACCTATGCGGTGGCCGCCTGGATTTTGGTCCAGGCCGTGTCCATCGCCCTGCCGGCCTTTGCCGCACCGGCCTGGGTACTGCGCTGGCTGATTGTGGCTGCCATGGCGGGCTTTCCGCTGGTCCTCGCCGGCGCCTGGGTCAAATCCAGTCGCGCGCCAATGGCGGCCGCGCCAAGGCCCTTCGACCGCAAGGACTGGCTCCTAACGGGCTTGATCGGTCTGGTCGCGGTACTGCTGCTCGTACAGCTCGCGCTCGGGTTCTCCTGGCGCAGCACGCGATCGGCGTCGCAGCCGATGCCCCAGCAAGCCGTGTCTTCCGTCGCGGTACTGCCATTTGCCAATCTGAGCGGCGATCCATCCAAGGCCTATTTCAGCGACGGAATTGCTGACCAACTGATCAGCGAGCTCGCCCGCACGCCGTCGCTGCGGGTTGCCGCGCGGACATCCTCGTTCGCCTTTCGCGGCAAGGATGTGGACATTAAGGCCATCGCCAAAGCGCTGAATGTCCGCTCGGTCCTCGAAGGCAGCGTACGGGAAGACGGCAACCGCGTCCGCATTGCCGCCGAACTGGTGGACGCTTCCAATGGCTTCCAGATCTGGTCGCAAACCTACGACCGCGATCTGACAAGCATTCTCGCGCTGCAGGACGAGATCGCCGGATCGATTTCCCGCGCTCTGAACCAGCGCTTCTGGGGGAAGCCGGGCACGCCCGCGCGGCCGGTGCAGCGCCAGCGGATCGATCCAGAAGTCTACAAGCTCTATCTGCAGGGCCAGTACTACCTCGCCCAGCGCACGCGGGACGGCGTCACCCGTGCCATCGATCTCTTCAAGCGCGTAACGGAAAACGCCCCTGATTATGCTGACGGCATTGCGTCACTCGCCGATGCGAAATCCGTGGACGCACTGAACTTCGAGAAGCTGGACCAGGTGAACGCGGCCGCGACGGCAGCAGACAAGGCGCTCACCCTAGATCCCCGCAATGCCACTGCGCTGCTCGCGCGGGCCCGCATATCGCTGCTGAAATGGAAATGGCGCGCGGTAGCGGATGACTTGCGGCAGCTGGACAGGCTGCATGTAAACACCGCGATCGTCTGGCGTACCAAGGCGGTGTTTTTCGACTATATGGGGCTGTCGCAGTTTAGCGGCGCCGCGGAGCAGAAAGCCGTGCAGCTCGATCCGTTGTCTTTTCTCGATCACTACAACATCGCGCTCTATGCCATGCTGTCCAAGCACTACGACGATGCGATGAAGGCGGCAGGCGATGCGCTGGCCTTGCAGCCGGGCAATTCCGAAGTGCTCACGCTGCAATGCGAGATCGAGAACATGCAAGGCCGCGTGGCGGAGGCGCGTAAGATCTACAACAAGCTTGCAGCACTCGCGAAGCCCGGCGAGCCGCCGGGCGACGAAGCGGGCTGCCTGTTCTACATCGTGGTGACGGAGAAGAACTACGCTGCCGCCCACAAGATTGTCGACATGGCTGCGGCCGCGTTTCCCGCCAGTGGGATCAGCGCGACGGACATCGGCATCGGCTATGCGCGAGCGAACGATATCGATGCAGCCATCAAATGGTTCCGGCGGGCTCTGGAGGTCCGCGATCCGCAGGTATTCCGTGTCCCTTACTTCGATAGGGACATGACAAAGCTCTTCGCCGATCCGCGCTGGAAGATGCTGCGCGATACGCCGGCGGTGCGCAATTGGGAAGAAGCACGCCGTGAGATTGCCCGCGAATTCCAGATGGGTGAATGAGATCACCCACTAACTATCATTAGCAGCCAAGCATGCATCAGTTTATCGAGACGATCCGCCGCCTAAAGTTGGACCGCGCCACCGTCGGCTACACCGTGGCTGCCTGGGCAATCGTGCAGGCAGCGGCACTGGCGGCTGGCGCCTTCGCCTGGCCAAACTGGATTTTGCAGATTGTGATTGTCGGTGCGCTGTTGGGATTTCCGGCCGCGCTGGTTTTCGCCTGGGTGTTGGCGGTGCGGAAAGAGCATGGCAGCGCCTTCCGTCCAACACGCAGCGACATCGTCGTGCTGGCGAATCTGGGTGCGGTGTTTTTGGTGGCAGCCGCCGTGTTGGTGCTGGGATTCTGGCCACGCGTACACAGCAATCGGCAGATCGCGACGGAGCGTGGCGCCCCGCCTGCTTCGGTCGCCGTGCTGCCCTTCGCCAATGTCGGCGGCGATCCGGGGAAACGCTACTTCAGTGATGGCTTGTCAGACGAGCTGATCAATGAACTGGCTCGCATCCCAACTTTGCGGGTGGCGGCGCGCAGCTCGTCCTTTGCATTTGCTGGCAAGGCGCAGGATGCGCGCGCCATTGCACGAGCGCTGAATGTTCACGCCGTTCTGGAGGGCAGCGTGCGGGAGGCCGGTAATCGGGTGCGCATCAACGCGCAACTGGTGAGCGGCGCGGACGGGTATCAGATCTGGGCGCAATCCTACGACCGTGAACTGACGGATATCCTTGCACTGCAGGAAGAAATCGCGCGATCGGTAACGAACTCCTTATCGGCAAGACTGCTTCCGAAGACGCACCGGGAATCGATCGGAGCACAGGCGTACCGGCTCTACCTGCAGGGCAAGTATTTCTCGGCCAAAGCCAATGCTGGCGATCTTGAGAAGGCCATCGCGCTCTTCCGAAGGGCGAACGAGGCCGCTCCGCGTTATGCGCCGGCGTTCGCCGAATCCGCCGCGGCGGCGCTGGAACTGGCCGAGGTTTTCGGGAAGAGCAACTGGCTCTCGCCCGCTGAAGTCAGCGCCACGAAAGCGCACGAGATCGATCCCGAAAATCTGCAGGCGCTCACCGTTTTGGCAGAGATCGCCATCGATAAATGGGATTGGGCTAAGGCAACAGAGATGTACCGGCGGGCCCGCACCATCAACCCGAATAACGTGTTCGTGCAGCACCTGCGGTCGGTGCTGGCCAACATCTTCCAATACCCACAGGAGATGCTTGCGGCGGAAGAGAAGGCACTAGCCCTGAACCCGCTGTCGTTCGGGCTCAAGTTCAACATCGCGAACTGGTATCTGGCGGAAGGGAACTACCAGAAGGCGGCCGAGATGACGGCAGAGGCGCAAAAGATTCAACCTGCCAATCTGGATGCGCGCAGCCAGCAATGCCTGATAGCGGTGCGGAGCGGAAAACTGGACGAGGCAAAGCGGATCGTGCGGGCCCTTGCGGCAGCTTATGCGCAAGACCCACAGAATTTCGGTGATTGCCCCTTCGAACTCGCGCTTGCCATGCGGAATCCCGCTGGGGCGAGAAGGATAGTGGATCGTGCAGCCGCAGATTTTCTGGCCAACAGCGGGTATGCAACGACCATTGGCGATCATTATCGCCAGCTGCATGATTTTCCACTGGCGGTGGAGTGGTACGAGCGCGCTTATGTAAACCGGGAAGTGTTGTTGTTTGCGGTGCCGTATGAGCGCAAACCGGACAAGACCTTCCTCGCCATGCCCGCATGGAAATCGCTCTGGGCACGCGCGCCGATTCGTATCTGGCTTGCGGCCAGGACCCAGTTCGGCAAGACCATTGTGAAACCGGAAAGCTAGAGCGAGGCGCGGAGCGTCTTCAGCGCATCGACGGTATCGACGGCGCGTGCGCGATCGGCGTCCGTTTTGGCGAGCACGATATCTTCCTCCGCGTCCGTGATACGCTCGTCGAGCGCGACGGTATCCACATCCGTCATCGGCATGGCTTCTTCCGCCAGCACGGTGACCTTCGTGGTGGTGACTTCCGCAAACCCGCCGAGGACAAAAAAACGTTGATCGCCCCTCGTGCCGCCGGTCACGTCGATGACGCCCGGCTTCAGCGTGGTAATGAGCGGCATGTGCCCGGCTAGCACGCCGAAATAGCCGTCCGCACCGGGCAGCGTCACCATCTCGGCTTGTTCCGACAACAGCAGCCGCTCGGGCGATACCAGATCGAAGGGAATTTTCTCAGCCATGGATTACGCCGCGTCAGCCGCCATCTTCTGCGCCTTGGCGACGGCATCTTCGATGGTGCCGACCATGTAGAACGCCTGCTCCGGCAGGTGATCGTACTCGCCGTTCACCACCGCCTTGAAGCTGCGGATGGTGTCTTCCAGCTTCACGAAAATGCCGGGCAAGCCGGTGAACACTTCCGCCACGCTCATCGGCTGCGACAGGAATCGCTCGATCTTGCGGGCGCGCGCCACTGTCAGCTTGTCCTCTTCGGAAAGCTCGTCCATGCCGAGGATAGCGATGATGTCCTGCAGGCTGCGGTAGCGCTGCAGAATC
>JBJMVL010000107.1:0-9228 GCA_045810735.1 Alphaproteobacteria bacterium
GCCTTTGGTCCACAGAACCTTGTGATCCTCCGAACCCGGCAGTGGCGTGAGGAAGAAGAATTCGAGGATGTCGAGCGGCAGCTCTTCCTTGATGATCTCGATGTCTGCAGCGATGGATTCGTACGTGTCGCTGGGGAAGCCGAGAATGTAACCGGCATAGGTCCAGATGCCGGCCGCTTTCCACGCCAGCAGCATCTTGCGGTACTCGGTGATCTTGTTCTGGCGCTTCTTCGCCGCCATCAGGTTGTCGGGGTTGATATTCTCCAGCCCGATGAAGATGCGGGTGACGCCGGCGCGTTTGGACTTTTCGATGAAGCGCGGAATCTTGTGGCAGAGCGTATCGACCTGGATCATGAAGCGCACATCCATGCCTTCGCGCTCGCGAAGCTCGATGATGCGATCGAAGATGATTTCCCAATCCTTATTGCGGGCAAAGTTGTCGTCGGTGATGAAGAAGCGATTGACACCCTGCGCCCAGTTCTCGCGCAGGATGCGCTCGACATCATCCGGCGAGCGGCGGCGCGACTGGCGGCCCTGCACGTTGATGATGGTGCAGAAGGAACACTGGAACGGGCAACCGCGGCCAGCATCGAAGCTGGTCATGTTGCCCATCGTGCGGGTGACGTGGCTGTGCGGCAGGAACGGCACGACGGTGCCTTCGAGGCCAGGCAGATCCTGGATATAATTGTAAATCGGCTTCAGATCGCCGTTCGCCGTATCGCGCAAAATCTCGTCGGTGCGCCCTTCCGCCTCGCCGGCGAACAGACTTACGCCCATGTCGAGCGCCTGCTGAAGGTCCGGCATGAGCGTGTCGAACATCGAGAGCAGGCCCGAAACATGAAACCCGCCGAGCACCACCGGGATACCTGCCGCGCGCAGCGGCCGCGCGATGTCCAGCGCTCGTGGATATTGATTCGACTGCACCCCGACGAGTCCGACGAACCCGCTCACGCCGGGCTGACGGAATTCTTCGATGATCTTGTCGATGCGGACGCGGGTATTGGTCTCGTCGATCGGCGTGACGTCAATCTGCGGATAATCCGCGAGCACGCCGCGCTGTATGGAATCCATCACCAAGCCATAGACACTGGCCAGCGAATTGGATGGCATCATCGAGCGCCACCAGCGAATCACGTAGCCGTCGTCGTCGTAATGCGATGGCTTGATCAGGATGATGCGAAAGCGCCTGGTTCGCACCTCCGGCAATACGGATGCTGGCATTGCCCCTGACCGGTGGTTTTCCATTGGCTGACTTTGTTGTCATGCTAGGCCGCGGGGATTGCAAGCGCATTTGGCAAATCTGCGGGCGGTTTGATGTTGATCCATACCATTTTCGACCTGCTCGCGTGGGCGAGTGCCGGCGCGGTGGGATGGTGGATCGGGCGTCGCGGTTGGCTCGCCGCATTTTCCGCGCGGCCCCGGTTCAAGGACGATCCTTCCTACTTCATCGCCCTCGCGCTTGGCGCGCTTGGGGGCGCTGTGCTGTTCGGCAGCATCAATCTGGGCCTCGGCAGCTTCTGGACATTGGGGCACTCAATTGCCGGCGCGATCGCAGGCGGTGTCGTCGCTATCGAGATTTACAAATGGCTGCGCGGCATCCGCGGCTCGACCGGCCTGCCCTTTGTGGCGCCGCTGGCGCTGGGTATCGCCATTGGCCGATTCGGTTGTTTCTTCGCCGGCCTGCCCGATTACACCTACGGGACAGCGACACAGCTGCCGTGGGCCGTGGATCTCGGCGACGGCATCGGGCGCCATCCGGTGCAGCTCTACGAATCAGCGGCGATGCTGCTGTTTCTCGCCTTCTGGTTGCGCGCGCTGATGAACCGCGACACGCCGATCATCCGCAACGGTTTCTACCTGTTCGTGGCGTGGTATGCTGTGCAGCGCTTCGCGTGGGAATTCCTGAAGCCGTATCCCGTCATTGTCGGGCCATTCAATCTGTTCCATCTGATTTGCATCGCACTGTTCTGCTACAGCCTTTTTATGATGCGGGGATTCCATGGCCTTCGTGCGGCCGTCTAAGGACTACATCTTCTACGGACAAACGACGTCGCTGTGCGAAACCTGCCTGCGGCCGGTGCCGGCCAAGATCGTCTTCGAAGACGATGACGTATTCTTCCTCAAGCGCTGCAACGAGCATGGCGCGCAGAAGACCAAGGTGGCAAGCGATGTCGCCTACTACAAGTCGCAGAAGGACTGGTTGAAGCCGGGCGACCGGCCATTGGCCTTCCAGAGCCGCACGCAACGCGGCTGCCCTTACGATTGTGGCCTGTGCCCCGATCATGAGCAGCATTCCTGCCTCGCGCTGATCGAGATCAACGACGAGTGCAACCTCACCTGCCCCGTTTGTTTCGCCGACTCCTCGCCGAAGAAGACGCGCAACCGCACGCTTGCGGAAGTGGATGCGATGCTGGAGACCCTGATCGAAAGCGAGCGCGAGCCGGATCTGGTGCAGATTTCCGGCGGCGAGCCCACTATTCACCCGCATATCCTCGAAATCCTTCAGCTCGCGAAGAGCAAGCCGATCCGCCACATCATGTTGAACACCAATGGCATCCGCATTGCGCGAGATCGCGCCTTCGTGGCGGAGCTCGCAAAGCTCACGCCGGGTTTCGAGGTCTATCTACAGTTCGACTCGCTGAAGAAAAGCGCGCTGGAGAACCTGCGCGGGGCGGATCTGCGGCGCATCCGCGAGCAGGCGCTCGCCAACCTGGAGGAGTTCGGCATCTCCACCACGCTCGTCTGCGTCATCAAACGCGGACAGAATGATGATGAAATCGGACCGATCGTGCGCCATGCGCTCACCTACAAATGCGTCCGGGGCATCACCTTTCAGCCGGTGCAGGACGCCGGCCGGAACGAAAATTTCGACAAGAACCGCGACCGTTTCCTGCTGACCGATATCCGCCGCGAGATCGGGCTCAACTCCGGTGTGTTCGATCTGGACGATGTGATCCCGCTGCCCTGCAATCCGGACGAGATCGCCATCGCCTACGGATTGCGCGACGGCACGCACGTGATGCCAATCACCAAGCTGATCCCGAAGACCGAGCTGCTGGCCGCGGCACCGAACACGATATCCTTCGAGAAATATCCCGAGCTGCAGCAGCGGATCTACAACCTGATGTCGCTGTCCGCCACTGGCGAGGCGACCAGGACAACGCTGGGCGACCTACTCTGCTGTCTGCCGAAGGTCGAGGTGCCGGCCGATCTCGGATACGACAAGGTGTTCCGCATCGTCATCGTGCAATTCCTCGACCGCTACAATTTCTGCATCGGCGCGGTGAAGCGCTCGTGCATTCATTTCGTGACGCCGGAGCGGAAGATCATTCCGTTCGACACCTACAACCTGTTCTATCGCGAAGGCATCGATCGCCGTCTGCGGGAGCCTGCCCATGTATGATCCCAACACCGCGTCGCCAGCCAAACCCGGGGCGCGGCGCTGGACTGCCGGCGCCATCGCGGTCCTCGCCATCGGTTTGGTGATCCTTATTCCATCCGGCCTGTGCACCGGCATTTTCGGCATGGGCGCGATCTACGACATGATCATAAGTTCGAGCAGCGAAGGATTCAGCATCCTGCTGGAAGCGCTGCTGTTCGGCGCTATCCCGCTCGCCATTGGCGGCGTACTGGTGTTCGCCGCGTTCAAGATGCGCAAGAAGACCTAACCTGCCGTTCCAAGACCGCGTCCAGCTAAACATGTCGACGGGCACACGATGACTTGCTAGGTACTTGCCCCGCAGGCCCCCAATTGGCCACTGAAAGTCAGTCTAGGACAAGGATGCTGTTGGATGTTGGTCCGCGTATTTGCCACGTTTCTCGCCATGACGACAACTGCTGCCGCCTACACACAATGCCATACCACGACGATCGGAGGGCCGGGCGCGTCGATCGCGCCGGAAGGCTCTAACCCGATCGTCACATCGGGCGGTAAGTTCGTCTACGCCGGGTTCATGCAGGCCGGAAAGCTTTCGCTGGCGATCTCATCCGACTGGGGACAAACGGTCGCTGCTCCGGTAACTGTTTATAGCGGCCCAGGCGCGGAAAGCCTGCTCCGGCTGGCCGCAAGCGGCACCCATGTGTATGCGCTTTGGCAGATCCGGAAACAGGGCGTCGGCAGCCTGCTATTCGCTGCGAGCGATAACAATGGCGCAAGCGGCAGCTGGACCGTGACGAATTTGGGTTCTTTCGTGCCGAACTTGCCGCAGATCTCCGCGGATGGATCGCATGTCTATGTCTTTTATCACGCGACAGACGGAAACATGGTGGTGCGCAGCAGTGCAGATTATGGCCGCACACTTTCCGATCCCGTTAGTCTGGGCGTTGGGGCTGCCGAACCTGCTCTCACCGCAGCTGGGCTGGACGTCTACGCCACGTGGACTATTGCAGATCCGCGAGCCGACACCATGATGGCGGTAAGCCATGACGGCGGTAAAACGTTCAAGACCACCGAGCTCAGCGCCGAACGGCCCAGCGGTTCGAACGAACCGATCGTCACTGTGGACAAGATCGGCGGGCGCGTTTCACTGGTGTGGCGGGAAAATGTGCCGCAGCAGGGCGTCTATCTCCAAAGCCTCGATCATGGCGACACGTGGAGCGCTCCGCTGGTTATTGATGAACCCAGTAGGGAATTCATGGTGGCGGATGACGGCACGTACGTTTACGTCACCTATCTGAAGAAGATCTGGCTCAACAAGGCGCCGGACTGGCAGATCCAGTTGGCTGTCAGCACGGATGGTGGAAAAACATTTCAGCCGGCGACGAACCTGAGCGGGCCTACAGGCATTCAGAGCCTACATGATGACATGGAACGTCCCATGCCGTGGGCCTGGGATGGCAACGGCGCCTTTCGCGTCACCGGTGTGAAGGCGGATGGCGTCTACATCTGGAACGGCAGGAACGGAGTCGTTTATCGGTCGTCGCAAGCGTATCTCGGCCCGGGAAACACTGGCGCGCCGGCGATGAATTCGGTGGTGTGGCGCGCGCCGAATGCGTTTGTCTCGTATGGCTACTGTAATTAGGTAACGGCGTTCAGCTGAACACATGGCTCGCGTTCAGGCCGTCGAAGATGAACTGCATGGCGAGCGCGGCCAGCAGAATTCCGGAGACGCGCGCCACCACATTGACGCCGGTCGTGCCCAGCACGCGCATCAGCGCCTGTGACATCAGCATCATCACCAAGGCCAGCAGGATATTCAGGAGGAGCGCCAGCAGCACCATGCCCTGCGCGAGATGCGTATGTGAGCGGCCCATGAGCAGCACGATGGCGGTCATGCTGCCCGGCCCGGCGGTCAACGGAATGGCCAGAGGGAAGATGGCGATGTCCGGCTGCTGTTTCGCCTCCATCTCTTCCGGTGGCGTGATGGATGTGAGTCCGGTGTGACGTCGCAGCAGCATCTCCGCCGACGTCATCAGCAGCAGCACGCCACCGGCGGTGCGGAAGGCCGGCAAGCCCACGCCGATCAGGCTTAGCAGTTCCGTGCCGCCGACCGCGAAGGCGAGCAGGATGCCGGCTGCCACGCCGGCGGCAACAATGGCGAGCCGGCGCTTGGTGCGCGCGTCGATTCCCGGCGTGAGCGCCAGGAACATCGCCGCCACTTCCACCGGACCGATGGCGACGAACAAGGTGGTAAAGGCGCTGGCGAAGACGTGGAACATCGTGCGCTTCCGTAGCGCGATCAGAAGATTTCGAACAGCCCGGCCGCGCCCATGCCGCCGCCGATACACATGGTGACGACACCGTACTTTGCACCGCGCCGCTTGCCTTCGATGAGGACATGCGCGGTCAGCCGCGCGCCCGACATGCCATACGGATGGCCGATGGAGATGGCGCCGCCGTCGACATTCAGCCTGTCATTGGGCAAGCCTAGGCGGTCGCGGCAATAGAGCGTCTGGCAGGCGAAAGCCTCATTCAGCTCCCAGAGACCGATGTCATCCATCGTGAGGCCCGTGCGTTGCAGCAGCTTTGGCACCGCGAACACCGGCCCGATCCCCATCTCATCAGGATCGGTGCTGGCCACCGCCATGCCGCGATAAAGCCCAAGCGGCTGCAAGCCTCGCCTCTCCGCTTCCTTTGCTTCCATCAGAACCGCGGCCGCCGCCCCATCGGACAGCTGCGACGCATTGCCGGCGGTGATGAACTTGCCCTCCTTCACCACCTGCCCGTCCTTGAACACGGGCTGCAGTTTCTGCAGATCCGCCAGCGTGGTCTGCGGGCGGTTGCCTTCGTCCTGCTCCAGCACGGTGAATTTCTCGCGCGTCTCGCCGGTGTCCCTGTTCTTCACCAGCATGGTGGAGGGCAGCGGCACGATCTCGTGCTCGAAGCGGCCCTCGCGCTGCGCCGCCGCCGTGCGCTGCTGCGATTGCAGCGCGTATTCGTCCTGCGCCTCCCGTGAAATACCGTAACGCTCCGCGACGATCTCCGCGGTCTCGATCATCGCCATGTAGATGGCCGGCACATGCGCCTTCAGCCATTTGTCGCCGGCGCCGTAACGGTCGAGCTTCTCGTTCTGGACCAGCGAAACGGAATCGAGCCCGCCGCCGACCGCCACCGTCATGTTGTCGGAGATGATCTGCTTGGCGGCGGTGGCGATGCCCATGAGGCCGCCGGCGCAGCGGCGATCGATGGTCATGCCGGAGACCGAAGTCGGCAGCCCGGCGCGCAGCGCCGCATGGCGCGCGATGTTCGTGCCGGTGGAACCCTGCTGCAGCGCGCAGCCCATCACCACATCGTCGATTTCTTCGCGCGCCACGCCGGCCCGCTTCACGGCGGCGGCAATCACATGCCCGCCCAGCTCCGCGCCGGAGGTGTTGTTGAATGCGCCCTTGTACGCCTTGCCGATGGGCGTCCGGGCAACGGAAACAATAACGGCTTCACGCATGCGATACGTTCCTGAACGCCGCTGCGCAGCCGATTCTATGTGTTGTGGGCATGCAGGCCTCTTCTACCATATGGCGCGTGGTTGTTTTTCGGGAATCGTGCACCCCCTATCCCCCTGCTTGAAAGTTCCCATTCGAACCTCGGGAAATTGAGGGGTATCCCCCCTCTCCTCGCCAACATATTGGGAGTGAGGAGAGCGGAGCGCATTTGTTTGTAAAAAAATGGGGAGGGGGGTTCCCCCCCTTCCTCGATTCCCCACCGCACAACATGTTGCGGTTCGCCGGCCAGACGAGCATTTGAAGTCAGCGAGTCCGCGTATCGCGCGCGCCTGCGCGATTGCAACGGCGCACGTGCTGCTGCAGTATGTGCGCATGGAATTGTCGCGCCAGATTTCCTGATTCACATCGCTCATGCGCGCGATTGTAAGGCCGTTTTGCCGGTGGGGTGCGGAATTATTTTCGCCGTTGATTTGAAACAGCTTTTGCTTCGTGAGGTGGAGAATGACAGTCGATAAGCAGGGCTACGCGCGACATTACCGCGGCGGGTTGGCGAGCAGGTAAGGATAGCCGTTGTTGATGTGATTCTGATGCTCCCTTTGAGCGCAGTCTTTGATGCGGCTCGCTAGGGAACGCGGGGACCTGACGCCGCCCTAAATTGAGCCTCCTTGGACAATAAGGCGCGCATACGCCGCCGCTCCATGTCTTCCGTCGCGCGTCGCGGCACAACCTTCATGTCTGCTGCTAAAGGAGCCCGTTGCCTCGCCGCCGCGCCGCCGCCCGGGGGCAACGCCAGCAGGTAGGGATAGCCGTCGTTTACGCTTGCGCTTTGGCCCCAAATGCCTGGATCAAATCCGGGCGGCAAGCCGCTGATCAATTGTGCCGTAGTCAGCCCGGTGACACCGGTACAATTCGGGACATCTCCGCATCCTTGCGAGCCGTCGCCGATGCCGCTGGTGTTTAGATCCCAATACGACGCACTGACATCGTCCGCTTTTTCAGAGCCAATGAACCCGCCCTGGAGCGACCCGGACACCGCGCCGGTCGAATAGGCCCAGCGAATCGAGTCTCTGTTAACTCCTGCCAAGCCGCCGGTAGCACCGCCGACACCCGTCACACTCCCTCTTGCGTATGCATTCGTCACCATCCCATCGTGACCAGTGTCCGTTTTGTTTTCTCCCACCAACCCGCCGGTCGAGGTAGTCGAGGTGGGACTTCCTACGGAGGTCCCTGTGGAAAACGATTGATCGATCGCGCCGTCGTTCAGGCCGACAAGACCTCCGGCCCACCCCTTCGAAACCACCGTCGCGTCGGAATAGGATTGCCGAACAGGGCCGGAGAAATTCCAACCGACCAGGCCGGCTGCTACGACACCCCCGGCGACGTGCCCATGCGCGGACGAATTGACGACCCCGGGGCCCCAGCTTTCGCCGACAAGTCCGCCGACGAAACTCTGATTGCCGCCCTTGAGCGTGACATCGGCAACGCTGTCAGAAACCAGTCCCCAGTTGCTACCCACCAGCCCGCCGATGTCCGGCAACCTTCCCGTGCCGCGGACAACGCCCGAGACTGACGCCGCGAAAATGCGGCCGGTGTTATTTCCAACCAGCGCACCAATATTCGCGAACTTGCCTTTACCCGAGACGTTGACGTTGACCAGCGCAATGTTGCGCATGATGCCGTCATTCTCGGCGAACAGGCCGAGATTGGAGGCGGTCTCGTCGACGATGGAGAGATTGCTGATCGCGTGGCCCATGCCCGCGAAGTAGCCTTGCAAGGGCGTAGCGATGGGCGAAAATCCATAGGTTCCATCGTTCGAGGCGTCATAATCTACGGACAGCGCAAAAAAGCCCGCCGGGTTTGCCGAAATGTCGATTGCCAGATTAGTGAGGGTGTTCTCCAGTTTGTAGGTTTCCCCGTTGACGACAAGCGTGCCCGTCCCCCTGAGAAAAGTGACCTTGCCGCCGCCGGTAAAAAAGTAATCGCCCGTTTGGGTGGCGATGGTTACGCCGCCGCGCTTCTTTGCTGTAACCGGTTGGGCGAACATAATGGATCGATAGGCATCGAGCGTCAGGCGGCTGCTGGCCCAACTCACCGGCGCAACAATGTCGATGTCGCGGGCGAGCTGTCCTGGCACGACGCTTTCCGCGACCCGGACGAAGCTCACAAGGCCGCGAGCGGCGAGGATGATCTCTGGGCGGGCGAGCTCGAGGAGATGGCCGAGTTGGCTGAGTTGACCGGCGAGCCCATCTACTAACGGCGAGCATCTGACACTGACGGCGGCGCCTAACAGGACCTCACGAGTGCTAAAATAGACCCCACTGCGCGTCAACATCCAGTAGCAGACGGGTA
>JBJMVL010000108.1:0-11543 GCA_045810735.1 Alphaproteobacteria bacterium
CTGCTGGAATTCCTGCACAGCCACACATCGGTCGTCTACCAGCCGGAGTTCGACGACAAGCGCTACAGCGGCATCAACCCCTACGCGCTTGGCTACGGCATGATGGCCGACATCAAGCGCATCTGCGAGACGCCGACGCCGGAAGATCGCGACTGGTTTCCCGCCTTCGCCGGCAATCCCGACTACATGGCGGTGCTGAAAGACGCCTGGGCCAACTACCGCGACGAAAGCTTCATCGAGCAGTTTCTGTCGCCCAAGCTGATGCGCGACTTCCGCCTGTTCGCGCTGCACGACAAGGCGGAGGACGCCGCCTACAGCGTCTCAGCTATCCACAACGAAGACGGCTACCGCGCGGTGCGTTCGGCGCTGGCGAAGCAGTACGACATCGGCATCGCCGAGGCGAACATCCAGGTGGTGGCGGCGGATCTGAAAACCGACCGCCGCCTCGTTTTGCAGCATCGGATGCATCGCGGCATTCCCCTGCACGAGAAAACAAAAAACCTCGTGCTCGCTCACGTGGAGCGGCTCTGGGGACATGACGTGGGCCTCGAGGAAATCGAGGCCGGCTGATCCGCCGTTACTTGTGCGCCTGCGCCGTGGAAGCCACCGTGGGCGGCGGCGACCACAAGCCGGAATAAATCATCGCGCCGGCGGCGATCGCCAACAGCGCAATGCCGGCCACTGCGGCGACGATCTTCGGAACGCCTTCGTTCTTGTCGATCATTTCGGCGGCGTGAACAGGATGATCCATGGCTAGTACCCTCCCCCGGTAGGCCAGGCAGCCCACAATGGCTGCCACGCGGCCTGCCCGGGACTCATCGCCGCAATCATACGCCAATGCGTGCGGCAATAAAGACCAATCTTCACGCGCCCGCGAGGCCGGGCCATCTTCCTGTGGATCAGGAGACGCGGCCCGGATGATGGGCGACCACCACCACCTGCTCGACCGGCTGGACGGAGGCCTGCGCCGCAGCGGGCGGGGCGGCCGAGGTCCAGAGGCTGGCCAGCAGCAGGAACGCCGCGCCGGCAATCACGCCCAGGTTCAGGGCTTCTTCGCCGAAGACGGCGCTGCCACGATAATCGGGGGAAAACATTGCTCTCTCCATCGGGCCGGCGGGCTTCGCGAGAAACGCCGCGCTTCGCCGGCCACGCGACAGAGGTATGTCCCCGATTTGGTTTAACAAATGTTTGCGGGCACCTGCCGCCATGCAGGAATCGTATGGAAGTGAACCTTGAATTTTGGCTGGGCCGCACTAGCGGGCACTTCATATTAGTGTCACATTAGGCTGGCGCGGGCGCGATCCGCCGCGCGAACCCGCGAGTTTGGCTGGATTTCGCGCCAAAGTTCCCATTCGAACCTCCGGAATGGGGTGGGGGGTCCCCCGGTCGTGCGTCCGTCGCAAGATGTTGTGGTCCCGGCTGTGCCCGCGCATTTGTTTTGCAAAAAGAGGGGGGAGGGGTCCCCCTCCTGCCGATGCCTCTCCACATCTTGGGCCAAAAAGCACTCGAGCCACGTTGATTTGTTTTCGGGGAATCCACGTTTACCCCTTCCCCCGTCGGTTTGGGCCGGATTCCAAGATAGCATCGGGAGGAGATTTGTACCCCGCAACGACCTTTCTGAATCTGGGTCATCGTGTGTTATCAGCCACCCGCAACATACAACGAACATAGTAGGAACAATGGTCGCTGGTGTCAAGCTAGGCAGCCCTATTGGTAGAGCCGGAAGCACGTGGTCTTCTGAATGCAAATCACCTGATTCCCGCCCGCCCCATGCAAAACGGCACGCTGTTTACCGAAGACTTCCTGCTCGAAGGCATTAAGCAGACACAGGACTGGAAAGACTTCGCGGATGCCTAACGCGAAGCTGTCACTGCAAAACTCAGGGACATCTTTGCAGCATTCCATGCCGGCGCGGAACTCAACGAAGCGGATACCGAAGAGCGCGTGATCTACCGGGTGCTGGATGCACTCGGCTGGAATGGCCTCGTCATCCGGCAAGCGACAATGGCGGCCCGGGGCCGGGAAGATGTGCCGGACGGCCTCTTGCTGCCGGATGAACCCGCTCTTGCGTTGGCGGACAGGACCAGTCGCTACCCGGACAAATTCCGCTTCGGCGTCGCGATCTGCGAATCCAAGAAGTGGGAGCGCGGACTCGATGCTGGCACGGGCGCCGATGTGCCCTCCAGTCAGATGCTGCGCTACCTCACCCGCGCCGACGTCATGTCGGACGGCCGCATTCTCTGGGGTATCCTCAGCAACGGCCGCGTCTGGCGGCTTTATTGGCAGAAAGCGAAATCGCGCTCCGAGCAGTTCGTGGAATTCGATCTCGGCGCGCTGCTGCCGATCGCAGGCTATAGACCCGACCTTTTCGCGCCCACGCGCGAAGAAGCTCAGCATTTGCTGAGCGTCTTCGTTCTTATGTTCCGACGCGCCGCGTTCTTGCCGACGCGCGCGCAGGACCGCACCTTTCACGAAGAGGCTCTCGAAGAAGGAAAGTCGTGGGAAGCGCGCGTCGCCAAGAGCCTTAGCAAGCTGGTCTTCGAAGACGTGTTCCCGGGGTTTATCGCCGCGATTGCCGACTCCGCGCCGGAAATTGCGCTGAGCGAAGCGCGTGAAGCTGGGCTGACGCTGCTCTACCGGCTGCTGTTTATTCTTTATGCCGAAGATCGCGACCTGCTGCCGCGGCGCGACCGCCGCTATGAAGACTACGGACTGCACCAGCTTCGCTTTGAAATAGCGGAGCGCATCGGCTCCGGCGGCGGCTTCAGCGCCAAGGCGCCGAATTACTGGAATCGCGTCAGTGCATTGTGCCGGGTAATCGACGACGGCGAAGCGGCAATAGGCCTGCCACCCTACAACGGCGGCCTGTTTAACCGCCGGGAACATGCGCTGCTGGACCGCATCGAAATTCCCGATGCGGCCTTCGCGCCACTACTCGACAAACTGTCGCGCACGCAGATCGATAAGCGGCTGATCAACTACCGCGACTTGTCGGTGCAGCAGCTCGGTTCCATCTACGAGCGCATTCTGGAATACGAGCCGGTGCGCGACGCCGGCGGCGCAATTACAATCCGCCTCAATCCCTTCGCGCGCAAAGGATCGGGCAGCTACTACACGCCGGACGAGCTGGTGCTGCTCATTATCGCGCAGACCTTGGGGCCGCTCATTCGGGAGCGCCAGCAGACATTCCGGGACAAGGCGGCCGAACTGAAGAGCGCGCGAACGGCAATAGACGACCGCTTGGAACAACTGCGTGGCTTCGACTTCGCCTCGGCGCTGCTGGAGATGAAGGTCTGCGATCCCGCCATGGGCAGCGGCCACTTTCTCGTGCGGCTGGTGGATTTCCTCGCGGACAAGGTGATCGAAGCGCTTGCGGACGCCCCGAAGGACGTGTCATGGGGCGAATACAAGTCGCCGCTTGCGAACCGCATCGCAGGCATTCGCGCGCGCATTCTTGAGGAAGCAAAGGCGAACGGCTGGGCCGTGCGCGAAGATCAGCTGGAAGACAGGCTGATCGTGCGCCGCATGGTGCTGAAGCGCGTGGTGTTCGGCGTCGACAAGAACCCCATGGCCGTGGAACTCGCCAAGGTTTCGCTGTGGCTGCACACCTTCACGGTCGGCGCGCCGCTCTCGTTCCTCGATCATCACCTGCGCGTCGGCGACAGCCTGTTCGGAGAATGGGTGCTGAAAACGGAGCGCGAGCTATCCGAAGCCGCTGGCATGTTCATTCACAGTCGCGTTGTCGCGGCGCGGCAGGCCGCAAGGCTGATGCTGGATATCGAAACCGCAGCCGATGCGGATTTGGCGGAGGTGCGTGAATCCGCGGAACGGTTCGGCGGCGTCCGCGATGTCACCGATCCGCTGATCGCGCTGCTCAGTTTCTGGCACGCCTGCCGCTGGCTGCCGGACACACCCGAACGGCGGCGCACGAAAGACCTTCTGCTGCGCAATGCGTTTGGCGATCTCGTAGATTTGCTGACGGGCAAAGACACGCTTGCGATCGAAGCCGGACAAGTGAGCAAGCAGCAAGCCGCAGAACTGCTGAAATCGGCCATAACATTAGGGGAGCAGGAGCGCTTTCTGCATTGGGAGGTGGCGTTTCCGGGCGTGTGGGCGGACTGGGAAAGTGCCGAGCCGAAGGGCGGCTTCGATGCAGTGATCGGCAACCCGCCTTGGGACCGTCTGAAGATGCAGGAGGTGGAATGGTTCGCCGCGCGCAAGGCCGAAATCGCCTTGCGCAGCGCGCCGCCGATCGCAAGCGGCTGATCGAGCGGCTGAAGAAGGATGATGACCCACTACACGAACAATACGAAGAAGCGCGGAATCACGCCGACATGGCGCTCAAGCTGGCGCGCGACAGCGGCGAATATCCGCTGCTGGGCCGCGGCGACATCAACATCTATTCATTGTTTGTCGAGCGGGCGCAGCGGCTGATTAAACCCGATGCGATAGCCGGCCTGCTGGTGCCCTCCGGCAGGCCTCGGATAAAGGCGCGGCAGAGTTCTTTCGCTCTATCGCTACACATGCGCGGCTGGTGGCGCTGCTCGATTTCGAGAACCGGGGCATCTTTTTCCCTGACGTGCACAACAGCTTCAAGTTCTCGGCATTCGTGGCAACGGGGCCGAAGCGAAACGCGGACAGCGCATTATGCGGGTTCTTTCTCACCGGTACTGAGGCCACGGCATTGGCGTCCGGCAGCACGCCAGCGTTCAGCGGACATGAAAGCGAGCGCATATTTCCGCTCTCGCCGGGAGAGTTTGCGTTGGTCAATCCCAACACCGGCACAGCGCCCATCTTCCGCACGCGACGCGATGCCGAACTCACCACCGCGATTTACGAGCGCCTGCCCATTCTCGTGCACCGCGACGACGATGGCGAAATTCTCGAAAACGCATGGCCGGTCCGCTACCTGCGCATGTTCGACATGACGAACGACTCGCACCTGTTCTGGACGAAGGAGCGGTTGGAAATGGAGAAGGCCTATCCCGTCGCTGGCGGGCGCTGGCAGAAGGGCAAGCAGCTCTTCGTGCCATTGTATGTCGGTAAGACCGTCCATCAATACGATCATCGGGCCGCATCAGTTGGCATAAATCCGAAGAACGTGCATGTGGCGGGCTATTCGGACGAAACGAGCTTGTCAGAGCATCAGGATTTCAATTTTTCAGCAGCTCCTCAATACTGGGTCGACTTCTCGGCGATCGAATGGCCAAGCAAAGTCAACTGGTGCTTCGCATTTCGGGATATCGCCCGAAGCACGGATGAGCGCACCTTCATAGGCACGATCGTTCCGAAGGGAGCGTATGGAAACACCTTGCCGCTCGTGTTGAGTGATGATCCGGATGCACTCGTGTTTCTTGCCGGAAACTGGAGCTCAGTCGCTCTTGATTATGTGGCAAGGCAAAAAACCCAGTCCACACATCTTAACTGGTACATCGTCGAGCAGTTGCCCGTAGTCCCGCAAGCCGATTACGCGCGTAAATTCGGTGCGCGCACGGCGGCCGAGACTGTGCGCGATCATGTGCTGCGACTTTCCTACACGGCGCACGACCTCGCAGATTTCGCCCGCGACATGGGCCATGTGGATAAACAGACCGGCAAGGTGCTGCCACCCTTCCAATGGGACGAGGAGGAACGCGCGCATCTGCGCGCCCGGCTCGATGCGCTCTATTTCCTGCTCTACGGCATCACAAATCGCGACGACGTGCGCTACATCCTCGACACCTTTCCCATCGTGAAGCGCGACGACGAAAAGGAATTCGGCCGCTACCGCACAGCCGACCTCATCCTCGCCTACATGAACGCGCTGGAAGCCGGCGACGCGGAAACGAAGGTCGCGCTGTAGCTACAAGAAAGTGGGGGTAACTGCAGTTGCGCCTCCACAGACAGGCCCGATTACGCCAGACTCCACTGACATTTGAGTGATTCGCGGAGCCGAAAGCTTGGACGGAAGCCAGCCTATCCTGTTCTCGGAAGAAGAACTGCCTCAGCGGCCGGCCTATGATCCACAGGACGTGCGCGGCAAGCTGCAGGCATTTCTGGACAAAATGCGTGCGGCGGCAAGCTGGCCGTGGAAGTGTTCGACCGTTTCTCATTATCGCGAAGCCGTTTGGCCTTCGCTGCTCGGCAAACTCTCTGAAGACGAAGCCGCACGTTTCCGCTCAGAATTCGAAGCCGAAGCGGCGCGTCTCAATGCCGTCGATCTTGCGGCCTAACCCGTAAACAAATCCGGCCGGTGCAGCCTTAGCGTTTGCACCAGGGCGAAGGTTTTCATGTCGGCAAGCGTGCCGGCGTCGGCGATGACGGCAAGTTCGCGCAATGGCATCTCCACCACCGTGATGTCCTCGTGCTCGCCCTTTGCGCCGCCGCCTTTGCCGATCCGGTCCGCGCGGCTGTAGGGCGCGAGATAAAGCTGCATGCGCTCGGTGGAGAGGCCGGGCATCGTCCACAGATACGCCACCGGCTCCAGCGCCTTGAGCTGCACGCCGGTTTCCTCCAGCGCTTCGCGGCGCGCGGCGCCGTCCGGGTCTTCGCCGTCGGTCAGGCCGGCGATAGCTTCCAGCAGTGAGTCTTCGCCGGCGCTCGCCAGCACCGGGGCGCGGAACTGGCGCACCAGAATGGCGGTGCGGCGCTCGGGATCGTAAGGCAGCACCGTGACGGCGGGGCCGTGCTCCTCCAGCTCGCGTTTGGCGATCTGGCCGCCGGGCAGGCGCACCTTGAGCACCGAATATTTCGCCCAGCCGTCATGCACGATGGTCTTGTCGAGAATTTCGGCGCTCATGCGGGGTTCCGGCGGGCTATCGATGAACCTTTAGCAACGTCTGAAGGGGCAGGGCAGTGCGAAACTTTTTGCCGCGGCGGGCCGTTCGGGAGTAGAGCAGTGCGGGGGCGAGATTCTCGCACCCGGGTAGCATGCGTCCAACCTCACATCGGGAGACCATCATGCTTCGAATGACTCTGGCGGCGAGTGCTCTGGCACTTTCGCTTGCCATGCCGGCTTTCGCGCAAAACACCATGTCCGGTCCTTCAACGATGAAGGCAAGCGACACATCCATGACCTGCGATCAGATGATGGCAAAGGCGAACTCCATGTCGGTGTCGTCAACCGGCGCCCGCATGACCATGGCGCAGAATCAAAAGCACATGGCGATGCTGGCCAAGCAGAAGAACGACGAGGCCGGCTGCAAGATGCACATGGAAAAAGCCATGGGTTACATGAAATAGCGCGAGCGTTTTTCGCCTGTACGAAAAGCGGCGCCGGCGCTCAGCCTGGCGCCGTTTTCGTTTTGGCGGTGCGGTTCACCACCGCGAAGAACGCATCCAGCATTGGGCGCTGACCGATCAGCATCTTGTCGCGCGCCTGCGCTTCGCCGAACCAAACGCCGCGATCCACTTCCGGAAAGTGCTGCATGCGGCCGGCCGCGGCGCTGTTGTGGCCGATATTGGCAATGGACAGACCTGCGGCGTGAGCGGGAGCGCTGGTTAGCAGCGCGAGGAGAAACCAGGACTTAGGATTGCCTGCATGGAGTCGCTCCAGCTTGTGATTCCGCCGCGTATGTTGCGACTGCGCGGCGGAATAGAGGCTGTTTTTTTTGCAATTGCCAGCACCTGCGCCGGGGAAATAGCCACGCTTCTAGCGCCCGCTGGCGCTCGGCGAGGCCAAGTCATCATTCGCGTGGTTGGATTGATCGGCCTCGGCGAGACGTTCCCAAATCCCGGCCATTCGAAGAAAATCGGCTCTGGTTTCTGGCGAGGTGATCTTGTCCGCAATTGCGCGGCACTGCATCGCATTTCTGAGATATTCGTTCGGCTGATCCATAGCCGCCACGCCCCACACACCACAAGGCCGTCTTGTGCGGCCTCTACCCAGTTCCCGCCGCTAACATACGACAGAATTTGACTCGATTTAATCAGAAACTCGGTACGGAACTGTACCAACATCGGCCTTAGATATGCCGGAACCCTGCCGAAAGTTACGGCGTTGGAACGGTGCCCAAATACGGCTTCCCCCAGAGCTGTTTTGCAGGGTTTGAATCTCCCCCCTGAGAGCGGCTTTTGCCGCTCTCTTTTTTGCCTAGCCGGCAAGGCTCCAAAGCATCTTCATGCCGCTCAGGCAATATCAGCGACCCGACTACCCGGTTCGAAAGACGGTTTGCTACATGAAAAAATCTGCGGCACGATTGCCGTGCACTAGACTGACGGGGATTGCGATGCGCCTGATAGCCATAACCGCGTTCGCCGGACTGCTCGCGACCGCGGCACATGCCGATACGATGGGCCACTGCGCAGCGGCATGGCGGCTTAAGACGCCTGAAACTACCAAGGCCAAGACGTATCAGGAATGGTCTGCAACATGCCTGAAGGCTGATTACAAAACGGCCGCGGGCACTCCGGCCGCGCCACCCCCGGGCGCTACAGCCATGTGCAAGGATAACACCTACAGCATCAGCAAGACGACTAAGGGCCGATGCTCAAGCCACGGTGGAGTCGCCAAGACGCTGTAGTCAGAGGTACTTCGCCACCCCGCCATGATGTGAGCAACGGTGCGGGGTCTTTTTCCTTCGGCTGAAGTGGCCGTCTTTGCAGATGGCTATCGCGTACCCGGGAGCGCCATATTCCCCTATCGAATAGGTGGGCTTCAGACATTTTGCCGACCATTCTCTTTGCGTCATGTCGCCTCTGTCGACTGTCGGCATGTTTTGCCATGCAGCGGCGCAATTCTGACGCGTGTCCGCATGGGCGGCGTTCGCCAACAATACGGCGAGCTCCGCAATGGCTATCAGCAGGCGCAGTGAGTCCCCCACGGAATGGGGGCAGGTTGGCCCACGCGAATGGCCGCCGGCAAGGCCTTCCGGCGTTGGCGCGGCATATGCCGCAGCCGCCTAGTGCCTGGTTTCAGCAGCCAACTTCGGAGAGCCTGTCGTACTGTCGCGCTAGGTCGAGCAACTCGTTCTTGCGCTTTATGTCCGTTTCCCCTTGTGCGACTTCACGCATCTTGGCGGCGAGGTCCACATAGTGCTGGAAACGGGTAATAGGATCATTCATCGCTCCCCACATCCCAGCCCAGAAGTGGTTCTACACCGCAAGGGCAGTGTGACGCTATGGCAATGAGCGAGTCACCACCAGCACAAGGATAAACACAACGAGGATGCCGATAGCTGCTATTGCGCTCCAAACGATTGCCTTTCAACCCCGGCGTCATGGGGATTGTACATCAGCGCTGGGACCCCAACCGTCGGGTGTTGCTGTTACGGACTTGGCGGGCTCTAATTCCACCGTCTCCTCTCGCCAACAGCAGAAACGTGAGCACTAGAATGGCGATCGCGATGGTGCACCAATAGAGCCGTTTCGTGAGGTTCCGTAATCGCTTTGCAAAATCGTCCGCCAGATCGAAAACTTTCGCAAGCAGCGCTGCGAACGGTGGAACGACTAGCCGGATAGGGGAAGATCCATGTCACCCTGAAACGCCGCCTTTCGAATTGCGTCCAGCAATTCCTTTTGCTGCACTTGATATCAAAATCAGTAAGTTGGTCATTCAAGTAACCGTCAGCAGCTCCAGAATGAGCCCACGCCACTCCCGGCCCTCGCGGAAGGCTTGCGCGGCAGCGGCGCGGCCGCCGAACCTCCGAAATCAAAGCGATTTCGGTTTGCACGACCTCCGTAACCTATTGATTTTGTTTAGCTGGCTTTAGGCGCGGTTTGCAAAAAACTCTCGTAGAATCAAGGCTTAATGTCAGACTACGAATCTGGGGGTCGGAGGTTCGAATCCTTCCGGGTGCGCCATTTTTTCGCGACTACTTTGCGCGGCGAAACATGTGGACAGCGGCAGGGCGGTTGCCCTATATCCGCCGTCCTTCGCTTGTCGCGAAGTCATGACGCGGGGTGGAGCAGCCCGGTAGCTCGTCAGGCTCATAACCTGAAGGTCCTAGGTTCAAATCCTAGCCCCGCAACCAACCAAAACCGTGTAAAACAAAGGAAAATGGCTCCCCATTCGGGAGCCATTTTCATTTTTCCACATGGATTGATGCGCCTTAAGGCGAGAGTTCTCTCGAGCGCGTAATATCGGAGATGTTCAATACCCGGCGTGGCCGGGCGTTCTGGGAAACGGAATCGCATCGCGCACATTGGCGAGGCCTGTGACGTAAGCCATGGTGCGTTCGAAACCGAGGCCGAAACCGGCATGCGGCACGGTGCCATAGCGGCGCAGATCGCGGTACCAGCCGTAGTGTTCCCTGTCGATGCCATGTTCCGCCATGCGCGCATCCAGGACGTCGAGCCGCTCTTCGCGCTGGCTGCCGCCGATGATTTCTCCAATTCCGGGCGCAAGAACGTCCATCGCCGCGACGGTTTTGCCGTCATCGTTCGAGCGCATGTAGAATGCCTTGATCTCCTTCGGATAGTTCATCAGGACCACCGGCCTTTTGACGTGCTTTTCCGTCAAGTAGCGTTCGTGCTCCGACTGAAGGTCGACGCCCCATTTGACGGGGAATTCGAATTTTTCATTGGCGCGTTCGAGGATCGCGATGGCGTCGCCATAATCCATGCGCACGAACTCGGAATTGACGATCCCCTCCAGTTTTGCCGCCAAACCCTTTTCGACCCGCTCATCGAAGAATGCGATGTCTTCGGTCCGTTCGTTCAGCAGCACTGTAAAGGCAGACTTCAACAGGCGCTCCGCCAAGGTCGCATCGTCGGATAAATCCGCGAAAGCGATTTCCGGTTCGATCATCCAGAACTCCGCCAGGTGGCGGCTGGTGTTGGAGTTCTCAGCGCGGAACGTCGGCCCGAAGGTGTAAACCTTGGAGAGGGCGAGGCAGTACGCCTCGACATTGAGCTGGCCGGAGACGGTGAGAAACGTTTCGCGCCCGAAGAAATCCTTGGTGAAATCGACGGCGCCTTCTTCGGTGCGCGGCAGGTTTGCGAGATCGAGGGTCGAGACCCGAAACAGCGCCCCGGCGCCCTCGGCGTCCGATGCCGTGATGATCGGCGTGTGAATCCAGTAAAAACCGTTCTGATCGAAAAAGCGGTGGATCGCTTGCGCCAAGGTGTGGCGTACGCGTGTTGCGGTGGCAATGATGTTGGTCCGCGGCCGCAGATGCGCAACTTCGCGCAGGAACTCCAATGAGTGCGGCTTGGGCTGAATCGGGTAGCTGTCGGGATTTTCGACCCAGCCGACCACGTCGATGGCGGTGGCCTGCATCTCGAACGGCTGCCCTTTGGCCGGCGACGGCACGATCGTTCCGGTCGCTTCGACAGAACACCCCGGTGTGAGCTTGAGGATTTCGTCAGCGTAATTTGGAAGCGTGTTCGGCGCGACAACTTGCACAGGATTGAGCGACGAGCCGTCCACGACCTGCACGAACGAAATGCCGGCCTTGGAGTCGCGGCGGGTGCGCACCCAGCCTTTGACCGTAACGCGGGTTTCCTTTGGCGCCTTGCCGGACAGAATATCGCGGGCGCTGAATACATGATGGGCCATAAGGGCATGGCTATCGGGGCCGGCAGAATTTGTCTAGCAGAGCAAGGGCCGGTTTTCGTCAGCGGAA
>JBJMVL010000109.1:0-9950 GCA_045810735.1 Alphaproteobacteria bacterium
AAGATTGTCATACTTGGCCTCACGATCACCTCGTCCTGGGGCAACGGGCATGCGACGACGTACCGGGCGCTGGTGAAGGCGCTGAATCAGCGTGGCCACGAAGTTCTGTTTCTGGAGCGCGAGACACCATGGTATTGCGAACATCGCGATCTCCCGAAGTCGCCGCATGCGCGCATCGCCCTGTATCATAGCGTGGCAGACCTGAAGGGGCGGTTCGCCGAACAGCTGAGCAACGCCGACGCTGTGATCGTTGGCTCTTTCGTGCCGGATGGCATCGAAGTGGGGGGTTGGGCGATCGCTACAGCCACAAGTCCGGTTGCTTTTTACGATATCGATACGCCTGTCACGCTCGGAAAGCTTGAACGCAGCGATTGCGACTACCTATCGGCAAAGCTTGTCAGCGCCTACGACATCTATCTTTCTTTCACTGGCGGTCCAGTTCTCGATCTGCTGCAGGACATGGGTAGTCCGCATGCCGCGACGCTGTACTGCTCGGTCGATCCGGACCTGCATGCGCCGGTGGCGACCCGGCGCAAATGGGAACTCGGTTACCTCGGCACGTACTCGCCGGACCGGCAAATCGGTCTTGAGCGCATGCTGCTCAACGTGGCGCCTACACTGCCACCGAAATATTTCGTTGTGGCCGGAGCACAGTATCCGGGCACAATCGCGTGGCCCCAAAATGTGCTGCACATCCAGCATCTGCCGCCGGCAGCGCATCCGGAATTCTATTGCGGACAGCGCTTCACGCTGAACCTCACCCGCGACGACATGAAGGCCCTCGGCTTTTCGCCAAGCGTACGGCTGTTCGAAGCGGCTGCCTGTGGCGTTCCCATTGTCAGCGACCACTGGCCCGGCCTGGACACTATTTTGGACATCGATCGGGAAATCCTGGTCGCCGAAAGCACGGAAGACGTGCTGCGAATACTGCGGAACACGACGCCGGCAAAACGCAAGGCGATCGCCGCGGCCGCGAGGGAGCGCGTGCTGAAGGAACATACAGCCGCACATCGCGCTTTGGAGCTCGAGAAGCTTTTCGATCTGAGCGCGCAGCGAACCCATTCATCTCGACAGCAAAGAAGGGCGCTGGTCACATCATGAAAGGAGCTGTGGTTCCACGATGAAGCGCATTCTGATTGCCGGCGGGGCTGGCTTCCTGGGCTCGCATCTCTGCGAGCGATTGGTTGGACGCGGGCATACGGTCATTTGTGTTGACAATTTCCGTACCGGCCGCAGGGCCAACATTTCTCACCTGCTTTCCCATCCACGCTTTCGTTTTGTGGAGCACGATATCACGCGTCCGTTGTCGGTCTCTGCGCAGCTGGACGAGATCTACAATCTCGCCTGCCCAGCCTCGCCGCCGCATTATCAGCGTGATCCGCGGTACACAGTGATGGTGAACGTGCTGGGAATCGCCAACCTGCTCGACCTGGCGAAGCAAAAGAGGGCCCGGCTGCTGCAGGCGTCCACCAGCGAAGTTTATGGCGATCCACTGAATGAAGAGCAGGTGGAGTCGGATTGGGGCAACGTGAACTGCACGGGTCCGCGTGCCTGCTACGACGAAGGCAAGCGCTGCGCCGAGTCCTTGCTGTTCGATGCGTGGCGCCTTTACGACCAGCCGATCAAGGTGGCCCGCATTTTCAACACTTATGGCCCGCGCATGGACGAGAACGACGGACGGATCATTTCAAATTTCGTCACCCAGGCGCTGAACGACCAGCCGATGACCGTGTACGGCGATGGCTCACAGACGCGCTCTTTCTGCTATGTGGACGACATGGTGGAAGGCCTCATCCGGCTGATGGAGTCGCCGCCGAACGTCACGGGTCCCGTCAATCTCGGCAATCCGGAAGAGCTGACGGTATTGCGTGTCGCCCATCGTGTGGCAGCGCTCCTGAACAGGAAGCCGAACATCATGCTTCGTCCACTGCCGACAGACGATCCGCGGCGCCGGCGTCCAAACATCGCCCGTGCGCAGTCGCTCCTCGGCTGGAAACCAACGACACCGCTGGACAGCGGCCTTGCCCGCACAATCGCCTACTTCCGGAGTCGACTTGACGCTCCGGCTGCAGCCGCCAAGGCACTAGAGCGCGAGAAGATCGTTTCTATCGATGTTGCGCGCACCGCGCGTGCCTGAGTATGGAGGCTTGAATGTCACGGGCAAATGTCACTACCGATCACCAAAAGATTCGCAAATGGGCAGAATCGCGCGGCGGCCATCCCGCCACGGTGAAGGACACCGAGCAGGACGACGAAGCGGGAATCCTTCGTCTAGATTTCGATCCACCGGACGCGGGCCTCGAAAAAATCTCCTGGGATGAATTCTTCGAGAAGTTCGACGACGCGGATCTTGCCTTCCTGTTCCAGGAGAAGACATCCTGCGGAAAGACCAGCCGCTTTTACAAATTCGTGGACCGCAGCAATGCGGACGAGGACGGCGAAGACGCGGACGACGATTAAGACCCTTCGTCCAGCTTCACTCCCATAACGGCATGGCACCGGCGCTCTGAAGGCCGAGGTGCCTCAAAGCCGTGCTGCCGATATCGCTGAAGGTGGAGCGCACGCCCGAGCTGCCTGCGGGGATGTCGCCGTTGCCGCCCCAAGCAACGATCGGGATGAATTCGCGGGTATGATCGGTACCCCGCCAGGTGGGGTCGCAGCCATGGTCGGCCGTAATGATGACCAAGTCATCCCGCTGTAGTTTGGCTGTGAGATCTGGGATGCGCGCGTCAAAGGCTTCCAGCGCCGCCGCGTAGCCCACGACGTCCCGCCGGTGACCGTAGAGCGTGTCGAAATCGTTGAGGTTTGCGAAAGCGAGCCCGCCATCGGGCAAGGATGCAACAGTATCGATAACGCGGTCCATCGCATCGGAATTATCGTGCACCTTGATGACGCGCCCGGTGCTGACATGGGCGAAGATGTCCGCGATCTTGCCGATGGAGACGATGGTGCGGCCTGCGCTTTCGGCGCGCGACAGGATCGTGCCATCGGGCGGAGGCATGGTGTAGTCGCGCCGGTTCGATGTGCGCACAAAATCGGCGGAGCATTTTCCAATAAACGGCCGCGCAATCACGCGGCCGACATGCAGGGGATCGAGCAGCGTACGGGCGATGCCGCAAATCTCGTAAAGGCGTTCGAGCCCGAAGCTCTCTTCATGGGCCGCGATTTGAAACACACTGTCCGCCGAGGTGTAGCAGATGGGCTTGCCTGTCCGGACATGTTCCTCGCCCAGGCCCGCGATGATTTCGGTGCCCGAAGCATGACAGTCACCCAGAATGTCGGACAAATTAGCGCGGTTGCAGAATTCGCGGATCAACGTCGGTGGAAATGCTGGCCTTTCGTTCGGGAAATAGTGCCAGTCTTCCGTGACCGGCGTGCCGGCAATTTCCCAGTGCCCCGAGGGCGTGTCTTTGCCGGCCGAGACTTCCGCCGCGCAGGCGAAACGTCCCTGCGGCGCTGCATTTACTTCCAATCCCGGCGGTACGTTGCCGGATGCCAACCGGCAGGCCTCACCGAAGCCGAGCCGCGTCAGGTTTGGTAGGCCAAGCATGCCTTTGCGGATACCTGCACGGTCGGCATTACCGCTGGCGCAGGCTTCCGCGATGTGTCCCACGGTATTGGAGCCCTCATCGCCATAGCGCGCCGCGTCCGGCGCTGAGCCGATGCCGACGGAGTCAAGAACAATCAAGAAAACGCGGGATATTGGAGTCTCCTTCAGAGTCGGCGCAGCAAAAAGGCACGTCCATCCCACAGCGAAAGGTCGGCCGTTCCGTTCCGCTCGACTGCAAAACCATAGGCCGCCGCAAAATGCCCGAGATCCGCTCGGTCAAGCGCGAGGTGGCCCCGATACGAGTAGTTCATAATCAGCAGGGCGCCGCCGGCTTGCAGCACGCGAGCGGCATCGGCGAGATGACGTTCCGCGAGCCCGCGGTCGACCAGGTATGGGAAGCTGTCGATCGCAAGAAGTACGTCAAACCTTGCGTCCGGGAGGCACGAGAGATCGTCTCCAGCGGAGCGGATGACCAGCACGTTTTGATGCTCGCCGAGCGTCGTGCGTGCCAATTCCGCCATTCGCCTTGAGACTTCGAGGGCCACGACCAGGCGCACCTCCTTTGCGATGGCGTCAGCTACGCGTCCGAAGCCGCAGCCCAGATCGAGTACGCAAAAGCCCGCGTGCAGCAGGTCCCATGCGTGCAGCTGCGCCACCAGTTCCTCGGTGGCAGCCGCAAGCAACGGCAGGTTGCCAAGGCTATACAGCGCCACCGCTGCCTCGGGAGATATCCGGGCCGCCTCGTCGAACGCCGCTGCCCAATCTGCGCCCCCTGGACGCGCGGTCACGCTTGTGACCTTTTTCACGAGCTGAAAAGCATTTGGCTCCTGGTCCCAGCGTTGCCGGATTTCACGAATCCGCCGTTGGGCATGTGCGTCCGCGGCGATTGCCTCAGCGGCGTGCAGCGCGCTGCGCGCCGCTGCTTCGTCCGGCGTGGCCGCTAGCAATTGCATCAACGCAACGTTCGGGGAAGTGCAGCCTTGCGCACAAGCGCGAAGCGGCGCCGCCAATGAAGCGGACGCGATCGCGTCAACCATGGGCGCGAGCTCGCTGCCGGCGCAGTAGCGTGTAGCAGACGTTCAAGCGATCGGTAGCGCCCCATTCGTATTTGTAGGATTCGTTGCCGCGTAGGAAATCAAACTCCTGCGCATGTTCGTGGATCGCCTGCTCCATCGCATGGGCAATCAGGAGCATGCCGGGACTTTGGAAAGCAAACGACGGATTGTACCCGCACTGATAGGCATAGGCGCTACCGCGGTGATGAAAACCGTAATAGACCCCAACGATCCGCCCTCCGATGCTGAGCGCATAAATCCGGACGAGATTTTCTCTCACAAGACGCGGCAGCGCGGCGGCATGGAATTCTGCCACCCGCGGGTCAGAGAACACGTTTCCGCCCCGCTTGGGGCACGACGCTGTGTGAAGCCGCACCAGCTCGCTCAGCAGCGCGCCGGCGTTGTCACTATCTCCCCGAATAATAACTGCTCCGCCGCTGCGTGCGGCACGGTTGGCCGCCGTGCGTAAGTGACGCCAGCGCGATGGGGAGATAATGTTTCGTAGTTCTTCCGGGTTGTTGGGCAAAGCCACGACCGGGCAGGGGGTCGCGGTTGTTCGCATCGCTTCCCAACCCTGCGGCAGTGGGACGTCGAACACATCAGCACACGCCTGTGCCTCGCCCCATTCGATCGCGTCGATGTCGTCCATCTCGGCAACCGCGGCGGCGAGTTCGTTCGCGCTGTCCGGGTGCGCGGGATCAATGAGGATATCGAGGTAGTCACTAAGGGAAACGCCGAGTGGGACAAGGCGGGAGCCGTATATGCCGGTTTGCTGATAGAGCGGCGCCAGCGCAACCAGACGCTCGCCGGATCGCACTGCGACGCATCTAAGCTCTCCCGGCGCGAACACGTCCCACCACGGCAACAGCCAGTCCGGCGACTGGAATGGCGTCGCGATTTCCGAGCGTCGCCACAAGTCGCGCCATTGCGGTACGAGTGCCGCAAGCTGTTCCACATCGCGGATGATTTCGACTGAACACCGCGTCATGCCAACATCCTGTTTGGGGCTGCCGCGCGGGAGAGCGAACGATATAGCGCCAGATACTGGTCTATCGTTCTGGAAAGCGGGAAGCGACGGCGGGCGTCCGCGCGGCAGTGCTCTGGATTAAGAGTCCGCGCGTCTGGGATTGCTGCCGCCATGTCTCCGGTGCCACTAACGAGGAAGCCGGTTCTCCCATGCTCGATCGTTTCCGCCAGGGCGCCGCGCGCAAACGCAATCACCGGCGTGCCTGCTGCGAGTGCCTCGCGTGCAACAAGCGAACTGGTTTCTTCCGCAAGCGATGGGATCAGCACGCAGCGCGCCATCGCCAGCAGTTTACGCTTGGCGGAGGGCCCGACCGGCCCGACGAAGCGGCAGCGGCGGGACAATTTCGCCTGGACTTGCTCCTCGAAATACTTTTGATGCGCGTCATACCCAAATACCTGACCCGCAATCACGAGCGGCATGCGGGCGCGTTCCGCCGCTTCGATGGCGAGGTGCACGCCCTTCTCTGGACAAATGCGGCCAAGGAACAGGGCGAAGTTCCGCTTTCGCCGTAATGCGAAGCTGTCGACATCAACACCATTCTCGATTGCCGGCAACAGGTACGTGTTCGGCGGCGCGCTTCTGTGCTGTGCCCATGAAACGCAATGCAGCCACATATTTGCGCGGGTCGAACTCAAAGCATTTGGCGGATACCAGCTCAGCGGCAGGTGCAGCGTCACAAGCGTGGGAACGCCCACCGGCGGCAGATACGCGTGAAAATCGATCCCGTGCATGTGCACGAGATCGATCGGGAAGCGCTGCAACGCGCTTCTGATCGCGCGAGCGTGCGCACGTTGCGATTGGCGTTTCGCCTCATCGTCCAACCGAGTCGGTAACGGATCCGCCGCAATCAGCCGCCCGGCCACCCGGGATCCACCGCATGCGATGACATAGGATGTGTGGCCATGTTCTGTGAGTGCGCGATCCAGCTGCAGCAGCACCTGCTCGGCGCCGCCGGCGGTGTCCGGCCCCACGGGCGCCAGCGGATAGGCGACATGAAGAACGCTCAGGCGCATGCGGCAGAATGCTCCTCCGCCAGCGCCGTTCGCGCGCTTTCGAGCCAGCGTTTGCTGTCTATCCCCCAGTTCTCCCGGTCATAGAGCACGTCGCCGTTATTCGGGGGCCGCGAGAAGTCGTAATCGGGCGCAATGCGGAACTGCTCCCGCTGTAGCGGAAATCCGGCAAGAACGTTCTTCTGCGTGGCATGTGCAGCAGTCATCTGCTGCTTCAATTCGCGCTCGTCCGGCGTGAGTTCGATCGTGATTGCCTGGTGTCCTGCAATCGGAGTAAACGACTGCCGTACGTCGCCGCTCCCCTCGGCCCGATAGAACGGCATTTCCACTATGCAAGTGTTAGGCGGACGGCGTCCGGCCGCGCGGTGAACGGAGAATGCTGTCGCGTCGTGGTCGGGATGCCCGCCCTCATAGGCATGTGTGAGCGCAATGCGGATTCCCAGTTCCCGAAACAGCGTCGCCACGCGCGAAATGATCTGCGGAATCCGATATGCCGCTTGCTGATCCGGAACGCCGAACTGAGTGATACAGTCCGGCTTGAGGTGCGCAATCCCCAGAGCATCTCGCAGCTCATCGCTTCTTGCCGCCGCATATTCGGCGGCTGTTGCGAAGCCGTAGCATTTCGCATCCTGCAAGTTGCGCGGCGCGCCATCTGTGATGACGATCACGCGGACGCCAGTCAGTCGCGCTAAGAGCGCACCGCAGCCGATGGTCTCGTCGTCAGGATGCGCCACGATCACTGCGACATCGCCGGCGTCGAGTTGACGACGTGCGGAACCGCCAATCTGTTCGAGAAACTCTGCTGCTCGTGCCGTTGGTGCGACCGGCATTTCGGCCTCAGCTTGCCGCGGCGAGCGGCCTTTCCGAAGGTGCGCAGAGATGCGCGTAACGACGCACCATGCTGGCGCAAAAGTCCGCAAACTCCTGCGGCACCAGCGGTGCGCTGGTGTGATGCGGGGCAATCCCGCGATGCTCCGGCGTGAAGCAGAAGGTGAGTGTCACCTCGAATTCCGCCAGTGCTTCCATTTGTTGGTCGAACCACGACAGCGCGTTCGGCCGGAAGCTGTCCGCCCAGGAAAGTCCCGTCCGCAAATGCCGCACGCCCAGGCGCCGCATCCAGTGCACGGCCTCATCGAGCCGCGGATCCTCAAAGTGAAACCACTGGCAAAGGCCAAGCGCTGGCGTCAGCTCCGCGAAAACCGGAAGCGACTGCTTTGGCGTGCCGTTTTCACGCAGAATTCCCATGTAGAAATGCCGATAATACGACGAGCCTTCCGCTTCCTTGTGGCGCGTGGTGGCACCCCAGGCCTGCGGCAGATCGTACAAACTGTACCAGTGGATGCGGGGTGCCCTCCCACGCAGCAGTTCGGCCGTGCGACGCAATCCCCAGGCTTGCACTTCCTCAGCGCCGAAGCTCGAGACGCCGACTTCCGTAACCCAGATAGGCAAATTCGTGACTGCGCGAATTTCATCGAGCTTCGCTGGCCACCCGTCGATCGGCCATAGATTCCAGTCGAGCGGAAAGCCGTGCACGGCGATAACATCAATATTGTCGAGCACGTCTTGGGCGGCAACGTTCTGCACGAATATGGGGTCGATGGGCGACATGCCGCCCAGCACGCGCGTGAGCCTCGGGTTTTCCGATGCGATCGCCCCAGCGGCCAAGTTGCACATTTCCGCAAAGCGCGACCAGTCAGGATCGATTTCCGGGTCCCAATGCGATTTGTTGTTGGGCTCGTTCCAGATCATCGCCGCTTCGATCATGCGCGCGTCCCTCTCGCGGGGTAGGCGGTACCGAAGCCAGAGGACGGATCAGCAGGTTTACAGAGATACACTTCGTCTTCCGGGTGCGCGGTGATCTCGAAGCCGGCGCTGCGCAGCATGGCTTCAGCACAGGCGCGGTTCGGCACCCACCAATTAGTGGGATCGCCAGCGTAGCGGTGCTCGATGAAATGCAGCTTGGGAAATTCAGATAAATCGAACGCATCCTTGTCCCAGAAATCGTAGTCTTGCGCGAATTCCTCCACCTCAGAGCTGCCACGCTGCATCGACTGGAACACCAGCAGCTCGCGCACGGTGTGCTCGCGGATCAAATCCAGTGCGAGCAGCGGATGGCGTAGGTGATAAAGGACGCCCATAAAGATGACGACGTCGAACGTCTCACCCAGCGCGCCAACATCGTAGACAGACAACTTCCGGAATTCGATGTCGAGACCGTTCACGTCCGCCGCGAAACGGGCTTGCCGCAGGTAATCTTCGTCGCTATCGACGCCAAGCACGCGCGCCGCGCCGCGCCGCTTCATTTCCATGGAATAGAAGCCCGCGTTGCAGCCGATATCGAGTACGCTCTTGTCGCGCAGATCCTGCGGAAGTGCTTCGCTGAACCGCTGCCATTTCACCGCGGGATAATCGCCGAGAAAATGCTCGGGCGCCGTGTGCACGCCATTCAGATCAAGATTGTGAAACCAGGGACCGAGCTTTTCTATTTGTGCCCTAATCTGCTCCTGGGAAAGCGCCGTCATGCGAGACTCGCGTGCGCTGTGTCATGGCCATTGGATGGTGGCACTTGGGGAACTGAGGTCTGCGATTGCAGCAGGGACATGGCCGCCCGATAGCCGTTCAGCGTGCCGACATCCACATAGGCGCTGCCCGCCTTCACGCCGATAGCCTCTCCGCCCTGTTCCAGCCAGGCAGTGATGAGCGTGCCGATATATTCGTCCCGCTTGCCGCGCGCGAGCCACAGCCGTTCCAGCTCGGAGAGAATGTAGCCGGGCATTTTGAAGGCGCCCCAGATCCAACGGGAAGCGGCATCCTGCTGCTTCACTTGAATTTCCTGCACGCGTCCTGTGCGGTCCACCACGACTGCGTCGAAATATTGTGGTTCCTCGACCGGGAAGAGCAGGAACGACAATCCGTCGTTCGGCAGGGTGGAAAGTGCATCCTCCGGAAACCACACGGTATCGGGCAACCCGACGATCAGTGGTTCGTCTGGCGTAATAAGCGGGCAGGCGCGGAACACTGCATCGCAAAGCCCGCCCGCCTGCGGTTGCACCACGTACGCGATAGCAGCGTTGCGGTAAGCGCCGCCATAGAACTCCAGAATGTCGGACTTCCCAGGGCTTATGACGAAGCAGAGCTTGTCCGCGCCACCGGCGATCATCCGCTCGACCAAATATTCGCTCACGGCGCGCGGCTGCTCGGTGCCGCCATTGATGCGGCTGCCGACGGGAAGCAGTTCCTTGGAAAAGGCGAGGGGTTGAATGCGGCTGCCGCGCCCCGCCGCAGGGATCACGCCCCACATGGCTCTA
>JBJMVL010000110.1:0-50713 GCA_045810735.1 Alphaproteobacteria bacterium
ATCGTTGTCCTCCAGAATTTTCGCGTGGTTCAGCGCGCTTTCCACCATCGCTTCCGGGCAAGGCTCCCCATAGCGCTCAAGCAGTTCCTTCTCCAGCGAACCGGCGTTCACACCGATGCGCATGGAAACGGCATGATCCTTCGCTGCCTGTACCACCTCGCGCACGCGCTGCGCACTGCCGATGTTGCCGGGATTGATGCGCAGGCAGGCGGCTCCTGCTTCCGCCGCCTCGATGGCGCGTTTGTAGTGAAAGTGGATGTCGGCCACGATCGGCACTTGGGCAGCCTTGACGATGTGCTTTAGCGCCTTCGTGGCGTCTTCGTCCGGACACGACACACGAATAATGTCTGCCCCTGCCTCTTCCATCTGGCGGATCTGATCAATCGTGCCGCGCACATCCGCGGTCACTGTGTTCGTCATCGTCTGAACGGAGATCAAGGCATCTCCACCGACCTCGACTAATCCAACGTGAATTTTGCGAGACTTGCGGCGCTCGATGTCGCGATACGCTCGGATGCTCATTGGCTACTGGCCGGAAGAAGCGTGACTGCGGTTGGCGAGAGTATCGCGATCCAGCGACAGGGCCTCGACAGGTTCTCCCCCAGCGCCGGCGTTGCCTGTTGTCTTACCGTCCAGGACGATCTGGACGGCACTGCCATGTTCGGCGGTCAGGGCCAGCCCTCCCATGTTGGGTACCTGATAGGTATCTCCTGGCTGCAGTTCCTTGTTGATGAACGCCCGCCCGTCCTCGGTCTGGACCAGAACATGGGTGGGTTGGGTCACATGAAGCACCACATGCGCGTTGGTATTCATTTTACCATAAACAGTGCCGCCTCCGGCTGGAATCGCAGGCGGAGCCGCGTTTCCGGCCTGGGATGCGCCAGGTGAGACCACGGTGGTCTGATTTGCCGGAGCTTTATGTGCAGGTTTGGTCGGCGCCGGAGCCATTTCGGTAGGAACCGGTGTAGCGGCAGGTTGTGACGGCTCCGCACCTTGCGACTGAAGAAGATAATATGCTCCGTACGCAAACAGTCCCATAAGGAACAAGGCAAATAAAATCCAGGCCCAAGAAAGCCCGGAACTCTCTTCATCGACGGGGAACCCGGCGTTTCTAGAGGCGTCATCGCGCCCGGCGATTTCGCTCTTAAAACGTTCGACCGCCTGTTCAGAGTTAAGGCCGAGATGCTCGGCGTATGCGCGGACGAATCCGACGGCGTACGTACGGCCGGGGAGCGCGCCGATATTATCATTCTCGAGAGCCTCAAGATGATCCTTGCGTATCTTTAAAGCTCGGGAGACCGATGCAAGGTCTTCACCTCGTGACATTCGGGCGCCGCGAAGCTCTTGCCCGACCGTCCCGAGCGGCGCATCAGCGTCGCGCGCGATCTCACGCAGATGAGCCTGACGACTGCGGGATTCACCCCCCTCGCCCACGCTCAAACGGGTAACCTTCGTCATGCCGCTAGCAATAGAACTTCCAGTCTGCGTTATCTAGCGCAAAACGGAAAGGCCGGGAACATGCCCGGCCCTCTTATCCCATTAGAGAAATCGGCCTATTTTCCGCCTGGCTGTGAGTTCAGGCCCTGCATTTGCATGCCGTTAACGTTCTGCTGCTGCTGCAGGCGCATTTGATCCCACTGCTTTTGGGTGTGGCACTCACGTGAGGAACCAAGACGGCTGCCCGTAGGAGCCGGGCTCATATGGCAAACGACTCGGTCCGGGTCCTCCGTCGCGGCGGCAGGAGACGGTGTCGGAGCCGATTGAGCGAAAGCGGACGCCGCAGAGGCGACGGTACCGACAATCATACCGACCAAAACAAGAGAACGCATGGGCAACCCCTTTAGAAGGACTTCGATATTTTTTGATTGGGTCCAAGGCCACTATTCACAAGGTCATCATAACACCAAGCGAAATCGGCCTACATCACAAGAGTGCGATGACACGCCGTAAAGATCGAGTCAATCGTTCCGGCGAAATGTGATCAGCGCCTGCCGATCATAACATAGTTGACATGGCAATCGTTCGACAACTCCCACTTCCAGCGCAACGGATTGAATGACACCCCTTGCGTTCGGAGACCTTCTAATCCGGCACCCGCGAGAATCTCATGCACACATTCGGGCGTAACGAAGCGATTCCAGTCGTGGGTGCCAACAGGAAGCCACCGAAGCACATACTCGGCTGCGATCTTTGCCAGCGCGAAGGACTTCAGCGTCTTGTTGATGCTCGCGACAAAAATCAGCCCATCCGGCCGGAGTAATTCCGCACTCGCGCGCAAGAAGCTTACGACATCCGGCACATGCTCGATGATTTCCATGGCAAGGACCACATCGAAGGTCAGCTGCTCAGCCCGTAGCGTTTCAATAGTCGCGACTCTGTAGGAGACCGAAGCGGCAGTGTCGCTTGCATGGGCGGCGGCAATTCCAATGTTCTTCTCTGCAGGATCGCACCCGAGCACCTGGAATCCGAGGCGTGCTAGGGGCTCCGAGAGCAAGCCGCCGCCACAACCCAGATCGAGCAATGAGAGTCCCCGAAAAGGTTGGGATTTTCGGATGTCGCGGCCGAAGTGTGCGGCGGCCGTGTCGCGGATCAGCTTTAGGCGAATTGGGTTGAAGCGATGCAGCGGCGCAAACGAGCCCTCGGGATCCCACCAGTGTTCGGCGAGACGCGCGAACTTTGCGACTTCGGAGGCGTCGACGGAGGATGAAGGTGTAAGCATCGGATTGCCAACTTACCTCGGAGTAGCCCTTCTGGAATACCTGCCGCGCTTGAGCGAGCCGAATACCGCGTCTAAGACTTTCGGGACTCGAGCGGAAGCCCCGACGATGGCGAAAATTGTGATGAAGTTCGGTGGCACGTCCGTTGCCGACCTGGAGCGCATTCGCCATGTCGCAAGTCTGGTGAAACGGGAGGTAGAACGTGGTCACCGGGTTGCCGTGGTGGTCTCGGCGATGGCGGGCGAAACCAACAAGCTGATCGCTTGGACGCGCGAACTGGCCCCGCATCATGACCTCCAGGAGGCGGATGTGGTGGTATCGACGGGGGAACAGGTCACCGCCGGCCTCCTTGCCGTTTCACTTTCTGCAAATGGAATCAAAGCGCGCTCTTGGATGGGATGGCAGATTCCCATCCGCACCAATGCCGCACATGGATCGGCGCGCATCGAGCGGATCGACCCCAACGCGCTGAATGAACGGCTGTCGGAGGGTGAGGTGGCAGTCGTCGCTGGTTTCCAGGGTGTGGCGCCCGATAATCGCGTTTCGACATTGGGACGCGGCGGATCGGACACGAGTGCTGTTGCTGTTGCTGCTGCTGTCGAGGCGGACCGTTGCGACATCTATACCGACGTGGATGGCGTTTACACGACAGACCCACGGATCGTCACAAAAGCGCGCCGACTGGAGCGGATCGCCTTTGAGGAAATGCTTGAGATGGCTTCTCTCGGCGCCAAAGTGCTTCAGACGCGCTCAGTAGAGATCGCCATGCTACATCGCGTGCCAATTCGCGTGCTTTCGACGTTTGAACCAGATGGCGGAGGCACGCTCGTTTGCGACGAGGAAGATATTGTGGAAAAGAAACCTGTTACCGGTATCGCCTATTCGCGGGACGAGGCCAAGATCACCCTGCATCGCATTCCGGACAAGCCGGGGATAGCTGCCGCCATATTCGGCCCGTTGGCCGATGCCGAGGTCAACGTCGACATGATCGTTCAGAACGTGTCAGAGGACGGCAAAAAGACCGACCTCACTTTTACGGTCAGCCGGAGCGAATTGCATCGCGCGCTGGATGCCATCGAAAAGGCGGCCGCAGCGATTGGTTATCGCGACGTGACGCACGATGCCGGAGTCGCAAAAATCTCCATCGTCGGCATAGGAATGCGCACGCATTCCGGCGTGGCCCAGCTTATGTTCCGGACTTTGGCTGAAAAGGGGATCAATATCGAGGTGATCTCCACGTCGGAGATTAAAGTCAGCGTGCTGATCGCGGAAGAATATGTCGAGCTCGGAGTACGCGCGCTTCACGCGGCCTATGAGCTGGATGCCGCCTGATGATCGCCGTCGCCGCGGCGGGACCCCGAATTCTGCTCCGCCGGTTGCGCGAGATCATGGCGGAGCCAGCGAGCGCTCAGACTCGACTGGACAAGCTCGTGAACGTCATTGCTGCCAATATGGTGGCGGAGGTCTGTTCGATATACCTGCGCCGCGCTGGCAACGTGTATGAATTGTTTGCGACAGAGGGTTTGAACCGCGCGGCCGTTCACCACACCCGACTTAAACAGGGTGAAGGACTTGTCGGCCTTGCTGGTGAAACCGCAGAGCCAGTCAATCTTAGCGACGCCCCCGCTCACCCGCGGTTTTCCTACCGGCCGGAGACCGCAGAAGATCCTTACCGTTCATTCTTGGGCGTGCCTGTGGTGCGCGGCGGCCAAGTGTATGGCGTCCTTACCGTGCAAAACCGGGCTCCCCGCCTCTACGACGAAGAGGAGGTCGAGGCGCTGCAGACGGTGGCTATGGTATTAGCCGAGGTCGTGGCTCAGGGCGGTCTCTTCGACACAGCCGAACTCGACGAACCAGAACTTCGTGCGGATCGCCCTCGGACTTTTCGTGGGGAGCCGCTGTCGGAGGGAATCGCAATCGGTCGCGTGGTGCTGCACGAACCCCGCGTGCGCGTCGAACGTCTGATCGCTGACGATCCGCCCGCCGAGCTCGCGCGACTGGATCGGGCACTGGATCAACTTCGAGCATCGGTCGATGAGATGCTCGCGTCGACTGAGCTCGACCTGACGGGGGAAAGCCGCGAGGTTATCGAAGCTTACAGGCTGTTCGCGCAAGATCAGGGCTGGCGGCAGAAGCTCCGGGATGCCGTGCGCACCGGCCTTACCGCGGAAGCCGCCGTCGAGCGCGTTCAGGACGAATTGCGGATCCGTATTGCCCGAACCGGCGACACTGTGCTGCGCGAACGGCTGCACGATTTCGAAGATTTGGCACGCCGACTCCAGCGCCATCTCGACGGAAATGTCGAGCCGCAGCACGAATTGCCGAAGGACGCTGTGGTAATCGCCCGCGGCATGGGTCCCGCGGAACTGCTCGACTATCCGCGCGAGCGCCTGATCGGCCTCGTGCTCGAAGAAGTTGCACCAACATCTCACGTGGCGATTGTCGCGCGCGCGATGAACGTGCCGCTGGTTGGAAATGTGGAAGGAGCCGCCGATAGTGCCCGAGCTGGTGACCTTATCGTAGTCGACGGCGAAAGCGGCGAAGCACAGTTGCGCCCACTGCCAGAGGTGGTGCGTGCGTTTCGCACCCGACAATCTTTGCGCGATCAACGCGCGGCAGAGATGGCGCAGGTTCGCGACGTTCCCGCTATCACCAAGGATGGCACGCATATCAAGTTGATGATGAATGCGGGCCTGCTGATTGATCTCCCGCATCTGAACGAATCCGGCGCCGACGGCATTGGCCTGTTTCGGACGGAGCTGCAGTTCATGATCGGCGAGACGATGCCTCGCCTCTCCGACCAGGTCGCCTTTTATAAGCAGGTGATAGACGCCGCAGGCGAGAAGCCGGTGGTGTTTCGAACGCTCGATTTAGGGGGCGACAAGATCCTTCCATATGGCCGATGGGAGCGGGAGGAAAATCCGGCTCTGGGCTGGCGCGCGCTGCGCATCGCGCTTGATCGTCCTGCCCTACTCCGATATCAAGTGCGCGCGTTGCTGGCGGCTTCTGCAGACAAAACGCTTCGCCTCCTATTGCCCATGGTCAGCGACGTCGCCGAGTTCAACGCCGCACGCGCGCTCATCGACCGGGAAATTGAGCGGGCGCGTCTGCTGCATCAGCCGCAGCCAAAGCGCACCCTAGTCGGCGCCATGCTCGAAGTTCCAGCGCTCATGTTTATGCTGCAGCAAATCCTCCGTAGCGCCGATTTTGTATCCATTGGATCGAACGATCTCTTGCAGTTCATTTTTGCGGTGGACCGCACGAATCCGCGCGTGTCGCGTCGCTATGATGCGCTGAACCCCGCAGCTCTGACGGTCGTAAGGCAGATCGTGCGCAGCGCTTCGGAAGCCGGGGGCGACGTTTCGCTATGTGGTGAAATTGCCGGCAGACCACTGGAAGCAATGGCTCTTATTGGCCTAGGCTTGCGGATTCTTTCGATGCAGCCCGCCAACATCGGGCCGGTCAAGATGATGATCCGCAGCATCGATCTACGAGAGATAGGCGAGTTCGTAGAACGGCTTTGCGCAAGAAACGATCACAGCCTGCGTACGCGCCTGATGGCCTTCGCTGCGGAACGCGGCGTGGTACTCAAGTAGACTAATTGGTTTCGTTGAGGTCGGGCGGAAGAGGCGCAACGTCTATGCCCTCTTCCACGAGATCCGCAGCCTCCTCCAGCGACGCTTCTCCATAGATGTGCCGCTCTTCGCTGTCCCCATAATGGATCTTGCGGGCCTCATCCGGAAATTCTTGGCCGACATATTCCGCATTCTGCTCGACGTATTTGCGCAGTCCTGTCATGAATTGTCGCATCTTGTGTAACTCCTCCGGCCCCTTGGTCGCAGAAGGCGTTAATTGCGCCGTAGGTGCGCCTGAACGCAGCACACGTTTGCTTTGGCCAACCTTTGTGGACACCGCCGGCGCCATCGGTGCTTTTGTCACAGAACGTGAATTGCACGTCGGGCAAAGCAGCTTGCCATGGGAACTCTGCTCGTCGAACGCAGTCATGCTGGCGAACCATCCCTCGAAGAAATGGCCCTCTCCGCAACGCAGGCTGTAAACAATCACGCGAAAACGCTCAAATGCTATGGCTATATGCGAACATGGGGGTAAATGTCTCCTTTCGCAAGCAATCCCCGCAGTCCGGCGCCGGAACCCTTAGAGCACAATCTAGGCCGCCAAGGCCGTAAGCTTCTGGCCCCGCGCCGAAGGCGGCCGCACCTCTTCAATCCGACTATCGCCACCTTGGCACCGTTGGCGATCCAATGCCGCGATAGCAATCCCCGCCCCCCAACGAGAATGGCTGCCAGCTCGATCGAAATGGCAACGAATTTGAAGCGCTGCTCTAGGGCCCGTCAAACTTTCGGTCATGCCGCAAGCTTGGCACGCGCTGCCGCGCAATTCCGACAGCATCGGTATCGATATCGGCCGAAATCACGCAGGGCTCAGTTCCTGCTTCAGCGAGCACTTCGCCCCACGGCCCTACGAGCATCGAGTGACCATAAGTTTGGCGGCCATTCGCGTGCATGCCACCCTGTGCCGGCGCGATCACAAAGGCTCCGCTCTCGATCGCGCGAGCTCGCAGCAGGACATCCCAGTGCGCCTTGCCCGTGGTTTCGGTGAAGGCACTTGGCACCGCGAGGAAGGAACTGCCCGCCTGCGCGAGCCTGCGATAGAGCTGCGGGAAGCGCAGATCGTAGCAGATCGACAGGCCAACTCTGCCCCATGGAAGATCGGCGACAGCGGCCCTGTTTCCGCCGGTGACGGTGTTTGACTCACGGTATGTCTCGCCGCTTGGCAGATCGACATCGAACAAGAAGACCTTGTCGTACCGTGCGGCTATGGTGCCCTTTGGATCGATCAGGAACGAACGATTGGCGGTTTTGCGGTCGCTCGTCTTTACGGCCAGTGAGCCAATCAGCAGCCATACGCCGAGCTCCTCGGCCAAGACGCGAAATCGCGGCAGCGCCGGGTCGTCCTCTTCCGCATAGCTGTTTTCGAGCTTGGCGCCGCCGTCGGCCGCCATAAGTGTGGTGTTTTCCGGCGTCGCGATGAACTGCGCGCCCTTGCTCTTTGCCTCACAGATTAGATCGGATGCAATCCGGACGTTCTCCTCGACGTCATCGGAGGAGCGCAGCTGAACGCAGGCTGCCCGGAAACTGCTCATGCGGTGCTGAGGAGCGAATCCAGTTCGCCCGCCCGTTCAAGGGCATAAAGGTCGTCGCAGCCGCCAATGTGGCGGCCGCCGATGAAAATTTGTGGAACGGTATAGCGGCCGCTGGCCTTCTCTTCCATCTCCCGGCGTGCCTCCATATTCATAAATACATCAACTTCCTCGAAAATTGCACCCTTCTTTCTCAGAAGGGCTCTTGCGCGCACGCAATAAGGACAGATGGGCGTGCTGTAGATCGTGATCTTCGCCATCGACTCAGATACTGACCGGTCTCTCTCCTATATAACGTCCGGCAAAGGACGGGCAACGCGAGCGATCGTCAGCACCAACACCTTTTCTGCGCCCGCCCGTTTCAGTGCGCGCGCACACGCCTGGATAGTGGCGCCCGTCGTGAGCACATCGTCCACCAGCAACACGCGTCGGCCTACAATTGAGGGAATGCCTCCGCTTGGCACCTTGAAGGCACCTCGAACGTTGCGGAATCGTGCCTTGGCGGACGGCATTTGGCCCTGACTTGGCGTTGAACGCGTTCGGATCAGGGCGAATGGATCGAACCTCTTGCCTGACAATTGTGATAGTCGTTGTGCTACTATTGCGGATTGATTGTAGCGGCGCGCCCAAAGCCGCCATCGATATAACGGCACGGGAACAATCACGTCGGCCTCTTCCACCAAGGGCTGTCCTGCACGCTTCAGCCATACGCCAAACAGGCGCGCGAACTCCAGTCGATCGGCTCTCTTCAGCGCCAAGATCGCGTTCTTGCTGCCGTCGTCATACGCCATCGCGGCACGCGCCGAATCGAAAGCCGGAGGAATAGCAAGGCATGAAGCGCATCGTGTGTCGGCGCCTGGATCGATTTCGAAAGGCAAGCCACAACACGCACAAACGGGACCATCGAAGAACGTGATCTGCTTCCAGCATTCAGCGCAAACCGCCATCGGCTCGCTTGTTGGCGTGCGGCAAACCAGGCACAACGGCGGATACAACAGATTGAGAAGGCTACGCCCTGCCCTATTGGTCAGTCCCCTGAAACGGTCTGTCGCCTCCCGTATCGTTGCCATGCGATTAGACTAGCGTTCAGGAAATGACCAATCGACTCCATTATGACCGACCCGCCGAAGATTTTCGACCGTAGTCTTTACGCCTGCCGACGCTTGCGCAGCCGCGGGACCGATTTCCTCGTTGGGGAGGCGGCCGCGCGGATTGCCGAACGCCTTATGACAGTCAACCGGAGGTTTTCGGACGCGCTGGATATCTCCTCCAGGAATGGAGCCCTCGCAACACTGCGGCCTCTTGTCGACCGTTGGATCATAACGCAGCTCTCCGGATCAGGCGCGGATATGGTAGCCGATGAGGAAGCCCTGCCATTTGCCAATGCTTCCTTCGACCTGATCGTGAGTGTGCTCTCGTTGCATGCCATCAATGATTTGCCTGGTGCTCTCATTCAAATCCGTCGCGCACTGAGACCCGACGGTCTCTTCATGGCTGCGCTCTTCGGTGGTGAAACACTGCAGGAATTGCGTGCGGCGCTTGCCGCCGGTGAAACACAGATCCGCGGCGGCGCCAGCCTGCGCGTCGCACCATTTTCCGACGTCCGGGATTTAGGAGCCTTGCTGCAGCGCGCGGGCTTTGCCCTGCCCGTCGCAGATGTCGAACGCACAACCGTTCACTACCGGGATTTCACCGCTCTCCTGACCGATCTGCGTGCTTTGGGCGAGACAAACGCACTATGCCATCGCAGCTGCAAATTCCTTCGCCGCGATGTCCTGAGCGCTGCGCTTACAGAGTATGCAGACGCCCATACTGAAAGCGGCAGGCTCCGCGCCACCTTCGACATCATTTATCTCACCGGCTGGGCGCCGCACGAGAATCAGCAGAAGCCACTCGCACCGGGATCGGCGCGCGCCCACCTTGCAGATGCGCTCGGAAATCGGGTCTTTCCAACGTCGCGCTAAGAGCCAGTCACTGCGTTCCCAATCGCCGTATATGCAGCTTCCAGGCCCGTCATTACTTGCGCAAGGCTTCCCAGGATGGCCACTGAAATGAGGGCGGCGAGAAGACCGTATTCGATCGCGGTTGCGCCGAACGCGTCCGAGACAAACGCGCTTACAGCAGATCGCGCAGCATGGGGATCAGCGGCACGTCGGCCGGCGGCATCGGGTAGGACGGCAAATCCCGCGGCCTCACCCACTTCAGCGCCGTGTGCTCGAGCGGCACCGGCGTCCCATACCAGCGCCGGCACACGAAAAGCGGCATCAGCAGATGAAATCCTGGATAGCTGTGCGACGCGAACGTGAAGGGCGCGAGACACGGCTCTTGCACCGCGATGCCAAGCTCTTCCTTCAATTCGCGGATCAGCGCTTCTTCGGGCCGCTCTTGGGGCTCGACTTTCCCACCCGGAAATTCCCATAGTCCTGCCATCTCTTTCTTCGGCGGACGTTGTGCAATCAGCACGCGCCCATCCGGATCGATCAGCCCACAGGCCACAATCAGAACCAATTTGGCCACATTTGTCTCCTGAAATGCGCCACCATAACTAATGCCGAATTAAAAAGGCCGCGGGAGGGAGCGGGGGAGGCGTAGTGCTTACGAGCGATAGGAGCCGTTAATCCGGATATAACCATGCGTCAGATCGCAGGTGTAGATACGAGCCTTCCCTTGCCCCAGCTTCAAATCGACCTTGATTAAGACTTCGCGACCTGAAACGGCTTTGGCTGCCGCGGCTTCATCATAGGCGGCTGCACTGGCGCCGTTCTCTGCCACCCGCCGGCCCCCCAGCCAGATACTCAGGCGGTCACGGTCAGCCGGTTCGCCCGCCTTGCCTATGGCCATGACCACGCGTCCCCAATTGGCGTCGCCTCCGGCAATGGCTGTCTTGACCAGGGGAGAATTGGCGATCGACAAGGCAATGCGCCGCGCTGACTCGTCCGATTTCGCGCCGACGACATCGACACGGATCAGCTTTTGTGCGCCTTCGCCGTCGCGGACCACCTGCAACGCCAAATCGAGCAACACGCCATCAAGCTTTTCGCGGAAATCGGCAAGATGTTTGTCGTGTGGGGTATGGACAGCCGGGTGTTGAGGGCCTTTCCCCGTCGCGAACAGAAGCAGCGTGTCGCTGGTGGAGGTATCGCTGTCCACGGTGATGCAATTGAAGGATTGTCTCGCGCCCGCAGACAACAGCGACTGCAACACGCCGGCTGGGATTGCTGCGTCCGTAAACACGAATGCGAGCAGGGTCGCCATATCCGGCGCGATCATTCCCGAGCCCTTGGCGATGCCGTTGATGGTGACCGAGCTGCGGCCGATCCTCGCCGTAGCTGTCGCGAGTTTCGGATAAGTGTCTGTGGTCATGATGGCTTCTGCGGCCGCCCGCCATGTGGTGGCCTTGGCGGAGCGGGCGAGCGAATTCATCACCAGTGTGATTTTCTCTGCCGGCAGCGGCTCGCCGATCACACCAGTTGAGGCGAGAAAGACTTCATTTGGGCGGCTGCCAATTTCCGCAGAGGCCGATTGTGCAACAGCAGCCGCCGCCTTGGCGCCAGATGTTCCTGTGAACGCATTGGCGTTTCCGCTGTTGACGACCAACGCTCTCGCCGCACCCTCCTTAACATGCTTCCGGCACCACTCGACGGGAGCCGATGCTATCTGCGATTGGGTAAACACACCCGCTACCTGCGTTCCCGGTTCCAAGGTGACAAGCAAAAGGTCGTCACGCCTACGATAGCGGATGCCGGCGGGCGCAGTCGCGAGCCTGACACCGGTCAAGGCGGGAAGGTGAGGGATGGCCTTCGGCGCCAGCGGCGAGCGGTCCGGAGCCTTGCCCGCTCTATAAGCATTGCCTCGGCCCACACTTGAAGGCCGCGACCCTTTCGCCCCAACCATCGCGCCTTCGCCTCGCCGGTGCCGCCGGTCACTAGGGACAAAATCGGCCTGAATTGACAAGGGGGTGGCCGGTTCCTATGTCTCTGCCGACGCGCGGCCGGGGGCTTCTCCGGCCCCTTGTGCTTGTTCGCCGGTCACGCCGGCCCCCGCCCCGTCAGAGGATTTCATGCTCGGCTTTAGCGCCATCGCGCAGCGTTTTTTTGGCTCAGTGAACGAACGGAAGCTACGCCCGATGTTCAAGCGGGTGGAAGCGATTAATGCGTTGGAACCGAGGTTTCAGCCGTTGAGCGATGAGGACTTGCGGGGCCAGACGGTCGTTTTCAAGGACCGGCTCGCCAAGGGCGAGACGCTCGACGAACTCCTGCCGGAGGCCTTTGCTGTGGTACGGGAGGCAGCCAAACGCACCTTAGGCCAGCGGCATTTCGATGTGCAGCTTGTCGGCGGCATGGTGCTGAACGACGGCCGGATCGCCGAAATGAAAACTGGCGAAGGCAAGACGCTGGTTGCAACTTTGCCTGTCTATCTGAATGCACTTGCCGGCAAGGGCGTGCACGTGGTGACGGTGAACGACTACCTGGCTCATCGCGACGCCGACTGGATGGGCCAAATTTACAAATTCCTTGGCTTGTCCGTTGGCTGCATTGTGCATGGGCTTACCGATGAGGAGCGGAAGCAGGCCTACGCCGCCGACGTGACCTACGGCACGAACAACGAATACGGCTTCGATTATCTGCGCGACAACATGAAATACTCGATTGCGACGATGGTCCAGCGCGGCCACTTCTTCGCGATCGTGGACGAGGTTGATTCTATCCTGATCGACGAGGCGAGAACGCCTCTCATCATTTCTGGCCCCACCGAGGATCAGACGGAGCTTTATCGCAACGTCGACGGGCTGATCCCCAAACTTGAGAATGACCATTACGAGCTCGATGAGAAGCAGAAATCCGTCACGCTTACGGAATTGGGCAACGAGCGGATGGTGGAATGGCTGCGCGATGCGGCCCTGCTCGAAAGCGGCGATCTCTACGATATCGAAAACATCACGATGGTCCATCACGTCAATCAGGCGCTGAAGGCCCATAAACTTTTCCTTCGCGATCGGGACTACATCGTTAAGGACGGAAAGGTCATAATCATCGACGAGTTCACCGGCCGCATGATGGAGGGCCGCCGCTACTCCGAAGGCCTTCATCAGGCGCTTGAGGCTAAGGAAGGTGTACGGATCGAGCCGGAGAACGTGACTCTCGCCTCAATCACCTTCCAAAACTACTTTCGACTTTACGAAAAGCTGGCGGGAATGACCGGTACGGCGCTCACCGAGGCGGCCGAGTTCATGGATATCTACAAACTCGATGTCGTGGAGGTCCCGACCAACCGGCCGATGATCCGTGCCGATAACGATGACGAAGTCTATCGTAGCGTTAGCGAGAAATACGACGCCATCATCACACTCGTGGAGGATTGCAAAAGGCGCGGCCAGCCGATGCTAGTCGGCACTACATCCATCGAGAAATCCGAGCAGCTTTCGGCGCTTCTGAAACAGCGCAACATTAAGCACAACGTTCTTAACGCCCGATACCACGAGCAGGAAGCCGTAATCGTGGCGCAGGCCGGCGTTTCCGGGACGATCACCATCGCCACTAACATGGCGGGCCGCGGCACCGACATCCAGCTGGGCGGCAATGCGGATATGCGCATCAAAAACGAGCTTGGCGGCATGCTGGATCAGGCGGAGTTTGCAAGGCGAGCGGACGAGATTCGCGCAGAAGTTGCTGCCGACAAGGAGAAAGTGCTCGCGGCGGGCGGCCTCTACATTGTCGGCACAGAACGGCACGAGAGCCGGCGTATTGACAATCAGCTGCGCGGTCGTTCGGGACGGCAGGGCGATCCCGGCGCATCGAAATTCTTTCTGAGTTTACAGGACGATCTGATGCGGATCTTTGGGTCGGAACGCATGGATTCCATTCTAAACCGACTGGGATTGGAGCAGGGTGAGGCCATTGCCCATCCGTGGGTCAATAAGGCTCTGGAGAAGGCGCAGCAGAAGGTCGAGGCCCGCAACTTCGAAATCCGCAAGAACATCCTGAAATACGACAACGTGCAGCACGATCAGCGGAAGGTGATCTTCGATCAGCGCCGCGAAATCATGAGCGCGGAGGATGTGAGCGAGCAGATCGCCGATTTCCGGGCTCAGGTAGTGGACGATCTTGTAGCACGCCACATCCCGGAGCGCGCTTATGCGGAACAGTGGGACGCGACCGGACTAGGTGAGGAGATCGAAAAGACATTTGGCCTGGATTTGCCAATTGTGGATTGGACGAAGGAAGAGGGCATTGCGGACGAGGAAGTACGCGACCGGATCCTAAAGGCTGTAGACGCGCGGGCCGCCGAGCGCGCCGCAAATGTTGGACCGGATCTGATGCGCTATATCGAAAAGAGCATTCTGCTTCAGACTTTGGATCACGACTGGCGCGAGCACATCGTCAATCTCGACCATCTACGGCAATATGTGGGGTTGCGTGGCTATGGGCAGCGGGACCCTCTCAATGAATACAAGAGTGAGGCGTTCGAGCTATTCGAGGCGCTGCTGGCAAAGATGCGCACCGGCGTCGTGCAGCAACTGATGCATCTGCAAATAAATGTGGAAGCGCCGCCACCAACCTTCGACCAGTCGCTGGGCCCCATGCATGCATCGCACGTCGACCCGCTGACCGGCGAAGAAGAGATGGCGCCGCTCGATGGCGCGCACCAGCGAATCTCACGCCTTGAAGAAGTTCCGGTAAATCCAAACGACCCAGGCACATGGGGCAAGGTGCAACGCAACGCACCATGTCCGTGCGGCTCCGGCCGGAAATTCAAGCATTGCCATGGCGCGCTGGTTTAAAAGCAGGTGAAAGCCTACCTTTCGCCGGCGAATCGTCGGCGGGGGATCCTTCCATGCTGAATGTTTGTCCCAGCAGCCGCGGCAAACCGGTTTGGGTCGATCTGTTCAATCCGACGCCGGAGGAGATGTCGCAAGTCGAATCGGAGTGGCATCTGCACGTACCTTCCCAGCACGAGTTGGAGGAAATTGAATCCTCCAGCCGTCTGTCGGCGAGGAACGGCGAAATCCATCTAAACATGTCCGTGGTCGCGCATGACAACGAAGAGGCGCCCACCGCCCTAGGTTTCGTTCTCACCAGGCTAGTTCTCCTTACGATACGTTTTACGCGTCTCCATGGCTTCGATTTGGCCATCGAACGCTTCAACCGAGGTGAAGCCGCCGAAACCAGTTCGGAAGTTTTTGCCACACTCATCGAAGGCATTACAGACTACGCGGCTGATGCGCTTGAGCATATCGGTGTCGAGGTGGTCGGCGTGTCACGAAGGGTCTTTCATAATTATGGCAGCAAGCGCCCCCGAAACACCGCCCGCGCAAACCGCGCTCTGCGAGAAATCCTCGTTGACGTCGGGGTTTGTGGTGAGAAACTTTCCCAAATCCGCGAAAGCCTCTTGGGCCTTCAGCGCATCGTGCCGTACGCGCTGGACAACAGCAAAGACTGGATCGCAGCTGAAGTAACCGAACGCCTGCATACCGCGACCCAAGACCTCCAATCGCTCGTGGAGTTCGAGATCCACCTCTCCAACAAAGCGCAATTTCTGCTCGATGCCGTGCTGGGATTCATCAACACGGAGCAAAACGATATTTTCAAGGTTCTGACGATCGTGTCGGTCGTCGGCATTCCGCCTACGCTGATCGCTAGCATGTATGGCATGAATTTCCAGTACATGCCGGAGTTGCACTGGCATTTTGGCTATGCGTGGGGCCTTGGGTTGATCTTCCTGTCTGCGATCCTGCCAACGATCTGGTTCAAGTGGCGCGGCTGGTGGTAATCGTTTCCTCGATTAAACGCCCGTCTTGAAGCACAAGTGCTCGGTCCATCTTGGCGACGAGTTCCTGGTTATGAGTGGCGACAAGCGCGGCCGCCCCTTCCGAGCGTACGAGATAGAGAAGAATGTCAAACGCGCCCTGCGCAGTTCGCGGATCGAGATTGCCCGTTGGTTCGTCGGCCAGAAGCAGTTTCGGACGGTTGGCAAGGGCACGCGCAATGGCGACGCGTTGCTGCTCGCCGCCGGAAAGCTGCGAGGGACGATGCTCCAACCGCGCGCCAAGTCCGACCTGCGTTAGCAGACGCTTTGCCCCCAGTTCGGCCTCTGCACGTGATCTTCGGGCGATCCGCTGCGGAATCATCACATTCTCCAGTGCGCTGAATTCGGACAAGAGATGGTGCGCCTGATAAACGAAGCCGATCAAGTCGCGGCGCAGGCGCGTTCGTTCGGTTTCCGGCAGCCGCGACGCGGCAGCGCCGCTGAGATAAACTTCGCCGGCCGATGGCGTCTCCAAGAGACCTGCCATGTGCAGCAAGGAGGACTTTCCCGCTCCGGACGGGCCGACGAGCGCTACAAGTTCTCCAGGCCACAAGCTCAGCCGCAAGTCCCTGAACACTTCCAGCGTGCCCTGCCCCTGCGCGTACCGCCTCGCCACGCCCTCGAGCCGCAGGACGGGCTGCTCACTCATAACGAAGCGCCTCGACCGGGTCGAGGCGCGCGGCGCGCCATGAAGGATAGAGTGTCGCAAGCAGCGATAACGATAGGGCCAGCACGACCACGAACAGCACCTCCCGCGGATTCATCTGTGCCGGGATGCGGCTCAGGAAGTAGATGGTGGGATCAAAAAGCGTGGTGCCGGTGAGCGATGAGAGGAATTGTCGGATCTCTTCGATATAGGTGCAGAAGACGACACCTATAACGAGTCCCAGCAGTGTGCCAATGACGCCGATGCTGGCGCCAGCGATGAAAAAGATGCGCATGACCGCGCCACGGCCGGCGCCCATGGTACGCAGGATGGCGATGTCGCCAGCCTTGTCCTTCACCAGCATGATAAGACCAGAGATGATGTTGAGCGCCGCGACGAGCACAATTAGGGCCAGGATCAAGGCCATGACATTCCGCTCAACTTGTAGCGCGCCGAACAGACTGGATTGCATGTCTTGCCACGAGATCATCCGGGTATAAGGACCGGCAACGGCAGCGATACCATTCACAGTCGTGTTGATCTGCTCCGGATCGCGGACCATCACCTGCAACCCGTTCACGCTGTTGCCCATGCTGAAGTACAGCTGCGCTTCGACGAGTGGCATGAAGATGAAGGTCTGGTCGTATTCGCTCATGCCGATCCGGAACGTGCCTGCAACGGTGTAGCTCTTTACGCGCGGCGTGGTGCCGAACGGCGTGACGTTGCCACGCGGCGCGATGAGGGAGATCTGCATGCCTGGCACCAGCCGCAGCTTTTCCGCCAGGCGCTGCCCGATGATCACCGAATCGCCGCCTTCAAAGTGCGCCAGCGCTCCTTGTGAGAGCGTGCTTGAAACGGTGCCAAGTCCCTTGAGATCGTCGCGGCGAATGCCGCGGACAATCACGCCGGCGTTGAGACCATTGGCACTCGCCATCACCTGACCGTCCACGATGGGTGTGACTCGCGTCACCTCCGGCACGGCACGCAGGCGCCCAGCCAAGCGATCGTAGTCCGTAAGATTTCCATACAGACCCTGCACCACAGCATGGCCGTTCAGGCCAAGGATCCGCGCAAGCAGTTCATGCCGGAATCCGTTCATCACCGCCAGCACGATGATCAGCGCCGCCACGCCAATGGCGATGCCGACGAGCGAGAAAATAGAAATAACGGAGACATACCCTTCCCGCCGGGTCGGACGGAGATATCGCAACGCGATCATCCACTCGAAGGCGGAGAACGGGCCGGTGCTGCGGAGCGTGTTTACCATCAGCGCAAAGCCAAAAGTTGCATCACGCGAATTTGCTCAAGACGACTTCGGCAGATGCTTCTGTGCGCTCACCCGTGGCGCGGTTTTTCAGTTCGACCGTGCCCTTTTCGAGGCCACGCGGTCCCACGATGACCTGCCACGGATTGCCGATGAGATCGTGGGTGGCGAATTTCGCGCCCGGACGATCATCGGTATCGTCGTACAGCACGTCTTTGGTCGCCGCGGTAAGCTTTGCGTATAGCTCTTCGCACGCAGCATCGGTCTTCGCATCACCCTTCTTCAGATTGATGAGCGAAAGATCGAACGGCGCCACCGGCTCGGGCCAGATGATACCCGCCTCGTCATGCGACGCTTCGATGATCGCGCCCACCAGCCGCGACACGCCAATGCCATAGGAGCCGCCTTCAACGGGCACCTGCTTGCCGCCCGGCCCCGCTACCACCGCCTTCATCGGAACGGAGTATTTCGTACCGAAATAGAAAATCTGCCCCACCTCGATGCCGCGCGCCACCACTCGCCTGTCTTCGGGCACCTCCCGCTCGAAACGCTCTGCGTCATGCACATCGGAGGTCGCTGCATAGAGGCGCGTACGCTGCTGCACAAAGGGCTCGAGATCGGTATCGAAGTTAACGTCCTCACCGGGCACCGGCATGTCGAGCAGGCCCTTGTCGCAGAACACTTCGCTTTCGCCGGTGTCCGCCAGCACGATGAATTCGTGGGACAGGTCGCCGCCGATCGGGCCGGTTTCCGCGCGCATCGGAATGGTCATGAGCCCCATGCGCATGAAGGCGCGCAGGTATGCCACGTACATCCTGTTGTAGGAGCGCCGGGCGCCGTCCTTGTCCAGGTCGAACGAATACGCATCCTTCATCAGGAATTCGCGGCCACGCATCACGCCGAAGCGCGGACGGATCTCGTCGCGGAATTTCCACTGGATGTGGTAAAGGTTGAGCGGGAGTGCCTTGTACGAGCGCACATAAGCGCGGAAGATTTCCGTCACCATATCTTCGTTGGTGGGACCGTAAAGCAGCTCGCGCTCGTGGCGGTCTTGGATGCGCAGCATTTCCGGCCCGTACGCGTCGTAGCGGCCGGTTTCCTTCCACAGCTCCGAGGGCTGCAAAGTGGGCATCAGAATTTCGATGGCGCCGGCCCGGCTCATCTCCTCGCGCACGATCTGCTCGATTTTCCTGAGCACCCGGAAGCCGATAGGCAGCCAGGCATAGATGCCGGCCGCCTCTTGGCGGACGAGCCCAGCGCGCAGCATCAGCCGGTGCGAGACGATTTGCGCCTCGGTGGGCGTTTCCTTGAGCGTGGGCAGGAAATAGCGGGACAGGCGCATCGCGGTTCGGCGTACAAAATCAGCGCCTTCATAGGGCGATGGCCCGGAACGAGCAACCGCGCGCGCGAAACGCAGCACCAGATCGCGCTAGAAGAATTGGCCGATTAGGTTACCGATCAACGGCGCGCAGAGGCAGTATGCGATCGCCAGAGCGGCGAACACAATGAGCAGTTTGTGGTCGCGCGGATCATGCCGCGCGCGGCGATGGGCAGTCACAGTCACTCTCCCCTCCATCGCCCACATTGGGACACACGGGTGAAAACTCCGTGCAAGCAATGCTTAAAGTTTGAATGAGTGGCGCCGGCAACCTCAGAAAGATCCGCAATTGCAGGCGGACAATCTCCGCCCTGTTGCTTCCGTGCTACGCCTGCTCGAGCTCAACCAGAGTGCCGGCGAAGTCCTTGGGATGCAGGAAGATGACGGGCTTGCCGTGGGCGCCGATGCGCGGCTCGCCAGAGCCAGTGATGGTAGCGCCCATCTCCTTCATGCGGTCGAGGGCCGCATAGATATCGTCTACCTCGTAGCAAACGTGGTGCATGCCACCGCCCGGGTTCTTCTCGAGGAATCTGGCAATGGGCGAGTTGTCGCCCAGCGGCTCGAGGAGCTCGATTTTCGTATTCGGCAGTTCGACAAACACGGTCGTGACGCCGTGCTCCGGCAGCGGCACCGGCTCGCAGACTTTCGCGCCCAGCGTGCTGCGATAGATTTCAGAAGCCTTGCGCACGTCATTCGTCGCAATCGCCACGTGATTCAGCCGGCCGATCATTCACATCACCTCGTCATGCCCAGTAGTGCGGGCCCTCCAGTTTCGTTCTGCACGGAGTCTATGCGCCGCCTGTTCGTTGGCCTGGACAGCCGAAGACGACGTCATTAGGGATGCGCTGGGTTAACGGCAAGCGCGGCTACACCCACGCGATCTCCGCGCGGGTGACAGGCTTCTTGCCCCAAGCGTCGGCGGCGGCGCGGCGGGCGGAGCGACGCACGTTTTCGGCCAACGTCTGCTCATCGCTGCGGCGTGCACCGTAGCGCCGCGTCGCTTCCGCAACCGCGTCGCGCACGGGCGCATGAACGGCATCCGGAATACCCTCAAAGAGGATCGTAGGATCGGCGGCGATCCGGCCGCGCTGGTCGAGAACGAGTGTGATGGCAATAAAGCCGGCAAAGCCCATGGCGCGGCGGGCGCGCGCAAACCCCTCGCCCTCGTCAACTCGAATGCGCCCATCGAGAAACACCCGCCCCGCCGGTACTTCGTCGATGATCTCGGCGCGGCCGGGAGAGAGCCGCAGCATCTGCCCGTTCTCCACCACCACCGCTTGCGGCACCTGCAGTGATTTGGCGAGGCGCGCATGCTCGGCCATGTGGCGCATCTCGCCATGTACTGGCACGGCAATTTGAGGCCGAACCCAGCGGTACATCTCAGCCAATTCGTCGCGCGCAGGGTGACCGGAGACATGCACGAAGTGATCCTCCACCGTGAGCACCTCCACGCCCAGCGACGCGAGCTTGTTGTGCAGCGCATGGATACCGATCTCGTTTCCCGGAATAATGCGCGAGGAGAAGATCACCGCATCGCCCGGTCCGAGACTGACAGTCGGGTGATCCCTCGCCGCGATGCGCGACAGTGCAGCGCGCGCCTCGCCCTGGCTTCCGGTACAGAGATAGAGAATGCGATTGGGCGGCAGTTGTGCCCCTTCATCTTCGCTGATGACGCGCGGGAAATCGGCAAGATAGCCGGTATCGCGCGCGGCGTTGACCATGCGGTGCATCGAGCGCCCGACCAGCGCCACCTCCCGACCGTGTGCACGTGCGGCTTTGGCGATGGAATCGAGCCGCGCCACGTTTGAGGCAAAACCGGTCACCGCCACCTTCCCCTTCAAGGTGCCGATGAGATCGGTGAGCACGGTGCGCACGTCGGCTTCCGAACCGGAATGGCCCTGCACCAGCGCATTGGTGGAATCGCAGACCATCGCCAGCGCGCCTTCGTCGCCGATTTTCATCAGCGCGTTGATTTCCGTTTTCTCCCCGAGCAAGGGTTCGGGATCGATCTTCCAGTCGCCGGTGTGCACAACGACACCTAGTTTCGTGCGGATGGCGAGCGCATTCGGTTCCAATATGGAATGGGTGATGGAAATGAAGTCGATTTCGAACGGTCCGAGGTCCAGGTGCCCGTGCAGCGGCACGATCCTGATGCGCACGCGCTCGGCCAACCCCGCCTCGAACAGCTTGTCCTCGATCAGCCGCGCCGTGAACGGAGTGGCGTAGACGGGACATTGCAGCTCTGGCCACAGGTGCCCGACGGCACCGATGTGGTCCTCATGCGCATGGGTGAGCACCATGCCCAGCACCTTCTCGCGCTGTTCTGCCAGATAATGGATGTCTGGCATGATGATGTCGACGCCCGGCGTTTCCGTTTCGCGGCCGAACAGAACGCCGCAATCGACCACGATCCATTTGCGCTCGTGGGGCGGGCCGAAGCCGTAGGCATTGAAATTCATGCCGATCTCGCCCGCGCCGCCGAGCGGCAGCAGCACAAGCTCGTCTTGAGATGACGCGTGAGACGGCATCAGGTGGCGGGCTTGCCGCACTTCGCCCTGTTGCGCGCGTGGATCAGCACGAGGCCGCGAATGGTGAGGTCCGGATCCAAATGGTTGATCGCCGTGGTCTGCTTGTAGAAAAGATTGGCGAGGCCCCCGGTTCCGATCACCGTCATGGGCTTGCCGAACTCTTCATTGATGCGTGTTACAAGCCCTTCTATCAGCCCGAGATAGCCCCAATAGAGCCCGGACTGCATGGCAGGTACGGTGTCCTTGCCAATGACCGATTGGGTGCGCTGAATCGCGACCCGCGGCAGCATGGCGGCCGCCTGATGCAGCGCCTCGGCGGAGAGGTTGGCGCCGGGGGCGATGACCCCGCCTTCGTAGTCGCCGTTCTCCGCCACGATATCGAAGGTGGTGGCGGTGCCGAAATCGACCACGATCAGTGGGCCCTTGTAGCGCTCATGCGCGGCGACGGTGTTGACCAAGCGATCCGCGCCGACGGCATTTGGACGATCCGTATGAACGCCGATGCCAAGATCAAGATTGGGATCGCCGACCACCAGCGGCTCGCACTTGACGTAGCGGCGGCAGAACTGGCGCAGATCGAACAGCGCCGCCGGAACCACCGTCGCGATGATCGCGGCATCGATGTCGTCGAAGGAAAGGCCCTGGAATTCCAGCAGCGGCTTCAACAGCACTGCGTATTCATCGGCGGTGCGCGTTGTTTCTGTCACCGCCCGCCATTCCGCGCGGATCGCCTCGCCTTCGCAGATGGCGAAGACAATGTTGGTGTTTCCGGCATCAATGGCGAGGAGCATTTAGAAGAACACCTCGCCCGCGGCGATGACGCGGAGGCGATCTGCGGATTCGCGCAGCAGCAGCGCGCCCGTTTCATCGATGCCTTCGAACATTCCGCTCGTCTCCCCGCTCGTGAGCCGCACGCGAATCCGGCCGCCGAGATTGGCCGCGCGCGCGAGCCACGCATCGCGGATGGGCGTGAGGCCCTGCCCACGCCAAATGTCATACCATTTCGAGAAACAAGCAGCGAGTTGACGGATCCCCTCGCCAAGGCAGGGCGCAGGAACACCGAGTGCCGCTAGCGACGTTGCGGGGAACTCTGCGGCATCCGGGAAATGCGCAAGGTTGATGCCGATTCCGAGGGCAAGGAAGTAAGGCTCGCCGCCCGCGCTGGCGGATTCCAACAGAATGCCGGAGATCTTGCGCCCATTCGCCAGCACGTCGTTGGGCCATTTCACCTTCACCTCGGCGCCAGGCGCGAAGTGCGCCACCATGTCGGCTGCGGCAATCGCGGAAACGAACGACAGTTGCGCGCATTCAGCCGTTGGTCGCCGGGAGCCGAGCAGCAAAGTCGCGCTCAGATTGCGCATCGGCGACATCCAGGAGCGACCCCGCCTTCCCCGACCGGCGGTTTGCTCATCCGCCGTGATCCAGAGCGGGCCCGTCTCGCCGGATGCGGCAAGCCTGCGGGCTTCTTCATTGGTGGAGTCGATAGTGTCGAAATGGATGTGGCTGTAGCCGGTGGGCCACGGCAGTGATGTACTCACGGCAGCAGCGTCTTGGCCGCGGCACCGGCCAGCGCAACGAGCGGCGCAGCGCCAACAATAAAGAACAATGTGAACAGGCTGGAGCCGACCAGAATAGTATTCAGCGATACGGTCAGCTGCTCATCGAACGCGGGGGCCGGCTCGTCGAAATACATAATCTTCACGATGCGCAGATAATAATAGGCGCCGATGACGCTCGCGAGCACACCCAGCACCGCCAGCACATAGAGATGCGCGTTGATGGCGGCGAGGAAGACGTAGAATTTCGCGAAGAAGCCGGCGAGCGGCGGGATCCCGGCGAGGCTCAGCATCATGGCGGCAAAGACGAACGCCAGCCCGGGCCGCGAGCGCGCCAGACCCGAAAGATCGGCGATCTCCTCGGCCATCACGCCGCTACGCCGCATGGCGAGGATCACGCCGAACGCGCCGGCATTGGTAACGATGTAGATGAGCGTGTAGATGAGCGCGCCCTGCACACCCAGAGCGCTGCCGGCGGCGAGTCCGATCAGCACGTACCCCATGTTCGCGATCGAACTATAGGCCATGAACCGCTTGATGTTGGTCTGGCCGATGGCCGCGAAGGCGCCGAGGAACATCGACAGCACCGAAATCGCCCAAACGATCTGCTGCCACTCCGGCGTGGCGGACGGGAAACTGGTGAGGATGACCCGCAGAAGTAGCGCCATGGCGGCGGCTTTCGGTGCCATGGAGAACAGCGCCGTGATGGGCGTCGGCGCGCCTTCGTAGACGTCCGGCGTCCACATATGGAACGGCACGGCGGAGACCTTGAAAGCAAGGCCCGATATGAGAAACACGAGACCGAAGATCACGCCGATGCCGGCGCCGGAGGCCCGCACCACCTGCGCCACGGCAGTGAACCCCGTGGTCCCGGTGAAACCATAGATCAGCGAGATGCCGTAGAGCATCATTCCGGAGGAGAGTGCGCCGAGGATGAAATACTTGAGTCCGGCTTCGGTGGAGCGCTGTGAATCGCGATGGAAGGCGGCGAGCACATATAGCGCGAGGCTCTGCAGCTCGAAGCCCATGTAGAGCGCGACGAAACTCGCGGCTGAGACCATCAGAAGCATGCCGAGTGTCGCAAGCAGGATAAGCACCGGGTATTCGAAGCGTACGATGTGCAGATCTTCGAGGTAGCGGTTCGACATCAGAAGCCCGAGCACGGAGCCCAACAGCACCAGAATCCCGGCGTACCGTGCAAAACCATCCATGATGAAGGCGCCGTGGAAGGCGACAGCCTTCGGCGCGCCGGTCGCGAGCAGCAGACAAGCCGTGACGACAAGGACTGCGGCCGCGAGCCAAGTTGTCAGCTTCCCGGACCGCTCACCGCGAAACGCGCCGAGCATCAGTAACGCCATGATGGAAACGGCCAGTACCAGCTCCGGCAAGAGCGTAACGAGATCGGCAGAGAGCGCGTTCATCGCCCTGCCCTCACGTTGCGCATACTCCCACCCTCCGCTTGAGGGAGGGTCGAACGAACGAGCGTCGCGAGTTCGTTCGGGGAGGGGTGAACTCCACCGCGAGAGGCATGATCCCTCCCCGAAATTTGCTGCGCAAATTTCGACCCTCTCTCAAGGGGAGGGTGTGAATCTGAAGCGGCTGCTATTTGGCTCTGGTGCACCAAATTGGCGACAGAGGCGTGAGTCACGTCGAAGACGAAATTTGGGTACACGCCCATAATGATGGTGATGATCACCAGCGGGGACAGAATGGCAAACTCGCGCAACGACAAATCCTGTATGCTTTGCCGCGCAGGCTTGACCAGCTTTCCGAAGATCACCCGCCAATACAGATAGAGCATGTAAGCGGCCGCGAGGATCGCGCCGGTGGCGGCGAAGATCACCACCCAGCTGTTCACCCGGAAGGTGCCGAGCATTGTGAGGAACTCGCCCACGAAGCCGCCGGTGCCCGGCAGACCCACATTGGCCAGGGTGAACACCATCAGGCAGGCGGCATACACCGGCATGCGCGCCAGCAGCCCGCCGTAAGCCGCAATCTCACGTGTGTGCATGCGGTCGTAGATCACACCCACGCAAAGGAACAGCGCGCCGGATACGACTCCATGCGAAAGCATCTGGTAGATGCCGCCTTCGATGCCCTGATGGGTCAGCGAGAAAATCCCCATGGTGACGAAGCCCATATGTGCCACGGACGAATAGGCGATGAGCTTCTTCATGTCCTCCTGCGCCAGCGCGACGAAAGAGGTGTAGACGATCGCCATCACCGACAGCACGAAGATCAGCGGAGCGAAGCTGTGGCTGGCGCTGGCAAACATCGGCAGTGAAAACCGCAAGAAACCGTAGCCCCCCATCTTGAGCAGAATGCCCGCAAGGATCACCGAACCGGCAGTTGGGGCTTCCACATGTGCATCGGGCAGCCAAGTGTGTACCGGCCACATCGGCATCTTCACCGCGAAGGACGCAAGGAACGCGAACCACAGGAACGCCTGCATCGCCACAGGAAAGTGCGCGCTCTTCAGCAGCACTACGACGTCGGTCGTGCCCGCATAAAGATACATCCAGAGGATGGCGAGCAGCATCAGCACGGAGCCAAGCAGCGTGTAGAGGAAGAACTTGAAGCTGGCGTACACGCGCCGCACCCCGCCCCACACGCCGATGATGAGGAACATCGGAATAAGTCCGCCCTCGAAAAACACGTAGAACAGCACGAGGTCGAGCGCGCAGAACACGCCGATCATGAGCGTTTCAAGAACGAGGAAAGCGATCATATATTCGGCGACGCGCGTTTTAATCGCTTCCCAGCTCGCTAGAATACAGAAGGGCATGAGGCCGGCGGTGAGCACGACAAACAGGACCGAAATACCGTCCACGCCCATGCGGTAGCTGATCCCAAAACCAAGCCAGTTGGCGCGCTCCTCGAACTGGAAGGCAGCGCTCGATCCATTAAACCCTGCCCAAATCACCACTGAGACGGCAAGATCAATGATAGTTGTGATCAGCGCGATCCAACGGGCGTTTTTCGCCAGACGCTCGCCCTCACCCGGCAGCACGAGAATAAGCAGCACGCCTATGAGCGGCAGAAACGTGACGATGCTGAGCAGCGGCAGGTGGTGCATCAGTGAATGCCTCCTGCCCACATGAACCAGGTGGCGAGCGCCACTATGCCGATCAGCATGGCGAACGCGTAGTGATAGACATAGCCGGTCTGGATGCGCACCGCGCCGCGCGTGGCATCCAGCACGCGCGCTGCTATGCCATCGGGGCCGAGACCGTCGATGATGCGGCCATCGCCAACTTTCCACAGCACACGGCCAAGCCACAGCGCCGGGCGCACGAACAGGAAATTGTAAAGCTCGTCGAAGTACCACTTGTTGTAGAGGAAGAGGTACAGCAGCCCTCGCCGCGCAGCCATCTGCGCGGGCAACTCAGGCCGGAGAACGTAGTAGTAGAAGGCGATCAAGAAGCCGGCGACCGTTAGCACGAAAGGTGTCAGCTCAAGCCAGGCCGGGAATTCCTCCGGCATCGGCCTAATTCCATTGCCGGCAATTGAAGCGATCGCGTCGTGCCAGAAGGCTGCGGAGTCTCTCCCTATGAAATAGGTATCGAAGATCGCGCCTGCGAACAGTGCGCCGACGGCGAGGACCGCCAGGGGCGCGAGCATCGACAGCGGGGATTCATGCACGGCGGACAACGGCAGCGCGCGACCGTGCTCGTGATCGGAGCTGGGCTCGTCGTGCGTGCGCGCATCGGCGTCCGCATATTTGAGTTTCACATCCTGGTCCGCACCCCGGTAACGCCCGTGAAACGTCATCAGGAACTGCCGCCAGGAATAGAACGAGGTCATTAGCGCGGCGACGGCCGTCATGATAAAGGCGTACTTGTCCATGCCGGTGGACCCCTCGAAATCCGCGTCGATGATCGCGTCTTTCGAGAAGAATCCGGCAGCACCAACGTGCAGGAAGGGAATGCCGAAGCCGGTAAGTGCCAGATTTCCGATCAGCATCATCGCCCAGGTGAAAGGGATCTGGCGCGCAAGGCCGCCCATCTTCCGCATGTCCTGCTCGTGATGCATAGCAGTGATGACGGCACCCGCGGAAAGGAATAGCAGCGCCTTGAAGAAGGCATGGGTGAAGAGGTGGAACATCGCCGCGCCGTACGCGGAGACACCCGCGGCAGCGAACATGTAGCCCAGCTGCGAGCAGGTGGAGTATGCGATCACCCGCTTGATGTCGTTCTGGAACAGACCGACGGAGGCCGCGAAGAACGCCGTGCTCGCTCCGATAAAGGTCACGAAGCCGAGCGCTGTGGGCGACAGCTGAAAGAGCGGCGAGCAGCGGCAGACGAGGAACACACCCGCCGTCACCATGGTCGCGGCATGAATGAGCGCGGAAACCGGCGTGGGGCCTTCCATCGCGTCTGGCAACCACGTGTGCAGCCCCAACTGCGCCGACTTCCCCATCGCGCCGATGAACAGCAGAATGCAGATGGTGGTGAGAACATCCACGTTCCAGCTTCCGAAATGGAATTTGTGGCCCACGAGGTGCGGTGCGGCGCGGAAGACGCTGTCGAAATCGAGCGTCCCGAAAATGAAGAACACGCCGAAGATGCCCAGCATGAAACCGAAATCGCCGACACGGTTGACGATAAAGGCTTTGATCGCCGCGGCGTTGGCGGACGGCCGCTCATACCAGAAGCCGATGAGCAGGTAGGATGCGAGGCCCACGCCTTCCCAGCCGAAGAACATCTGCAGGAAGTTGTTGGCCGTCACCAGCATCAGCATGGTGAAGGTGAAGAGCGACAGATACGAGAAGAACCGCGGCCGGCTTGGGTCCTCGTGCATGTAGCCGACGGAATAAAGGTGTACGAGCGAGGAGACCCCCGTCACCACCACCAGCATCACTGCGGTTAGCGAGTCGACGCGCAGCGCCCAATCGGCCTCGAAATCGCCCGATGTGATCCATTGGGCAATGCGCACGGTCTGCGCGTGGCCGAGGAAACAGTCGTCATAAAAGGCGTAACAGGAGAACGCTGCCGACACGAACAGCAGCAGCGTCGTGACGAGCTCGGACCCACGCGCGCCGATGAACCGGCCGAACAGCCCGGCAATCGCCGAACCCAGCAACGGAAGGAAGACGATGGCCGTATACATCTAGCCCTTCATCAGGTTCACGTCTTCCACCGCGATGGAGCCGCGGTTGCGGAAGTAGACGACGAGAATGGCAAGGCCGATGGCGGCTTCGGCGGCAGCGACCGTCAGCACAAACAGCGCGAACACCTGACCCACGAGGTCGCCGAGGAACGCGGAGAACGCCACGAAATTGATGTTCACCGCGAGCAGGATCAGCTCGATGGACATCATGATGATGATGACGTTCTTGCGGTTGAGGAAAATACCCAGCACCCCAATGGTGAAGAGGATGGCGGCGACCGCAAGATACTGCCCGAGCCCGATGGCCATCTACACGCCCTGCCCCGGCTGCACATCGACAACCACCAGCGTATCGCTCGCATAGCGGCGCACCTGCGCGCGGATCGATTGCTTGCGGACGCCGGGACGCGACCGCAGCGTCAACACAATGGCGCCGATCATCGCCACCAACAGGATCAGCCCGGCGATTTGGAAGTAGTAGATGTAATCCGTATAGAGGATGCGGCCCAAGGCTTCGGTGTTGCTGAGATGCGCAGGCCTTGCGCTGGCCAGCACATGCGGCGCGGCGGAGGCAAAGCGCCACGCGGTGCCGGCGAACAACAGTTCGGCCACCAGGATTCCGCCGATCAACAGGCTGATCGGGATGTACTGCGACGTGCCGCGCTTCAGCTCGGCAAAATCTACGTCCAGCATCATCACCACAAACAGGAACAGCACCGCCACCGCGCCGACGTAAACGATGACGAGAATCATCGCGAGAAACTCGGCACCCAGCAGCACGAACAAAGCGGCAGCGTTGAAGAAGGCGAGGATGAGGAACAGCACCGAATGCACGGGATTGCGCCCGGCAATCACCATCACCGCCGATGCAATCAGCATTGCGGAGAACAGGTAGAAGGCGAGGGCCTGAAGCAGCATGGGCTATCTGTACGGCGCGTCGAGTTCGAGATTACGGGCAATTTCGCGCTCCCAACGGTCGCCGTTCGCGAGCAGACGTTCTTTATTGTAGTAGAGTTCCTCGCGCGTCTCCGTGGCGAATTCGAAGTTCGGCCCTTCCACGATGGCATCCACCGGGCAAGCCTCCTGGCACAGGCCGCAATAAATGCACTTCACCATGTCGATGTCGTAGCGCGTGGTGCGGCGGCTTCCGTCCGCCCGTGGCTCGGCCTCGATGGTGATGGCGAGCGCGGGGCAGATCGCCTCGCAGAGTTTGCAGGCGATGCAGCGCTCCTCGCCGTTTGGATAGCGCCGCAACGCATGCTCGCCGCGGAAACGGGGTGACAGCTGACCCTTTTCGAATGGATAATTCAGCGTGGCTTTCGGCGAGAAGAAATAGCGCAGCGACAGCCAGAAGCTCTTCACGAATTCCCAGAGGAAGATCGTACGCACAGTGCGCGCGACATTGCTAACGGCCATCACGCGCCCCCATGGGCGAGCGCCGCCCAGATACCATGCGGGAACATCAGTACCCATCCGGCCGTAAGCGCCACCCACACCAACGACAGCGGCAGAAACACTTTCCACCCCAGTCGCATGAGCTGATCGTAGCGGTAGCGCGGTACGAATGCCTTCACCATCGAATTGCAGAAGAACACGAACACCAGCTTCAGGATGAACCAGAGAACGCCGGGCACGATGGTGAACGGCCAGATGGAGATGGGCGGCAGCCAGCCACCGAGGAACAGCACCGCGAACAGGCCGGAGAGCATGATCACGTTCATGTACTCGCCGAGAAAGAACAGCAGGAACGGCGTGGAGGAATATTCCACCATAAAGCCGGCAACGAGTTCCGATTCCGCTTCCAGCAGGTCGAAGGGCGGGCGCTGAGTCTCGGCAAGCGTAGAGATGAAGAACACGATCGCCATCGGAAACAGGATGGTAAACAGGAACCAGCCGTGTGCCTGCGCCATCACGATGGCCGATAGGTTCAGCGAACCCGCAAACAGCAACACTGTGATCAGCACGAAGCCGATGGAGACCTCATAGGACACCATCTGCGCCGCTGCGCGCAGCGCGGAGAGGAAGGCATATTTGGAATTGGACGCCCAGCCGGCGACGATCACGCCGTAAACGCCAAGCGACGAAATCGCGAAGATATACAGAATGCCGACGTTGATGTTGGCGACCACCCAGCCGGTGCTCACCGGCATTACCGCCCAGGCGGCAAACGCCAGCGTGGCGGTGATCAGCGGCCCCAGCAAGAACAGCACCTTGTTGGCGCCCGCCGGCACGATCACTTCCTTGAAGAAAAACTTCAGCGCATCGGCGATGGTTTGAAGAAGACCGAAAGCGCCGACCACGTTGGGTCCCCGGCGCAGCTGCACGGCCGCCCAGATCTTGCGGTCAGCAAGAATAAACAGCGCGACGGACAGCGCGAGGATCAGCTCGAAGAAGACAATGACGATCCCCTGGCTGAGGGTCCACGCCCAGCCGTACGGCAACCCGTGGTGCTGGAAGTACGATGTGAAGAACATCTATTCCGCCGCCAATTTCATCGCGCCGGTGACGTACACTTTGCTGCACTCGGCCATGTTTTCGCTCGCGCGCGCGATCGGGTTGGTGAGATAGAAGTCGGAGAGGGTCGACGCAAGCGGCGTGCGCTCGTCGATTTCCCCCGCAACACCAATGTTGTTCCAGATGGACGGATCGGCGCCGGCGGATCGCGGCAGCACATTTTCGTGCGCGAGATGCGGCGTGCAGGCAACCAGCGCGCGGCGCAGCGCCTCGCGATTTTCGTAGGGCAAACGCTGGCCGATGACGTCGGACAGCGCCCGCAGAATTGCCCAATCCTCTTTCGCCTGCCCGGGCGGGAAGGTGGCACGCTCGGATCGCTGCACGCGGCCCTCGAAATTCACATAGATGCCGTCCTGCTCTGTGTAGGCGGCGCCGGGAAGAACGACATCGGCATGGTGCGCGCCGGCATCGCCGTGGGTGCCCTGGTAGACGACGAACGCATTGCAGAGCTTGTCCATGTCGAACTCGTCGGCGCCCAGCAGATAGACGAAATCGATCTCGCCTTTTGATGTGCCGTCGAGAATGCCGGCCATGTCGCGGCCGCTCTCGCCCGGCAGAAAGCCGAGATCGAGTGCCGCAACGCGGGACGCTGCTGTGTGCAGGACATTGAATCCGCTCCAGCCGCCTTCAGCCGGCGGACCTGCAGGCCCAATCATGCCGGTATCGGACGCGATGCGCGCGACCAGATTCAGAATCGCCGCGCCGTCGGGACGCGCAATAGCGCCCGGTCCGACGATGACCATCGGCCGCTTGGCATCGCGCAACACGCCAGCAAAGGCGTGGCTGCCGTCTGAAAGCGCGCCGAGCGCGCTCGCGCTGCCGCCCAACTGCTCCACGGGATAGGTGAGGTTGTACGGCACGCCGACATTGGCGATCTTGATCGCGCTGTTCAGCCACGTCTTGTGAATGCGCGCATTCAGCACCGGCGCCTCCCATCGCGGATTGCAGCCGATGAAGAGAAGTGCGTCCGCAGATTCCACGCCCGCAATGGTGCTGTTGAACAGGTAGGATTGCCTTGGGCCCCCACCCACCTGAGCGCCGTCCTGCCGGCATTCGAGATTGGGAACGCCAATCGAACGCATCAGATCCTTCAGCGCCTTGATCTCTTCCGCCGCCGCGAGATCGCCAATGATTGCCGCCATGCGTTCCGGTCGCGTGGAGCGAACGTGCGCATTGATGGCTTCGAACGCCTCGCCCCAACTGGCTGGTACCAGCTTGCCGTTCTTGCGCACATACGGCCGGTCCAGCCGCTGGTTTTTCAACCCGTCGCAGGCGTAGCGCGACTTGTCAGAAATCCACTCCTCGTTCACGGCTTCGTTGATGCGCGGCAGGATGCGCAGCACCTGGCCACCACGGCTGTCGACGCGGATGTTTGCGCCTTGCGCATCGTGCACGTCGATCGAGACGCTCTTGCGCAGCTCCCACGGCCGATAAATGAATGCCCACGGTTTGTGCGTGAGCGCGCCCACCGGACACAAATCCACTGCGTTGCCGGACAGTTCGGAGCCAAATGCCTTGTCGAGATAGGTCATAATCTCAAGATCCTCGCCGCGACCGGTGCCACCAAGGTCCGGCACCCCCGCCACCTCGGTGGCGAAGCGCACGCAGCGCGTGCACTGGATGCAGCGCGTCATGATTGTCTTGATCAGCGGGCCCATGTACTTGTCTTCCACCGCCCGCTTGTTCTCGTTGAAGCGGTGAAAATTGGCGCGGCCGTAATAGAGCGCCTGGTCTTGCAGGTCGCACTCGCCGCCCTGATCGCAGATCGGGCAATCGAGCGGATGGTTGATGAGCAGGAATTCCATCACGCCCTCGCGCGCCTTCTGTGCATAAGGCGAACGTGTGTTGATCTTGGCCGGCGCGCCGTCCTTGTTGGGGAAGATGTCCTTCACCTGCAGCGCGCAAGACGCCTGCGGTTTCGGTGCGCCCACCCATTCCACGAGACACATGCGGCAATTGCCGGCCACCGACAGCCGCTCGTGGTAGCAGAAGCGGGGGATCTCCGCGCCGGCCTGCTCGCACGCCTGCAGCAGCGTGATCGATTCCTCCGCCTCTACCTCAGTACCGTCGATAATGAGCTTGCGCGTCGGCATTCAGGCTGCCTCCGCCTGCTGTTCGATGAGCATGCGCATGCGCAAGGAGTAGTGCGAGAGGTAGTCCTGCTTCTTGTAGTAATCTGACGCGAAGTATTTCTTGTGGTTCGCGAGCTGCGTCTTCGCCACCGCGTACCATTGTGGAATCGGCGCCAGCGCCAGGCACTCATCCAGGGTGTACACCAGCCGCGCCACATACCATTCGTAGCGCTCGAATTCTTCCGCGCTGCCGTCGAAGGTTTTCACCTTCAAATCCAGCTTGGCGAGATCGGGGCTGGAGAACCGGGGGTTCGCCAGCGCCACGTCGCAATGCGAGAGATAGAGTTTCTTCGCCTTCTCGCCTCGCCATGCCAGCATCGTCAGCACCGCGCCGCCGATGCCGACCAGCGCCGCGATCATCAGCGGCAGGGGCGGTTGCACGGTCTGTTTCTTCTCCGCCATCGCCTACTCCCCCGCCAAGGGCGTCATGGGTGCGGAATGCCGCCCGCCATGTTCGCGGATGCGCTTCTCGATCTCGGGCCGGAAGTGTCGCAGGAAGCCTTGCGCGGGCCAGGAAGCGCCTTCGCCGAACGCGCAGATGGTGTGGCCTTCGATCTGCTTCGTCACCTCCTGCAGCAGGTCGATGTCCTCCATCGTGGCGTCGCCCTTGCCCATGCGGATGAGCACGCGCCACATCCAGCCGCAACCTTCGCGACAGGGCGTGCACTGGCCGCAGCTCTCATGCTTGTAGAAATAGGCGAGCCGCGCGAACGCCCTGATGATGTCGGTGGATTTGTCCATCACGATCACGGCGGCGGTGCCCAAGCCCGACTTCGCCTTCACCAGCGAATCGAAATCCATCAGGATGTTGTCGGCGATGTCCTTCGACAGCACCGGCATGGACGAGCCGCCGGGGATCACCGCCAGCAAATTCTCCCAGCCGCCGCGCACGCCGCCGGCGTGCGTTTCAATGAGCGCGCGCAGGGGAATGCTCATCGCCTCTTCCACATTGCACGGCTTGTTCACGTGGCCGGAGATGCAGAATACTTTGGTGCCCGTGTTGTTGGGCCGCCCAATGCCGGCAAACCACTCCGCGCCGCGGCGCAGAATGTCCGGCACCATGGCGATGGTCTCGACATTGTTGACGGTCGTGGGGCAACCGTAAACGCCGGCATTGGCGGGAAACGGCGGCTTTAGCCGCGGCTGACCTTTCTTGCCTTCCAGGCTTTCGAGCAGCGCGGTTTCTTCGCCGCAGATGTAGGCACCGGCGCCATGATGCACATAGCAATCGAACGGCCAGCCGTTGACGTTATCCTTGCCGATAAGGTTCGCGGCATAGGCTTCGTCGATCGCGCGCTGCAGTGCCTCACGTTCGCGGATGAATTCGCCGCGGATGTAGATGTAGCAAACATGCGCGCGCATCGCGAAAGACGCGATCAGGCATCCTTCGATCAACAGATGCGGATCGTGCCGCATGATGTCCCGGTCCTTGCAGGTGCCGGGTTCGGATTCATCGGCGTTGACGACAAGATAGTGCGGCCGGTCCTTCACTTCCTTCGGCATGAAGGACCATTTGAGGCCGGTCGGGAATCCGGCGCCACCCCGGCCGCGCAGGCCGGATTTCTTCACCTCGGTGATGATAGTATCGACGCCGCGCTCAAGAATTTGCTTGGTGCCATCCCATGCGCCGCGCTTGCGTGCGCCGTCCAGCCAGGGGCTGTGGAGGCCGTACAGGTTGGTGAAGATGCGGTCGCGATCCGGGAGCATCAGGTCGCCGCTCCCGGAGGTTTTTGCGCCGGTGCTTCGCGATCGGACGCGCCTTGCGTTGGTTTCTTGCCTTCGGCGTCGGTGGCGTCGCCGCCAGAACCGTTCGACATCCGGCTATAGCCGCCGTCGTATAGTTTCGGATCCGTCAGTGTTAGCGTGCCACCTTCCGGCTCTGAAGAATGGCGCCCATGCAGCTGCGGACCCGGCGTCACCGCCTGGCCGCGCCGCAACGCCTCAAGAATGCGTTCGGTCGCCCGACCGCCGAGGTCTTCGTAGTAGTCCTTGCCGATCTGCAGCACCGGCGCATTCACGCATGCGCCCAGGCATTCCACTTCCATCCATGAGAATTTTCCGTCGGCGGAGATCACGCCGGGATGCGGTGCGATATGCTTCTTGCACGCGGCGACCACATCGTCCGAACCGCGCAGCCAGCAGGGTGTGGTCGTGCACACCTGCACCAGGTACTGCCCCACCGGCACGAGGTTGAACATGGTGTAGAAGGTGGCAACCTCAAGCACGCGCATCACCGCCATGCCGAGGATGCCCGCCACCTCCTCGATCATCGGTTTGGTGACCCAGCCTTCCTGCTCCTGCCCGATCCACAGCGCCGCGATCACCGCGCTGCGCTGCCGGCCCGGCGGATACTTCGTGATCCATTGATCCACCAACTTCTTGTTCTCGTCCGAGAACGTGAAGGTCGCCGGCTGTTGCTCAGCAGGTGCAAGGCGGCGAAAGCTCACCGGTCGATCTCCCCGAATACGATATCGAGGGAGCCGAGCACGGCGGACACATCGGCCAGCATGTGGCCCTTGCACATGTAATCCATCGCCTGCAGGTGCGCGAAGGATGGCGCGCGGATCTTGCAGCGGTACGGCTTGTTCTCGCCTTCCGACACCAGATACACGCCGAACTCGCCTTTGGGCGCTTCCACCGCGGCGTACACTTCGCCTTCCGGCACGCGGTAACCCTCGGTGAACAGCTTGAAGTGGTGGATGAGTCCTTCCATCGAGCGCTTCATTTCGGCGCGCTTGGGCGGGGCAATCTTGTTGTCCTCCGTCATCACCGGACCGTCCGGCATGCGTTCGATGCACTGGCGCATAATCTTCGTAGCCTGCCGCATCTCCTCCACGCGGATGAGATAGCGATCGTAATTGTCGCCGTTCTTGCCGATGGGGATTTGGAATTCGAGATCGTTGTAGCACTCGTAGGGCTGCGCACGGCGCAGGTCCCAGGCAACGCCGGTACAGCGCAGCATAGGGCCGCTCATGCCCCAGGCTTCGGCATTCGCGCGGGTGATCTTGCCGATGTCCACGTTGCGCTGCTTGAAGATGCGGTTTTCGGTGAGCAGCGTTTCAAGATCGTCCAGCACCTTTGGGAAGGTACCAGTCCAGACGTAAATGTCCTCCAGCAGCTCCGGCGGGCAATCCTGGTGCACGCCGCCCGTGCGGAAATAGTTGGCGTGCAGCCGCGCGCCGGACGCACGCTCGTAGAAGATCATTAGCTTCTCGCGCTCTTCGAAGCCCCACAGCGGCGGCGTGAGAGCGCCGACATCAAGCGCCTGCGTTGTCACCTGCAACAGGTGATTGAGAATGCGGCCGATCTCGCAAAACAGCACGCGGATATATTGCCCGCGCTTCGGGACCTCCAAACCAAGCAGCTTTTCCGCGGCCAGCGAAAACGCGTGCTCCTGATTCATCGGCGCCACGTAGTCCAGCCGGTCGAAATACGGCAGCGCCTGCATGTACGTCTTGTATTCGATTAGCTTCTCGGTGCCCCGATGCAGCAACCCGATATGCGGATCGACGCGAGTGACCACTTCGCCGTCCAGGTCGAGCACCATGCGCAGCACGCCGTGCGCGGCCGGATGCTGAGGGCCAAAATTCAAGGTGATGGTGTTCTCGTTGACCGGCGCGCCGGCCGGAGTGTCGCTCATGGCTTGGCCGCCTTTTCCTCGCCGGGCAACACGCCGGGCATGCCTTCCCACGGACTGGCGAAATCGAATTCGCGGAATTCCTGAACCAGCTGGACCGGCTGATAGATGACGCGCTTCAGGTCGTCGTCGTAGCGCAACTCCACAAAGCCTGTGAGCGGGAAATCCTTCCGGAGGGGATGCCCCTCGAAACCATAGTCGGTGAGAATGCGCCGCAGGTCCGGATGATCGGAGAAGACGACGCCGTACATGTCGAACGCCTCGCGCTCAAACCAGTTTGCGCCGGGATGAATATACGCAATGGAGGGTACCGGTGTCTGCTCATCCGTCTGCACCCTTAACCGGATGCGCTGGTTCTTGGTGAGCGAAAGGAAGTGATAGACCACATCGAAACGCTTCTCGCGCTTGGGCCAATCCACACCGCAAATATCCAGTAACAACCGGAAATCGCATTCCGGATCGTCGCGCAGAAATTTCACAACCCGCGGCAAAGCATCTACCGATACTATGAGAGTCAGCTCACCGCGATCGTATCGCTGCTCCAGCACTGCGCCGGAAAGCGCCTGCGCGACATGGTTGCCGAGGGCGGTAAAATCGACCGGCATGAGAAGCCCGCCTAGCGCTCGATGGTGCCAGTGCGGCGGATCTTCCGCTGCAGAAGCATGATGCCATACACCAGGGCTTCCGCCGTCGGTGGGCAACCGGGTACATAAATGTCGACCGGAACGATGCGATCGCAGCCGCGCACCACCGAATAAGAATAGTGGTAGTAGCCGCCTCCATTGGCACAGGAGCCCATACTAATCACGTAACGCGGCTCCGGCATCTGGTCGTAGACTTTGCGCAGCGCCGGCGCCATCTTGTTGCACAACGTGCCCGCCACGATCATCACATCGGACTGCCGCGGACTTCCGCGCGGCGCGACGCCGAAGCGCTCCAGATCGTAGCGCGGCATGGAGGCTTGCATCATTTCGACGGCGCAGCAGGCGAGCCCGAAAGTCATCCACATCAGCGAACCGGTGCGCGCCCAATTGATCAGCGCGTCGGCGCTCGCGATAAGGAAGCCCTTCTCCTGCATCGCCGCCTGCACTTCGCGAAAATAGGGATCGTTATCGGTGACCGGCGCACCGCCCTCGATGCCGACGCGCGCCGCCATGCCAGCCGGAATCACTCCCATTCCAGCGCTCCCTTCCGCCATTCATAGATGAAGCCGATTGTGAGCACACCAAGAAAGACCATCATCGACCAGAAGGCATAAACACCGGTCTTGCCGAGCGCGATCGCCCAAGGAAACAGGAACGCCACTTCGAGATCGAAGATAATGAAAAGGAGCGTAACGAGGTAATACCGCACGTCAAATTTCATACGCGAATCGCCGAAGGCGTTAAAACCGCACTCATAGGCCGACAGCTTCTCCGGATCGGGCTTCGACGGGGCAATGACCAGCGGGATCAGCAGAAAGAGGACGCAGATCGCGCCTGCAATGCCGATGAAAAGCAAAATCGGCAGATATTCGATGAGAAGCTGATTCATTCCACACCCTTACCTTGAAACCGCGCGGCAGGGTTCAGGTTGCGGGATCAAGGTGCGTCGTTTTCGCGAAGCGCGAGCGATGCGCCCGCAGGCGCGGGTTTAAGCCATGATTTGTAGGGAGAACAAGCGATTTTTCGGCCACACGCGACCGCGGATTCGCTTGCGGCGCTTGATGGGAAAACGCCAAGAACTGGCGGGAGCGACGGGGCTCGAACCCGCGACCTTCGGCGTGACAGGCCGACGCTCTAACCAACTGAGCTACGCCCCCGCGCGCGGGATTTGCCCGCGGCAGAAGGCGCTCGTGTAGGGCCGCGCGCGCTGAAGTGTCAAGAATGCCTAAGGCGTCGGCGCTGACCTCTTGTGAGGCTGAAACTCGTCGGACGTAATCTTCCCATCGCCATTTCCATCCATTTGCTCGAATAATGACCGGGCGGTTGCGGCAAACTCGTCGAAATCGATGCAGCCATTGCCCTTGAAATCGACGAGCGGCGAAGCCGTCGATTGATCCTGCGCCCATCTCTGCTCATTGACCGCGCGGGCCTCCTCTGCATCTAGGCAAGCCGTGTGCCTGGCATCGGCTTTTGTGAACTCCACACGCAGCCCCTGCTCAAGTTCGCCGCGGGTGACTACCCCATCGTGATTGGCGTCATATGCTTCCAGAATGGCGCGCGGTGGGTGAAATTCGGCCGGAGCCTTAGGAGGCGGCGAAGATACGGCACACGCGCAAACCAGAAGAGCGGGCCAATAGGAGGCCAGCCGTCTGGAAGCCCTTGTTTCAGCAGCCCGCCAAGGTGCGTTAGAAATGCACAAATCAGCCTTCCTGGGGCTGTCTTCACTACTGTCATATTTTTTCATGAGAAGGGAACCGGTACAGAAGACCCACGTTCCGTCCATGCGGGAGGTCTGGCCCGCGTGGATGTGGTTATGGTGTCGGAAGAATCGATCAGTCGGCGGAGCTACGAAATCTGGCAGCGCGAGGGCCGGCCAGAGGGTAAGGCCCTCGAACACTGGCTGAAGGCCAAGACGGAATTGGAACGAGAGCAGCCGAAGCGCAACATCCGAATTTTCGAATATCACGCTACGCTTTACCGCTTCGAGGAATGGCAGCGGGTAGTTCAACCGCGTCCCTGCATTTCCGTTCCTCCTCAGATCAGAATGGCACAGCGCGTTCCGCGTGACCGCTCGGCGGCTGCATAGCGCTACCGTTGCCAAGCAATGATTGAGAGTTCCGCGGGGACTTGAACCCCCTCGCGATTTGGCACTACCCGAACCGTATAATCATCGGCAGGACGGAGCGCCGTCACTTCCCCAGCATAAATAAATCCGTTCATCGCGCCTGGAATCGCCTGCTCTTGATATAGCACCACAGCCTCAGCGGGCTTGTCGCCTTTCACGTCCGCAAACAGTTGGACCTGAACCGACGTAGGTGCGATTTCGCCGAGGAACACGGGTACCGAAACACGCCAGTAATCCGGCGTGCGAGAGATGCTGGGTCTTTCGATATGCAGTCCGGACCAGCGCGTTCTGAGCGCCTCCGCCCACTGGCGGTCATTGCGCGCCTTGGCGCAGTCGTTTTCCGTTCGCCGGCGGTATAAATACGTCAGCGGAACATACGCCTTTTCAACGTAATCCCGGAACATCCGCGTGCTTGCGAAGGCCGGAGTTAGGGTTGAGATGCTCCGGCGAACGCGGGCGAGCCAACGGCGCGGCAATCCTTCCGTGTCGCGCTCGTAAAATTCGGGAATAATTCGCGTTTCCAGGAGAGAATAAAGACTGTTCGCATCCTTCGTGTCGACCGTTGCCGGGTCGCCGCCCTTATCATCGCCGATCGCCCATCCGACATTGGGCCGGAAGGCCTCATCCCACCAGCCGTCTAGAACCGAGCAGTTAAGGCCACCATTCGCGAGCACCTTCATGCCACTGGTGCCGCATGCTTCCCAAGGACGGCGCGGCGTGTTGATCCAGAGATCAACGCCTTGGACCATCTCTTGCGCCAGAGCGATGTCATAGTCCTCGAGGAACACGACGTGGCGGCGATATTTCGGATTGCGCGCAAGATCGACCCAGGAGCGGATCATGGCCTTGCCTTCTGTATCGGCCGGATGTGCCTTTCCTGCGACAACGATCTGAACAGGTCGCCGATCGTTAGTCAGGATGCCGTCAAGGCGGCTCGTATCCCGCAGGAGAAGATCGGGCCGCTTGTATTCCGTAAAACGCCGCGCGAAGCCGATCGTCAGGATATTCGGATCAAGAACCGTGTCCGCCTCCCGGACCTTGCCTACCTCTGATCCCCGTTCCCTTAACTGCGTCGCGAGGTGCCGCCGTACAGTGCTGACGAGCCGCTGTCGGCCTTGGCCGCGCATTTCCCAAAGTCTCTCATCCGGAATGGTCATCATCCGATTGGAAAGATCGTCCGGCATTGTACGCCAGCGCCCTGTACCACAAACCTCCGTCCACAGCGCATCAGCTTGCGACGAATCCCAAGTTGGGATGTGAACGCCGTTCGTGACATGCCCGACAGGAACTTCGCAGTTCGGCCAGCGTGGAAACAGCACCTGGAAAATACGGCGGCTGAACTCACCATGAAGGCGACTGACGCCGAGCGTTATCGCCGAACCGCGCTGCGCGAGATAAGCCATATTGAAAGGCTCGCCATGGTCCGTCGGATCCAATCTGCCGAGCCCGATCAATTCATCTGTGTTGATACTGGCGCGTTCGGTAGTGCTGCCGAATTGGGCGTCGGGCAGATACTGATGAACCAAAGCGGCCGGAAACGCGTCGAATCCAGCGGCAACGGGCGTGTGCGTCGTGAAGACATTACCAGCTCGCGTCGCCCAGAATGCATCCCAGAAACTGAACTTGCATTGTGCGGCGCGGCACCGCGCGCGTTCAATGATGGCGAACGCAGCGTGACCTTCATTAATATGGCAGATTTCCGTCTCGGGATGCAGCGCCTCTACGGTGCGCCAGCCGCCGATACCCAGGACAATCTCCTGCATTAGCCGAATTTCACCGCCGCCCCCATAAAGCTTGGCCGTTATGCCTCGATCCGCAGGAGTATTTAGCGGATCGTTGCTATCGAGCAGGTAAAGTGGGACTCGGCCGACCGTCGCCCTCCAGACGCGAAGTTGAACTTCGCGACCTGGAAACTGGATATGGATGCGCAACCAGCCGCCCTTATCGAGAATGACGGGTGCAATGGGCAGGCTGGCCGGTTCATTGTAGGGATACAGCTCCTGCTGAAGCCCCTCGGCATCGACGATCTGACGAAAGTATCCTTCCTGATAGAGCAACCCGATTCCGATCACCGGCGCTGCAAGGTCACTCGCTGTCTTTAGGTAATCGCCGGCAAGGACACCCAGCCCGCCAGCATACAGCGGCAGCGCTGCCCCAAGCCCAAATTCCATACTGAAATAGGCAATACGTTTTGGTGTTTCCTTACCGCGCTGGGAGTCGAACCATCCAGTCTCGTTCAAGTATCGGCGCCGCGCTGCGGCGAACCCCGTAAGCCTTTCTCGAAATGCGTCATCCTCCGCAAGCTGTTGCAATTTTTGGGGAGGCACGCCCTGCAGAACGTTCCAGGGATTGCGCGTACTCTGCCACAGTGATCGGTCAATCTCCGCCCACAATGAATCGGCTTCGTGGTTCCACGTCCAGCGCAGATCCAGCGCAAGGTCTCGAAGCTCCGAAAGGCTTTCCGGAAGATTGGGAAGCGGCAGCGCAACCATACGTTAAAGGCGAGATCTCTTGAGGAGCAACCGGTTGGAGGGTGCAGGAGTCAACCTGCTGGCCCCGAGATCGTCAAACCCGATCATCGTCGCACCTTCGAACAAATCATTTCGGCAACAGCGCTAGCATCCTCCACAGCCTAGGCCGCTGATCGCCCGAACGGCGAATGTTGCAACAGGCTAGACAAGCAACAGCACCGCAAACTCCGGATTTGCGCTCTGCCAGGATTTCTCGAGCGACCAGCCTGCTTGCGCAGCAAGCGCAGCAAAGCCGTCGACAGAATATTTGTGGCAATTCTCCGTGTGAATTGTCTCGCCGGTCTGGAATTCAAAACAACGCTCGCCTGCCTTCACGCTCTGGTTCTGCTTGGACACCAAATGCATTTCGATTCGATGGTGCTCCGGGTTCCAAATAGCGCGATGCTCGAAGGCACCAGTATCGAAATTGGCGCCGAGCACATGGTTGACGTGTACAAGCACATTCTTGTTGAAAGCTGCTGTCACATCTGCGCGATCATCATATGCAGCGACCAGTGTCTCCGTTTCCTTTATCAGGTCGATGCCGACGAGGAACTTGCCATTTTTGCCAAGCGTGTTCCGCGCGCGAGACAGAAACGCGGCAGCTTCATCGTCGCTCAGATTGCCGATTGTCGAGCCTGGAAAAAAGCCGAGCAACGCTTTTCCGCGCAGATCGTGCGGCAGAATGATCGCTTGCATGAAATCAGCCGTTACCGGCCGAATGCGCAAGAGGGGATATTCGCTGGCCAGCACCGCGCTGGTGTGCGCCAGCGAATCTCCGCAAATGTCGATAGGCACGTATTCAGAAATCTGCTCCACCCGATCCAGTAATATCCGGGTCTTCCGACAGGAACCGCAGCCGTATTCCACGAGCGCGGTTTCCGGCGTCAGGTGCTCTGCCAGATCAGAGGCAAGATTTTTCAACAGGGCGCCTTCCGTGCGGGTCAAGTAATATTCTGGGAGACGACAAATTTCTTCGAAGAGCGCCGCTCCTTTCGCGTCGTAGAAATACTTGCTGCTGAGCTGCTTCTGCGGCTTTGAAAGGCCTTCCAGAACATCCTTGAGAAACGGCGACTTTTCTTCCGCGATCCGGCTCCGGGCGCGAGAATTAACAGTCTCTGCAAGCCGCACCCCGCTAAACTGCCAGCGCTGATGCGGATAGAAGAAATTCCGATAGGTCGCCCGCATATGATCGCGCGGTGTCACGCAGGAGCCACCGCGAAGCACAAGCTGATTGATCATGAACTTGCCGTTGTATTCGCCGATCGCACCTTGCGGCACAGAATAGCCGGGATACGGCGTATAGGGGCTCGCCGTCCACTCCCAGACATCGCCGAACATCTGAAGCGAGCGGGCAGATAACGGGCGCAAGAATCTGCTCTCCCGGAAATTTCCTTCTCTCGGATCGAGCGAGCAGGCGGCGTGCTCCCATTCAAATTCCGTCGGCAGGCGCTTGCCGCGCCAGCGCGCAAACGCGTCGGCTTCGTAAAAGCTGACGTGCGCTACCGGCGCATCCGGCTCGACCGGTTGGGGGCCGGTCAACGTCATCGACCTCCATACGCCATCAGACTTTTTCCAGTACAGTGGCGCATTCCAGCCGTTCCCGATCGCACATTGCCAACCGTCGGACAGCCAGTATTTTGGATCGCGATACCCGTCGGCGTCTATGAATTCTAACCACTCTCCGTTGGTGACGAGACGGTTCGCAAGAGCGAAGGGCTGCAGCCAGATCTGATGCCGTGGGCCTTCGTTGTCGAAGGCGAAGCTATCCGCTGCATGGCCAATCTCTACCAAGCCGCCATCGAAGGATTGAAATGAAAATGGCGGGTACGCGACGACGTCGGTAGGCACAAATTTCTGATAGGCCGGCTTCAACGGATTTTGCGCGAAGGCGTGCAGGATATCCGTGAGGATCAATTCCTGATGCTGCTCCTCGTGATTGATTCCCAATTCGACAAGTGCTGCAGTTTCTGGGTCAACGCCATCGGCCAGAAGATCGAACATCGCTTCATCAGCATGCCGTCTATAGGCGGTGATCTCGTCGGTGGAAGGCCGCGACAGCAATCCACGCTGCGGACGCGCGTGCCGCTCGCCAACAGCTTCATAATAGGAATTGAAGAGGTACGCGTAGGCAGGATCGAAGACCCTATAATGGGGAGTCCTGGAAAGGACGAAGTTTTCAAAGAACCACGTCGTGTGCGCGCGATGCCACTTCACCGGACTGGCATCCGGCATTGACTGCAGGTTCTGATCTTCCGCAGACAGCGGGGCCGCCAACGCTTCGGTCGTCCCGCGAACCTCTCGATAGCGTTCAAACAATGAAGGTTCGGTCGCCGAGGGCAAAGGCTCGACAGCAGCAAGCCTAATCCGCCGCCGAACATTCATGGTCTCAACCCAGCCTCTACATGTGTGTCAGCACAAAAGGGAAACTTTCATTTGATACAAAAGTTCCGTTTAGGGCCGTCGTCAATCCCGTGCACGCATAGCTCGTCTGCGGCCTTGGACGCGGACACGTTACATAGGAACGGGGAGCAGGAATTTCGCATCGCTCCCGGAACCGAGGGTTCGGCACTCCCGTTTGCAAGCCATATCCCCCAGGAAGGAAGGACTGACATGGCAACGACACAAACGGCCTCCGGCGACCTTTCCAAACGTGAAACCTTCGGCCTCATCGGCAGCGACAAGGTTGAAGGCACAGAAGTGTACCGCTCCAGCGGCGACCGCATCGGCAGCATCGAGCGCGTGATGATCGACAAGCTCAGCGGCAAGGTTGCCTATGCGGTAATGAGCTTCGGCGGCTTCCTCGGCATGGGCAACGACTACTACCCTGTTCCGTGGTCACTGCTCACCTACAACGAGCGGCTCGGCGGCTATGAGGTGAACATCTCCGACCAGCAATTGAAGGGCGCACCCAAATTCCGCAAGGACGAATCCTGGGAATACGAGGACCGCGGCCGCGAAAGCGCCCTCTACTCCTATTACGGCGCCACGCCCTACTGGTGAGCCGCACGCAAACCCGCGAGTAGCTCCTCAATCCGCAGCCCCGGGCGCTAGGCGTCCGGGGCTGTTTTCGTTACCGATAGCCGGCCCGCCTCGCGCCGCCGCCGGATGAAGATCGCTTCCTTCAACATCAACAACATCAACAAGCGTCTGCCGCAACTGCTCCACTGGCTACGTGTTACGGAGCCCGATGCGGTGTGCCTGCAGGAGCTAAAGGCCACGAATGAAGAATTCCCGCGGACGAAATTGGACAAAGCCGGTTACGGGGCGGTGTGGCGCGGCCAGAAGTCATGGAACGGCGTCGCCATTCTCGCGCGCGGCTGCGAGCCGGTGCCGACGCGGTCCGAACTGCCCGGCGATCCATCCGATACGCAGAGCCGGTACATCGAGGCGGCGGTCAACGGCGTGCTGATCGCCTCGCTCTATGCGCCGAACGGTAATCCGCAGCCCGGCCCAAAGTTCGACTACAAGCTGGCGTGGATGAAGCGGCTGCTGCGGCATGCCGCCGAGCTCTACACCGCCAAAGTGCCGGTGGTGCTCGCGGGCGACTACAATGTCGTGCCGACGGATCGCGACATTTATTCGCTCCGCTCCTACGCGGATAACGCGCTGGTGCAGAAAGAGCCGCGCGCGCTGTTCCGCAAACTGCTCGGCCAAGGATGGACCGATGCCATCCGCGAGCGCCATCCCGAAGAACCGATGTACACGTTCTGGGACTACCGCCGGAACCGCTGGCCGCGCGACGCGGGCCTGCGGCTCGATCACCTGCTCTTAAGCCGGGAAGCGGCAAAGCGGTTGCGCGAGGCGGGTGTCGATCGCAAAATCCGCGGGGGCGACAACGCCAGCGACCACGCGCCGGCGTGGCTCGTGCTGGCTGACGCGCCGAAGCCGAGACGGGCAGCAACCCAATCATCCGCAACACTCCGAACGTCCAGACGAATGGCGGCGGCGCGAAAACGCCCGCTGCTCATTCTGGACGGCGATAACTTCGCACACCGCGCCTATCACGCGCTACCGAAAACCATCACCAAGCGCGATGGCAGCCCCGCCGGCGCCATCCTCGGCTTCGCGAACATCCTCCTCCGGCTTTACCGAGCCGAGACTCCCCGCGCCGTGCTGGTGGCGTGGGACACGCTGGAGAGGCCCACCTATCGTCATCGCCAATTCCCCGCATACCAGAGCGGTCGCGAATTCGACGACGCACTGCTCGCGCAATTCGCGGATCTCCGCGCTTTCGTTCGCGCCTGCGGCTTCGAGAATGCACGCGGTGCGGGATACGAAGCCGATGATTTCCTCGCCACCGCAGCCGCTGCCGAAGAACGCCGCCGCGGCACCGCGCTCATCGCGAGCGGCGACCGCGACATGTTCCAGCTCGCCTCCGAGCACACCACCATCCTCTTTCCCGTACGTGGCGGCGGCATGCTGCGCATCGGCCCTGCCGAAGTCCGGGAGCGGTACGGCGTCGATCCCGAACAGGTGCCGGACTTCATCGCCCTGCGCGGCGACCCATCCGACAAGCTGCCCGGCGCGCCGGGCGTCGGTGCCAATGGGGCGGCGGACCTGTTGCGCAGGCACGGTTCACTCGAAGCCATCCTGAAGGCCGACCGCTTTGCGCAACACGCCGACAATCTGCGTCTCTTCCGCAGCATCGCGACCATGAACCGGAAGGCGCCGCTGCCGCCGCTGCCGGACCAGACGCCAAACTGGGATCGCGCGGCGGCGCTCGCGCATCGCTGGGGCTTGGAGAACCTCGCGCAGCGACTGCGCGAACTTGTGAGCGGCGCTTCCTGAACTATCGCGTTTCCAGATGCAGCCGCGACATTGCCGCCAGGCCCAAGATATTGATCGTTGTTTTTCGGAAAATCGCGCAGCCCCCCTCCCCCTGAACACCGGTGTTCAAAGTTCCCATTCGAACCTTCGGAAATTGAATGGAAGCACGACGTGCAACAATGTGGCGGCCCGCGACCGGCTATGGCGGATTGGTGAGCAACGGAATTGTTCGTTTTGTTTGTCAAAACGGGAGGGGGGTCCCCCTCCGGGGTATAGGGATAGGGGAAAAATCAGACAGATTTGGCAACACGCTGGGACTGCCGGACGTTCCACATGGGAGCCCTGTAAGACCTTGTGTGGTCTTAGAAATAATCGAAAGTCGTGTTTGAGAATGGGTCAGATCTTGAGCCCTCCGCAGGGTGGCCCTGGCTATTCCCGGTTTGAAAATCGCGAAGAGCTCTGCCCTACTGCACGGGATTGAGAGTTCGGCGACACTGTAACGGCCCCCGCACGCTATCCAAGCAAGGCGACATCACGATGGGAACCTTAGAAGGATTCTTGTCCAGGAATTCTGTCGTTGGAGCTGGCAATCTGCCCCTGCTCCATGCTGCGCCAGCTTACTATCTCCAAAAATTTCAGGTCGATGATCGGATTGAGTCTACGCGGTGCAAATTATTCGCCGATGAAAAACTGAATTATTTTTTTGTTGGACGCCCAGCTTACAAATACGATGCAGGCAAAGCTGAGGGTTCCTACTGGGAGTATCCTTGTTGTTTCATCTTTGAATTCTCTGCAGTCGCAAACCCGCGCAGGATTTTCCCATTTGATTCGGGCGCGTTTAAGGACCGATATCCGCACTACATCAATATGATGGACATCGACGCATTCGAAGTAAGTGCAGTTCCCGACGCTCCGTCCAAAATCATCGGTGCCTTCTTCGGTTCATCCGATCGATATTTCCACATGAAACCCAAACCATCGGAAAAGTTCGAGGAGGAGTTTTCACTGACCGTGATGGACACGGAAATTAAAGCCCTACATCGCCTCTCGACAGAGTCCGGCGCAACAAAGTTTGACGACCGTAGGTTAACAGTTGAAGTTTCTTCGGCATCGGACATCGACCTTTTGGTCACCAAACCGCTCGCACTCATCGCCCCATCAGAATATTTTGACAACAAGGTGTTCCGAGATCACGTGACCGAAAAGTGGAGGGCGGAACCAATCCCTTATCCGGTTTATTCGTTAAGCGTGGATAATGTGTATGGCCAGATTTACGAACGAATCGCCAAATACTTTAAACAGAATTCCATTCTGTAGAGCGAGCCTTCGAAGAATGTACACCTTATCTGGTTTTCTGTCATTCTTCCCTACTGGCGCGTGCTTTCTAATTCCCATATTTCAGACACCTGAGTCGAATGAGAGTTTTGCCCAGGAAATTGACAGAGAAGGTAAGATTGCTGGGTTTCGCGCGATTGCCCCAACTCAATATTTTCAAGATCCAACCTCTCTATCGCGTTTGGCTCGGACACTTGGCAACAATGGGGTTTTCGCGGCCCGCCTGAGTGACGGAGAAATAGTGTGCGGGAGTTATCAGGAGTTCGAGGCTAAGCTTCGGAAACTCAACCTCAAGGAGCGTGGATCAGCGTTTTTCAACGTCGATGCATTGTCTCTCTTGGGGAACTCAGCCGCTCGCGACGCTGCCATCGATTCTGCCGTCGCGTTGTTTAGCGACGAGGAGGTTGGCAAGCGCTGGGCCGCGCGTGAGAAATTGAATCAATTTCCTGGACTCAGCTATCCAAGCCATGAAACCAGAAACATCGAACTGCTCAATGAAGGTGTTTTGGGGTATCCTCTACAAGATGCCTCGTGGCTGATCATGACGTTCGGAAGACGTAGTCGCCAGGTTATCGGTGGATTATTGCGCCATGCCAAGTCTTATCACATCGCGAATGAACAAGATTTTCAGGCGGCCATTCAGTTAGTTAGTTCCGTCAAGACAAGCGAGGAAAGCTCGCCGCGGAAACGAGAAAGGCGATTCCTCTTAATCTTCGACGCGAACCAAGTTGATCTCCAAGCCCTCTCGAACCGCATCGCGCGTAAACCAAAATCATCAACGACGTACTGCGTTGCGATATTCCAGCCAAATTTAGGTGTGCCTACGGTCGACCTAGCCGAACTTCAAGCCCGCATAACATCGCGTCTGTTTGTGCTCACTGACTCCCGCATTCCGAACAGCGATTCCGGCCGAACCACGCGGTTGGGAGAAACTGCACTTTCCCTTTTAAGAACTTTTGAGGTTTTGGAAGAAAAGGATGTAAGCCTGCCTCATGGCGTTTCATTGTTTTGTACGGGCGTTAGTCGAGAAGGAGCGGATGGCATATTGGCGGCCCTGAAATTAGCGATTTCCTGCGGGGCGAATCCATGGGTCATGCCCACCGTTCGAAGTGAAGCTTTTGTAGTCGGCCAGTCCGTCGGTCGGCCGAAGATGGACAATCGGATTGTTGGTACCGTCATCAGTGAGCTATTCGGATTTGGTTTCGTCGGCCAAGCACTATGGTTATATCAACCTCGACAATTTCTGGTGGGCGCACACATCGCAGCGAAAGTATCCTTGTTGCTGGCAAACGTAGAACAACCAAAAAACCCTCAGCAGGCTTTCTCCAACGCAGCAAAGACGGTGCTGAGAACAAAGGGTTTTGAGATCCGTGATCGGGAGGGGGATATTGACGCTTCTCAAGGGTCATTCTATGCGCAACCGCCTCCCACTCCCGGTGACCTAAATGCGGGACGTCCCCTGCTGGTGCGTTTGCGCCATGAGCCTACGACAGGTATTTACGTTTGCAGCGATCGAAAGGAACAGCTGAGTCTTCTGCACCAAGATGAGCCGAGGGAAGAAATCGGCAATTGGCAAGGGCAAAATCCTTCTGAGGCATGGCCATTGCTCTATCCAGAATTGTTTTATTTCGAATCCGAGAATTTTGAGTGGACCGGTGACCTTCTTGCGGCGTTTTCGCATACACGGGCCGATTGGAATCGCGCACTCGCTAAGATATTGGGTCCGCGCCTTCGCCCTAAGTTGACCAGGTCACCTCGTCTGGAACTGTTTGGCCGTAACGTTGCGGACGTGCGTATCACATCATTCAAAACAGCGGTGACGCATATAAAGCGAAGGCAAGCCCTCCAGGTCGAAGCCTTTGGGATCGTGTCTGTGCATGCTGAGGTATTCACTCGTAATAGGATGCGCAAAGAGGACACCTTCCATTTGGCGTTTACAGCGGAAATTAGCCCAAGCGGTGTGTCGTTTCCGCGTATTGGATAGAGGAGATCTGGGAAAGTCTAAAGCACGCGCCCAACGCTGGAACCAATCCCCGGAAAGGCGACTATCCTAGTAACAAAGCTTAGCCGGTGAAATGCGTTTCTCTGAAACAAGCGCGACACGTATCCGGGACTGGCGCCTTAGAATCTCTGCCGTTCTCCGAAGCCCGATCTGAATAAACTGCAGTTGCAGCGGCACGTCACCGCCTAGTTGTTTGGATACCGCGCGCTCCGATGGCAAGATAGCTGGAACGCTACAATGAAGCCATCCGCCAACATCAAGCGAAGGGTTCCGCGTGATCTTGACTCAGACGGCGGCAGAGAATCGGCAAAGGCTACGCACCTAGTTCGTTTTGTCGTCAGTCAGCAACCTCAAAACCCCGCGCACTATTTTGGCAGATGGAGGGCGAATCCCCGAGATGACCCGGGACAGATGTCCTCGGCTGAATTCGAGCGTTGCCGCCAACCGGCGAAGGCCGCCTTGTTCGGCCAATTTCTTCAACTTAATCACAGCAGACATGGTGGTCGCCAATTCCTGATCCCTTTCTCTTCGAAGCGCACTTAAGCTTTTTTCTACGCGCGTTAGTATGTTTTCCGATGGTGCGGACGTGCCTTGCGTAATCGCAAACAAATGCTGCCGGGAGATATTCGCCGCTTGTGCTACGGCCACTGGTCCAAATGTTTTGACGGCGGTTTTGATGGCGGCCATGCGCAGCCGCAGGCTGTCGCGCCCATCACCAAATTCCACCTGTGCTGATGGATCAGTGCCCATGGCCAGCTGATCGTCCAGCCGGTTCGCTTCCTTGCCGATGTGGCGAACACTTCGAACAACGATGTGACGCCGCTGTGTCGGTCCACGCTCTGCGCGATCGCCATTGAGGAATTTTGCTTCCGGGTGCGC
>JBJMVL010000111.1:0-56472 GCA_045810735.1 Alphaproteobacteria bacterium
CCGTCAGTATTCCTACCTAGGCGCCCACGCCCAGCCGGCGATCTTCCACACCCCGCCGATCTTCTGCATCGCGAAGGTCCAGAGGCCGTGCTCGGTAACCTTCTTGCCGTGTTCTTTATAAGTGTAGAGCGCCGGCACCACAGCATAGCCGCGCTCGCCGCTGGTGGTGACGTGCAATGGTTTGCTCGTGGTTACCAGGCCGTCGGTATCGCCATGCGCCTTCGAGTAGGTGTCGAAATCGGCGGCCCAGTGGTCGTACACACTCGCGCCGCTCCAGACATGCGGCGGGAATTCGTCGAGGATCACACCCTCGCCGGTGTAGTACGCGGCCGCGGCCTTGGTGTCGTTCTTGTTCATCGCGGCATTCATGTTCGTGATGGCCGCCGTGATGTCAGATTCATCGGATGCAAAAGCCGGCGCTGCTGAGAGCAGCAGCGCGGCGACAACGGCAATGCGGATCATGGAATTCCCCTTCGTGAAAGGCCCGGCAGCCTAGTCCAGAACGCTAGCGCGCAACAGCGCGAGCGCCGGCCGCGAAACGCTGCGTGGACCGTGCTTTCGCTTTTGCGGCTTCCATGGTGCGGTCGCGCGGCGGCGCGTTCGTCACCAGCGCTTCGAGCAGGTGATGTGCGGCATGCGCCACGTCGTCAACCGCGCGATTGAACGCCGCCTCGTTGGCTATCGACGGCCGCGTGAAGCCGGAGAGCTTCCGCACGAACTGAATCGACGAGGCGCGGACCTCATCGTGCGTCGCCGGTGGCTTGAAATTGTGCAGTGTCTTGATGGCCCGGCACATCGGCGCCTCTCCGAAGTTGTTCGCGCCTACATCCTACGAAAAAGACCTGCCCGCGCCAATTCGCGCTTCAGAGGATTTCGCGGACGATCTCTGGCGGCCGGCAGAGCTTCGCGCCTTTTTCGGTCACGACGATCGGCCGGTTGAGCAGGATGGGGTGTGCGGCCACCGCCCTCAGCAGTTGCGCGTCGCCAGCATCGGCCAGCCCCAGCTCCGCGTACACCGGCTCTTTCGTGCGGATAATCTTGCGGATGGGAACACCAATTTTGCCGGCCAACCGTTCGAGTTCAGCAGCGGTTGGCGGATACTTCAGATATTCGATGATGGTGGGGTCGAACCCCTCCTCGCGAACGATCTCCAGACAGCGCCGCGAATTGGAGCACTTCGGGTTGTGGTAGATAGTGACCGGCATGCCCGCGATCCTAGCGGGCATAGCGGCGAAATTCGAATCGAAGAGGCGCTATCTGCCGGTCAGCCGCCGCGCCGCCGTGAGTCCAAGGATCAGCAGAACGACGAAGATGGCGATGAACAGGAAGAAGAGAAATTTCGCGATGGCGATGGACACGCCGGCAATGAGGTTGAATCCCAACACGCCTGCGATCAGTCCAAGGACGAGAAACACCACGGCCCAACGGAACATGTGACCCTCTTTCGGAAATCTCGCAAATGAGAACGTGAGCGCTGCGAGATTGTTCCGAGTTCGGGCGGATGACGTGTTAACGGCGGCTGGTGCGTCCTCAGCCGGACGTGCCGCCAGGATTCGCAATATATTCCGCAACCACGGTATTGAGCACCGTCAGCGGAACAGCGCCGCTGAGCAGCACCGCGTCGTGGAAGTGTCGCAAGTCGAAGCGAGATCCTAACGCCGCTTTCGCCTTGTCGCGTAGCCGGAGAAAACTCACCTTGCCGACCATGTAGGAGCAGGCCTGACCCGGCCATACGCAGTAGCGCTCCACTTCGGTGACCGCCGAGGCTTCCGGATCGCCGATCGACTCCGTGTAGTACTTGATCGCCTGCTCGCGGCTCCACTTCATTGCATGCATGCCGCTGTCGACGACCAGGCGGACGCCACGGAAGATTGCATCGTGAAGCTGTCCGAGATGGCCCCACGGATCGTCGGCGTACATGCCGATCTCCACAGCGAGTTGCTCAGCATAGAGTGCCCAGCCTTCTGCATAGGCATTGAAGCCCGCAAGCTTGCGGATCAGAGGCAGGTCCGCCTCCTGCTGAATCGAGCCCTGAAGATGGTGGCCGGGAATCGCTTCATGGAAGGTGAGTGTGGGCAGGGTCCAGCTCGGCGTCTCGGCGGTGTCCCGCAGATTGATATAATAGCGGCCCGGCCGTGAACCGTCCAAAGAAGGGTTCTGATAATACCCGCCTGGCGCCCCAGCCTCGATGTATTTCGGTACCCGGACGATCACCACATTGGCTTTTGGCAGCACGCCGAAATGTTGCGGCAGCCTCGCCCGTATCGCCTGAACCTTCTTGTTGAGATCGGCGATGAGTTGCTCCTTGCCGACATCGGTGTTCGGGTAGCGGAATTTTGGATCGCTGAACATCTGGCGGTAGCGCGCGCCGACACTGCCTTGAGTGAGCCCTTGCGCTTTCATAATATTGTCCGCCTGCGCCGACAGTTGCGCCACGACATCCAGACCCAGCTTGTGGACCTCGGCCGGCGACATCGTGGTGGTGGTCGCCTGTGCAAGTGAGTCTGCGTAATAGGACCCACCCTCGGGAAGGCGCCATACACCCGCGTCATGCACCGCCTTTGACTGCAGGCCCTGCAGCAGCGCGATCTGGCGGTCCAGCGCCGGATAAATCTTGGATGAGACGATCTTCGTCGCTTCGTCGCTGTAGTTGCCAGCGATGTTCTTTTCCTTCGTGCGCTTCGTGACCGACTGCACCAGGATCGATTGCTCCGCGGGGAGCTTGCGCATATCCGTCATCTGCTTCAGCGCGCGGCTGAGCACAAAGTGCGGCGGCGTTACCCCCAAGCCCACATCGTGATTTGCGAAATCGGTTTCCTGATCCAGCACGCGCGCGAAGGCATCGAGCCGCGCAACATAGGCATCAGCATCGGACTTTGTGTTGATGGGATGCTGACTGTCGAGAAAGTCCGGGAGCTGCTGATAAGAACCGGTTAGCTGGCTCAGCACATAGGGTGCCTGGAGATTGCCGCCTGCGTAAGCATAGCGGCGGTTCGCTGTATCCTGGGTCTTCAGTCCATACAGCACGACATCGTAGCTGATCTGATCCTTGGCGTTCGGCGCTTCACGGCGAAACGCCTCGAGGCGCGCGAACTGGCTGGCCACAAGAGCTTTGAGCCGGCTGGCCTCGGCCAAAGACCGGTCTGACAGTTCGGCTCTCTGATGGGCGCGCTTGCCGGTATCGAGACCAAGACTCGTAACCGCTTCGGGTGCATGGTCGAGTTGTTCGCTGACGAATGTATCGAACAGCTGCGCCAGTTTTGCGGAAGCGCCGGCAGTCGACGCCTCGCTTGCTTCGTTGGCGGCCCCAACGGCAGGCAGTGACAGAGCAGCCAGTGCCGCCGCGGCGGTCCCGCCCATCAGTAAGTCCCTGCGGTCGAACATGTGCGTTCTCCGAATTGTTGGGAGGTCGTTAATGTCAGCATGGCAAGGTGACAAGTTCAGAAGCCGGCGGTGCTTGGGTGAAAGCACTTCAACTTGCTGTGTGACATGTCGTGGATTTATTTGGGATCAGGGGCTTCTCATCCGGTTGCGCGATGCTGCTACAGCTTCACCGACTCCCCACATGTAGATTTTTTACGCTTTGTTAACACCAACACTATGCAGACTCACTCCTCGCACATACCATCTTGATTCCGCGAGTGATTCGCGAATTTCGCGGAATCAGGGGGCGGCTGAACACATGCGTCGTAACCCGGCAATGGCAATAAGCCGGACGCGCCAAAGGCAAAAACGCCGCTCCTTCCGGGCCCCGTTGACCGTGAGTTTGTTGCTCTTGCCGCAACCGGCGTGGGCAGATTCAGGCACCGTCTCCACAACCATCGCACTTGGAGCCGTGGCGCTGGCCATCGCCGCGTCACTTTGGGCGGTATCGGCGAATCGCGTGATCGCGGAACTCAAGCGGCGCGTAACGACCGAGCGCGCTCGCGCCAGAGCGACCGTCGCTAATCGGAACGCGCTCATCGAGGCAGGCCGAGAGGCGATCGTTGTATGGGGGCCAGCGGCCGAAGAGACCTTTTCATTTGGTCCGAGCGATATTTTGCTCGAAGCCTGCCTTGCCGGTCCTGACGCGTTGCTGCTTTCGCAGGCGCTCGACGATCTCGCCGCAACTGGCGCATCGTTCGTACTGGATGCCCGTGTGGCGGAGAATGACCTTATTCATGTGCGCGGTCGAGCGATCGGCACCATGCTGGCCGTTTGGCTCGATACACGGGCTCCCGCCCAGGCAGCATCGACAAGCAATCTGCGGACCATGATGGATGCGCTGCCGCTGCCGGTCTGGCTGCGCGACCGTACCCTCGCGCTCACATGGGTTAATGCTGCTTATGCCCAGGCGGTTGGTGCGGGTGACAGCGCAAACGTTCTCTCCGCGCAAACACCGTTGGAGCGGACCGAGCGGGACCTCGCCAGCACGGCGCGCGCGGAAAACCATCTGGTCCAGGCGAAGCGCTATGCCGTGCTCTGCGGACAGCGGCGCGCGCTCGAGTTCAAGGAAATCCCCCTGGAGGACAGCTCTGTTCTCGGTATTGCAACGGACGTCACCGATGTTTCAAACGCCGAAGCCAAGCTGCAGCAGCATTTGGATGCCCATGCCGACACTCTGGACAAACTGGCCACGGCCGTCGCGATCTTTGGCCATGACCAGCGCCTGTCGTTTCATAACAATGCCTTCGCGAGGTTATGGGATTTGCCGGAGGCGTGGCTCGAAACCCGTCCACTGGACGGAGAAGTTCTTGATCGGCTTCGCGAAGCGAGGCGACTGCCAGAGCAGCGGAATTACCAGCAGTGGAAGCGCGAACGCCTCGCCGCCTATGACCATCATGAGGCCTTTTTGCCGGAAGAGTCTTGGCATCTTCCCGACGGCAAGACACTTCGTGTGGTCGCCCAGCCACATCCGTTCGGCGGCCTGACCTATCTTTACGAAGATATAACCGAAAAACTTGCGCTGGAGAGCTCGTACAACACGTTGATCGGCGTTCAACGCGCCACGCTCGACACCTTGGCTGAGGGCGTGGCTGTATTCGGTGTCGATGGACGGCTGAAATTGCACAACGCTGCCTTCGTGCGACTCTGGCTCTTCGAGCCGGCGGAGCTTTCCAACGAACCGCATATCCGGGAAATTGCGCAGGCCTGCACGCAACGTTTCGGCGAGGAAGAAGTTTGGCGACATCTGATTTCCAGCGTGTTGTCAGCCTCCGAGCGCACCCAGGAGCGTGGCCGGATTGAGCGCGTGGACAAGACTATCGTGACGGTTGGACTGGCGCCGTTGCCGGATGGCGCGACGCTTGTGACCTTCGCGGATGTGACGGACCGCTACCGGGTCGAGGCGGCTCTCCGCGAGCGCAATGAAGCACTAATGGCCGCGGACGAGCTGAAGTCAACTTTTGTTCAGCATGCGTCGTTCCTGTTCCGCGATCCGCTCAATGCCGTCCAGGGATTTGCGGACATGCTCGCTGGCGGCCATGCGGGGCCTTTGAGCACGAAGCAAAAGGATTATGTCCACAGCATCTTGGCTGGCTCGCGCAGGCTTGCGGAGATCACGAGCGATATTCTGGACTTGGCGCTGATCGAGTCAGGCAACATGCAATTGGAGCTTGCGGAACTGGATCTTTACGAGTTGCTGGCGCGGGCTACCGATCCGCTCCGCCAACACGTATCGAGCCGTGATATCGCATTCACCTTTGATGTCGCACACGATATTGGCGCTGCAGTCCTGGACCAGCGGCGCATCCGGCAAGTGGTCTTCAACCTGTTGTCAAACGCCTTGAAATACACACCACGTGGCGCTGCAATCGCGCTCGGCGCACAGATTGTGGGCGATGACGTGCAGATCTATGTTTCCGACAGCGGCCCGGGAATCGCCGCAGAGCTTCAGGCAAAGGTATTCGACCGGTTCGAGGCGAAGGCACGCGCCGGTCATCGGGCCGGCGCCGGTCTTGGACTTGCACTCGTCAACAGCTTCGTGCGTCTGCACGATGGCTGGGTCGAAATTGAAACCGCTGAAGGCAGCGGCACTCTGGTCCGCTGCCATTTGCCGCGGCGGCTGGACAAAACGGACAACGCTTTGGCCCGAGAAGTCCACGCGGCCTGAATTTGAGGCCCTTCGGGGCCGACGCTATAACGCTGCGCGAAATCCAGGACCTAAGAATGACAATCGAAAGCTTCATCGATTACGCCGCGATCCGTGCCGCTGACGTGCATCATTCACCTTATGATTATATGCTGGGCAAAGGCGCACTGCGGCCAGCGTGGATTCCCGCACTGCGCGAAAGCTTTCCGGACATCAAACTCGCCGGGTATCATCCGCTTTCGCAAATGAAGCTCGAGGGCGCTTTCGCGAAGCTGATCGCGGAAATCCAGGGGCCGCAATTTACCGCCGCCGTTTCGGATGCGCTGGGAATTGATCTCTCGCCTTACCCAACCCTCGTTACGATCCGCAGAATTTCCGCCTCGCACGAAGGCAATATTCACTGTGATTCCGAAAGCAAAATTGCGACGCTCCTCATTTACATGAACGATGGATGGCACTCGCCGGAGGGTCGCTTCCGCGTGCTGCAGAATAAGCAAGACTTCAATGACTACGCAGCTGAAGTGTGTCCGGAGATGGGCTCGTTCGTTGCCTTCCGCCGCGCCGATCATTCCTGGCATGGGCACACGCCGTTCGTGGGCGAACGCCGGGTGATACAGATCGCATGGGTCCGTAGCCAGGCCGACATCAACCGCAAGACCAAGCAGCACCGGCTTTCCAGCTGGCTCAAGGAATTGGCCAAATCGGGTTGGTCGGCTTCTTCGCTCTCCTAAGTCCCACTTTCCCTCAGGTCAGCTCAATGATTCCAGTGCGACGGCCCAGCGTCGCCGATGCGGTTACATGTGGCGAGGATGCAATTTCGCTCCAGCACGTGCGCATTCCCTCGGAAAAGCAGATATCATCGAACAGGACTAGCGCGCTGGATTTCATGGCAGGTTTAAGCATGTCAAATTGCCGCTGAACCACCTCCGGCATGTGGATCGCATCAATGAATGCAATGTCGACCGACGCAGATTCAACCAATCTTGGGCCCGCATTCTCGAATGTATCGACCGCGAGCGTAAAATTGGTCGACACTCTATGCAGATTCTCACGCGCGATTGACGCCCAATCTGGATTGGGATCGAAGGTGTAAAGATGCCCCTGCCCGATGCCAGCCAACCAGTACATACCGGAGATTCCAAAAGCGGTGCCGATCTCCACAATTTGCGGGTTCCTTCTCATGCTCGCGAGCCAACTGAAGAACCGGCCGATAGCCGGCGCGACGCGCACTTGATTGGGCTTGCGATCCTTGGTGGTGGAGCGCGGGTACGCCTCAATCTCACGGTAACCTGCCCACAACGGCCGCTTTCCCACTTCATTTGTTTTGGCAGCCGCTATCTCGATCATCTCGTGAATGGGCAAGGCTGGCACTTCGAAGCAAGAAAGGTTCTCGCCAAGCCACCCGCCTTTCCGGATAAAAGTAGTTTTGAGGCCGGGAGCACGGGCGTCGGGCATTGTGCCGGTCATGAAGTTTCGATCCATCTTGCTTCTTCTTCTTGCGCGAAAATGGCAGGCATCAAAGATATCGAATCAGGACACACCATGATTTCATTGGCAGCTAATCCGATGCAGCGAACGTCTCCTAACAGGCTGTCTAGTGAGAAATCAACGAAACGTTCCGATCGGACAAGGCGCCGTCCGGCCGCAAAATATCGCCATTGCCGACTATGAGGAAGGCTTTCGCGTCGTTGCTTACGCGCTCGTCTCAGCCCTCTTCATTACAGTCTAGCGCCAGAGCAACGAGCACCGGCAAGAGGCGAAAGCGCGGGGTGCCCATCAAAATGCACTGGTGGCGTGGCCCCGAAGGTGGAAATTTCGGAGACGAATTATCGCCGATCGTGGTGAGCGCCATCGCAGGCCGTGCGGTGGAACGGGCCGCCATTCCCCACGCCGACTTGCTGGGGATCGGAAGCATCCTGCAGGCTGCCGCGAGGTCTATGCAACTGACGATTCGCCGGGAACCTCTACATGTTTGGGGCACGGGAATCATTATGCCGTTGGATTTTCCGAGCTTGCCCTGCCTGACGACAAGTGCGGTGCGCGGTCCGCTTACGCGTAATGTGCTTCGCCTTCGACAGTCAGTTCCCCTTGGTGATCCCGGGCTCTTATCCGATCGGCTGATCGAGCGTCCTGAATCGAAGGAGTGGGCATGGGGCGTAATTCCCCATCACTCGCAGGTGGAGTCCGGCTTTGTCCGGCGCGTACTCGAGCACACGCCGAATAGCACGCTGATCGATGTCCGGGAGCCCGATCCATTAGCAACAATTTTGAAGATTGCCGCGTGCGACGGAATCGCTTCCACGAGTTTGCACGGGCTTATTGTCGCCGACGCCTTCAAAATTCCCAATATCTGGATCTCGCCACAGACCAAACGTCACGGATTGAATTGGAAATTCGCGGATTATTTTTTGTCGGTGGGCAGGAGTCTCTTCCAGCCGCTTTCGCTATCGGAAAGTGGCAATCTGAATGAGATCGCCGGAAGGGAGAACCCGGATTATTTTTTGGACATTGATCGGGTAAAAGAAAATATTGCGGCTGCATTCCCGGCGCTGTGATGTGCGCATTTAATGCTGACTCTTGGGAATGCGCACCACCAGCCCCTCGAGGTCCGGAGTTACCTTGATCTGGCACGATAGACGAGAATTCGGCTGAAGCTCCTGCGCGAAATCGAGCATCGTCTCTTCCATATCCGATCTGGGTGGCAACTTCGGCAACCAGGCCGGATCGACATAGACATGGCAGGTGGCGCAGGCACAAGCACCACCGCAGTCGGCATCGATGCCCGGGATCAAATTCTTCACCGCTCCTTCCATGACCGACCAGCCGATGGGGACTTCCGCGTCGTGCCCTTTACCACTGTGGTCAATGAACGTGATTTTTGGCATGCCCAGTTCTATACGAGTCAGACGACGTTTTTTATGTGAATGGCGGTGTCGGCAAGCCGCTCGGGCGAAACCCTTGCGCCCTCCGCAATGAGCTTGCGACCGATCATGTATTCCGGTGCCGCATTCACTGCTTCAACCGCGGCGACAACGCCGTCGCGGAGATGAAACACGGCGAACTTTCGTGCTTCCGGATTGCCGCGCATCACTAACTCGTCGCCGGGCCACGCCAGCCCGGCGATCTGCAGCTTCAGATCGTACTGGTCGGACCAGAACCACGGCACTTCGCGATACGGCATCGGTTTGCCCACCATGGCGAGCGCGGCATGCTTCGCTTGATCGATGGCGTTCTGCACGCATTCAAGGCGAGTGGAATGCCCGTCGCGCCCGACATGCTGCGTGCAATCGCCCGCGGCGAAGATCGCGGCATCCGATGTGCAGCCGCAATGCTGATCCACAACGATGCCGTCGTTGCACGCGAGACCCGCTTGCTGCGCCAGCTCCACATTCGGCACAATTCCGATGCCCACAAGTGCCAGATCAACGTCATATCGTTCGCCACCCGCGCAAACCGCTTCCAGCTTTCCTGTGCCCTCGAACGCTGCGACCGGTGTGTTAAAGTGAAATCGGACGCCGGCCTCGCGGTGCATACGCTCATAAAACTCGGACAGCGGTCGCGACACCGCCCGGGCCATCGCCCGATCGAGCGCTTCGAAGACGGTCACCTCCAGACCGAGCTTGCGCGCGACCGCCCCGACCTCCAGCCCGATATAGCCGCCGCCCACCACCGCAAGCCGCGCGCCGGTAACCAAGTGCGGACGCATCGCGTCGACGTCGGCAATGCCCCGCAAATAAAAAATACCCGGCAGATCGCATCCCGGAATGACGCACCGGCGCACCCGCGAGCCGGTCGCTAGCAGCAGCTTGTCATAAGGCAACTCGCGGCCGTCGCTCAGCCGAACGTGTTTTCTAACGCGGTCAATCGCCTTTGCCGCGATACCGAGCAACAGGTCGCAGTGCGCTTCGCGGTAGAACGCCTCGGGCTTAAGGAAGAGGCGCTCCCGCTCCATCGCCCCGGACAAATACGCTTTTGACAGCGGGGGCCGCTGATACGGCGCGAACGGCTCGTCGCCTACGAGGGTAAGCGCGCCGTCGAAGCCTTCCGCCCGCAGACTCGCCACCGCCTGTGCGCCGGACTGACCGGCGCCGATAATGACGATTCGCTCCATTTTTGCGGCTGGCCCTTACGCGAAGGTCACGAATTGGCTGCTAGATAGGCGCAAGGAACATGTGGAATCAACGGCACGGCGGCTTGCGTTGCGGCGGCCGATATGGCCCGCTAAGAGCCTGTCGATGAAGGGCAAATCAGAGGGGTTCGTGCGGGAAATCACGCTTGCGGACGAGATGGCGACGGCTGAGCTGGGAGCGCAGATCGCGGCTTCGCTGAAGCTCGGCGATGTGGTGGCTTTGGCGGGCGACCTTGGGGCCGGCAAGACCACCTTGGCGCGCGCGATGCTTCGGACACTGGGCGTGGGCGAGGACGTCCCAAGCCCTACCTTCACGCTGGTGCAGCATTACGAAGTGGATCGCCTCAACATTGACCATTTCGATCTGTATCGAATCGAAGATGAGGCGGAGGTCGAGCAATTGGGGCTGGACGAAGCGTTGGAGGGTGGCGCCGCGCTGATCGAATGGCCGGAGCGCGCGGGCGCGCGCTTGCCCCCGGATACTCTGCGCATCGAATTAGAGATTCTCGGCGCCCAAAGCCGTCTTGCCAGAGTAAGTGGCCCACGCGAATGGGCTTCGCGTCTGTTTGAAGGGGCAAAGCATGAGTCCTGAGCGCCGTGAGGCGATGAACGAATTTCTGCGCGCCGCCGACTGGAGCGACGCAGTGTTGTCGCCCTTGCCGGGCGATGCCTCCACGCGCCGCTATATCCGCCTGCATCGCGGTGGCGAAAGCGCCATGCTGATGGATCAGCCGCAGGACAAAGAAGATCCGCAATCCCCGCCGAACGCGACTGCGAAGCAACGCCATGCGCTCGGCTACAATGCCGTGGCACGGCTGGCGGGCGCCGATTGCGGACGCTTTGTCGCCGTCGCCGATTTCCTGCGCGCCCGAGGCTTAAGCGCGCCGCATGTCTACGCGGCCGAGGTGAAGACGGGGTTCGTGCTGATCGAGGATTTGGGCGACGATCTCTACGCCAATGTGCTCGTGAACGGTCATGCCGGCGAGGAGCCCGCGCTTTACGCCGCAGCGATCGATGCGCTGGCGAAGCTGCACGATGAAACGCCACCGGCGGCGCTCGCGAATGGCAAGCCACTGCACGCCTACGACGAAACCGCGCTGCTCGCTGAAACCGATCTGATGACGGAATGGTTCATCCCGCTCGCGCTAGGCCGCAACGCCAGCGAAGACGAGCGCGAAGAGCACCGCACTCTCTGGCGCGAAGCGCTACGGCCGGTGCTGGCGTCACCCTCCGTGTTCGTCCACCGTGATTACCATGCGCAGAATCTGTTCTGGCTGCCGCAGCGCGAGGACGCGGCCCGCGTCGGCATGATCGATTTCCAGGACGCGGTGGCGGGCACCACCAGCTACGACCTGATTTCGCTCCTGGAGGACGCCCGCCGCGATGTTGCGCCTGAACTCGCCGAGGCGATGACCCAACGCTACATAGACGCGCGGCGAAAAACGGACGCCTCCTTCGATGGCGATGCGTATCGCGCGCAAGCCGCGGTGATGGCGGCGCAGCGCAACGCCAAGATCGCCGGCATTTTCGCGCGCCTCTACAGGCGCGACGGCAAGCCCCGCTATCTCTCATACTTGCCGCGCGTATGGGGTTACCTCGAACGCGACCTAACGCATCCCGCGCTGGCGCCGCTGAAACACTGGTATGACCGCAAGATTCCGGGCGACGCCCGGCATCAGGTGATCGTCGGAGAAACGGCGTGAGCCGGGTCACGCGGGCGATGATCCTGGCCGCTGGCTTGGGGACGCGCATGCGTCCGCTCACCAACGACACGCCGAAGCCGCTGGTGAGAGTGGCGGGCCGCGCGCTCATCGATCATGCCATCGATCGCCTGGTCGCGGCCGGCGTGACGATGATCGTCGTCAATGTCCACTACCATGCCGACAAGCTGAGCAAGCATCTTGCCAAGCGTAACGATGTGGAAATTCGTATTTCTGACGAAACCGATGCCATTCTTGGCACCGGCGGCGGGATTGTGCGCGCGCTGCCGTATTTCGAAGGCGCGCCATTCTTCCTGCACAATTCCGATTCCATCTGGGCCGAAGGCTACGGCAATGCGCTGGAGCGCCTGAAGAGGCGATGGAATCCCGAGACGATGGATTCGCTGCTGCTGATGGCTTCGCTCGTCACGTCGATGGGCTACGAAGGCCGTGGCGATTTCCTGATGGATTCGGAAGGGCGCCTGAGCTCGGTTCCCGAAGGGCGCCTCTCGCCGTTCGCCTATCCCGGCGCTTCCATCATTCATCCGCGGCTATTCGAGGATTCACCGAGCGGCGCTTTCCACCTGCTGCAACTGTGGGAGCGTGCGATCGAGCAGGGGCGGCTGTTCGGCATGCGGCTGGACGGCGTGTGGATGCACGTCGGCACGCCCGAAGCGCTGAAAGAAGCCGAAGCTTTTCTGGCGGATTTGGCACCCGCCTGAAGTTGATGGCGAATGTCTTCACCGTTCCCGCCAGCGCACCGTTCGCCGCAACTTTAGCGCGTGGATTGCTCGCGCGCACCGGTGCCGAGCGCGATCCGCTCGCACTTTCGAATGTCACGCTTTACCTGCCCACGCGGCGTGCCGCGCGCACCGTCAACGAAACGTTCGCGCGGATGCTCGGCGGGGCTGCGCTGCTCCCGAACACCCGTCCGCTCGGCGATGTGGAGGAAGAGGATTTCCTTTTCGAGGTGGGCACCGACGCCCTGACGCTGCCGCCTGCCATCTCACCGCTGCGCCGTGCGCTGCTGCTGGCGACCCTGGTGCAGAAATGGGATCGCAAACGGCGCCGCGCGCACATTTCGTTTGCGCAAGCCGTGGCGCTATCGCGTGCGCTGGCCGATTTTCTCGACGAGGCAGAGACGCAAGGCTGTAATCTCGCCGATCTCGATAAGCTGGCGCCGCAAGCCTTCGCGCAGCATTGGACGGAGGTGAAAACGTTTCTGCAAATCATCCGCGATCACTGGCCGAAGGTGCTGGCGGACGAAGGGAAAATGAATCCGGCGGCGCGGCGTAATCTCGCGCTCCGCGCTTTGGCAAAACGGCTGCAGGAGAGTCCACCGCAAGGGCTGGTTGTCGCCGCGGGTTCGACCGGCAGCATTCCTGCCACGGCGGGATTGCTGAAAGCGATTGCCAATCTGCCGAACGGATTTGTCGTTCTGCCCGGCCTCGACAAGCAGTTGGATGAGGCAAGCTGGAACGCTCTTGATCCGGGTCATCCGCAATACGGTTTAAAGCAACTGCTGCAGCGCATCGGCGTAGAGCGCGTCGATGTGAAGGAATTTAATTCTGCGCCGGCATTCATCGCGCGCGAAACGCTGATCCGTGAAACCTTGCGCCCCGCGCCGACCACCGATGCCTGGCGCGCCATCGCCGAACGCGGCGGCGATCAGATAGCGAAAGGACTCGATGGCCTGTCGCTGGTGGAAGCGGCGCAGCCGAACGAGGAAGCCGCCGCCATCGCGCTGATGCTGCGGCATGCGCTGGAGACATCCGGCCGGACGGCGGCGCTGGTCACGCCCGATCGCAAGCTGGCACGTCGTGTGGCCTCCGAGATGGCGCGCTGGAATATCGAGATTGACGATTCCGCCGGCCGGCCGCTCGCCAACACGCCACCCGGCAGCTTCCTCTGCCTACTCGCGGAAGCGGCGGCGGAGAATTTCGCGCCCGTGCCCCTGCTGGCGCTGCTCAAGCATCCGCTCGCTTCCGGGAATCAGATGCCGGCAGATTTCCGCCGCCGCGTGCGCCAGCTCGATCGTTATGTTTTACGCGGTCCGCGCCCCGATCCGGGGCTTGCCGGAATTGAGCGGGCGATTGCATCGGCATTGCAGGATGCCCGCAAGCGCGACAGCGAGTTCGCCATCAAACGCATGGCGGAACTTGCCTACTGGTTCAAGGCTCTGCGTGAACTGTTACACCCGCTGGGACACGCCTTCCTCAGTGACACTGCGAAGCTGCCGGAGGTCCTGAATGCCCATGTCGGCTGCGCCGAAGCATTGGCAGCGAGTGATGCGGACTCCGGCGAAGCTGGGCTATGGCGCGAGCCGGCCGGCGAGGCAGCTGCGCGCCTCGTCGGTGAACTCGAAGAGGCATGCGGCGACCTGCCAGAGATTGAGACCAGCTCATATCCCGTGCTGTTTCGTGCGCTGGCGGAAGAGCGCGCGGTGCGGCCGCCGTTCGGCAAGCATCCCCGGCTCGCCATCCTCGGCCCGCTGGAAGCGCGGCTGCAGAGTTTCGATCTCATCATTCTCGGTGCGCTGAACGAAGGCACCTGGCCGGCCCGCGCCAGCACCGATCCCTGGCTGTCGCGTCCCATGCGGGCGCAACTGGGACTGGAGTCGCCGGAGCGCCGCATCGGTTTGGCGGCGCATGATTTCGCGACCCTGGCCTCTTCGCCCCGCGTCGTGCTGACGCGCGCGCTGAAAGCAGACGGCGCGCCGACCGTTGCCTCGCGCTGGCTGCAGCGCCTTCAGCAATTGACCAACGGCTTGTCGCTGGCAGACAAGTTGAAATCGGATATCGCCTACGCAAGCTTCGCGGCGCTGCGCGATCAGCCAAAGGGCCCCCCGCAGCGCATGAAGCGGCCGCGCCCCCGCCCGCCTGTCGACAAACGGCCAAAAGGTTTGTCAGTCACCGATATCGAAACCTGGCTGCGCGATCCGTACGCCATCTACGCGAAGTATGTGCTTGGGCTTAAACCGCTTGATCCGCTGGACGCGGAGATCGGGCCGCTGGAACGCGGCAGCGCCGTTCACTCTGCGCTGGAGCGCTTCGTCCGCGGGTTTCCGCGCGAACTGCCGGAAGATTATACGGAGTTGATCCGGATCGCCAATGACGTGTTCCGCGAATCTAACATTCCGAACGTCGCCATTGCACTTTGGCGGCCGCGCTTCATCAACGCCGCGCGGTGGTTCGTGGCGGAAGAGAAGCTGCGGCGCGAAAACATCGTGCGTTCGCATCTGGAGATCGCTGGCACGCGCGCCTTCGAAACACCGGCGGGCGAATTCGTCCTTCGCGGGCGTGCCGACCGCATCGATGTGCTGAAGGATGGCACTGCCGCGATCATCGACTACAAGACCGGACAGCTCCCGTCGCCCAAGCAGGTGAAGCTGCTGCTCTCGCCGCAATTGCCGCTGGAAGCGCTTATGCTGGCGGAAGGCGGCTTTGCCGATGCCGGCAAGCTCACTACTTCCGAGCTCATCTACATCCGCTTCGGCGGCGGCGCGGAGCCGGGTGAAATCCGTCCCACCCCGGATGTGGCGGAGTTGATCGCTAAAGCCGAAGCAAATCTACGCACGCGCCTCGCCGATTACTGCAATGTAACCATGCCCTACCTGCCGCGCGTCATGCCGTTCCGCGCCGACCAGCCGGGCGATTACGACCATCTTTCGCGCGTGGGCGAATGGGCGCTGGCCGGCTGGGAAGAGGTGGAGGAATGAGCGCCGCGCTGAGCGATGCGCTCGCCGCCGCGGACCCGCGCCGCTCGGCCTGGGTGTCGGCCAACGCCGGCGCCGGCAAAACGCACACGCTCGCCAACCGCGTGACGCGGCTGCTGCTGGAGGGCGCCAGGCCTGAGCGAATTCTCTGTCTCACCTACACGAAATCCGCCGCCGCCGAGATGCAGGCACGTCTGTTCGCGCAGCTTGGCCAATGGGCGATGTTCGACGATGACAAGCTCGGGAAGGCGATTGCCGAAATCGGCGCGCGTGTTCCCGATGCAGAGGGCCTCAAGCACGCGCGGCGGCTGTTTGCGCTGGCACTGGAAACGCCGGGCGGATTGAAAATTCAAACCATCCATTCGTTCTGCGAGCGGCTGCTGGGCCGCTTCCCGATCGAGGCAGGCATTCCGCCCGCCTTTCGCGTTTTGGATGAGCAGAGCGCGCGCGACCTGATTGCGGAAGCTCGCGCGCAAGTGCTGGAGCGTGCGGGCTCAGGCGACAGCGAATTGGCGGCCGCCGTGGCGCATATCGTCACCGAAGCCAGCGAAAGCCGGCTGCACCAGATTTTGCATGCCGCGCTCGGCAATGACCGGCGCAAGCTGGAGCGGTTCTTTGCTGTGCTGCCGGAGGGCGAAGACGCGCTGCGCCGTTTGGCCGAACGTGCGCATGGCGTACAGCAAGGCGATTCCGTCGAGCACATTGCGGAAGAATTTTGTGCGCAAGCAAAAACGGAAGCGGAGCAACTCGCCTCCGTGATCGTGTGGCTGTCGGACGGGATCAAGACGGACCGCGGATTTGCCCGCCAGCTGGAAGCCTTCTCTACCCGCGGCTTCAGCACCGATGCCTTCCGCTCCTTGCGCGATGCCTTCTGCAAGAACGACGGCGAGGCAAAAGAAAAGCTTGTCACCAAGGCGTTGGGGGAAGCGCGGCCCGAGCTCGCGGCTTATGTCACGCAATTGGCCGAGCGCTTCATCGCTGCGGAGCAGCGCTGCCGGGCGGCACGCGCGGCTTTGCTTGCGCACGCGGCGCTTACCTTGGCCGATGCCGTGCGCGATGTGTATGCGGAGGCCAAACGCGCGCGCGGCGTTCTTGATTACAACGATCTGATTTCCGAAACCTTGGCGCTGCTCAACCGCAGCGATGCGGCCGCATGGGTGCTCTACAAGCTCGATGGCGGCCTCGATCACGTCCTGATCGATGAGGCACAGGATACCAGCCCCGAGCAATGGCAGATCGTGCGCAACCTGACGGAGGAATTCTTCGCCGGCGCAGGCCGACGCGATCTCTTCGCTGCGCCGCGCACCGTGTTCGCGGTGGGAGACCAGAAGCAGTCCATCTTCAGCTTCCAGGGTGCCGATCCGGACGAATTCGAAGTGAACCGCCGCCACTTCGCTGCGCATGCGCAGGATGATTTCGCCGATGTGCGGCTGCAGACCTCACGCCGCTCCGCTCCTGAGATTCTGCAGTTCGTCGATGCGGTGTTCGCCGATCCCGCCGCGCGCGAGGGTCTCACGTCATCCGGCGAACCGATTACACACCAGGCGTTTCGCAAGGACGCAAAGGGCCTGGTGGAGTTCTGGCCGACCATCAAGCCGGTGAAGACGCCGGAGCCGGATTACTGGCGGCCGGTGGACGTGGAATCCGAAACCAGTCCGGTGGTGCAGCTGGCGGAGAAGATCGCGAGCAAAATCCGCAAATGGCTGGACGACAAGGTGCGTCTGCCGGGGCACGAACAGCCCATCCGGGCCGGCGACATCATGATCCTGATGCCGCGGCGCGAGCCGTTCGCCACGGAGATCATCCGCAAGCTGACGCAGATGCGCGTACCGGTAGCGGGCGCGGACCGCATTCGCCTGAAAAACGAAATTGCGGTGATGGACCTGATGGCGCTCGGCCGCTTTGCGCTGTTGCCGGAGGACGATCTCAATCTCGCCGCGCTGTTGCGCTCGCCGCTCGTGGGCTTGAGCGAAGAAGACTTGTTCGCACTCGCCAATGGGCGGCAGCGTCGCCTGTGGCGCGAAGTCACCGAACGCCGCGAAGAGTTGCCGTCATTCAGTTCCGCGCACGCATTCCTTTCCGAGATGCTCCGCCGCGCCGATTTTGCGCCGCCGTATGAGTTCTTTGCCCGCGCGCTCGCCGCCGACAACATGCGCGCGCGGCTGCTGGCGCGGCTGGGTCCGGAAGCGAGCGACGCCATCGACGAATTCCTATCGCTGGCGCTGGAATACGAGGCCCTCGCTATGCCTTCGCTGGAAGGTTTTCTGCATTGGGTGGAACGTGGCGATGCGGAAGTGAAACGCGATATGGAGCGCGGTCGTGATCAGGTGCGCGTGATGACCGTGCATGGCGCCAAGGGGCTGGAAGCCGACATCGTATTCCTGCCCGACACCACCACCCTGCCCGATCCGCCGGGCCGCCGCGGCGAATTGCTCTACCAGGACGACGGCGTCATCTTTCCGATCCGCAAGGTGGATGCGTGCGAGGCGGTGACCGCGGCGAAGGAAATCGCCAAGCGCGAAGCGCTAAAGGAGCATCGCCGCCTGCTTTACGTGGCGCTGACGCGTGCCAAAGACCGGCTCTACGTTTGCGGGTTCGAGAACAAGAACGGCATTCGCGACGAATCCTGGTACCGCCTGGCCGAAGCGGCGATGGGCAAAATCGGAAGGAAGATCGATCGCGGCGACAGCGATATCTGTGCGCTGGGGGACGACACCGAAGAGCGCGCCACTGTAGTGACGTCAAAGAGCGCGAAGACCGAATTGCCGGACTGGGTGCGCAGCATCCCGCCGCCGGAACGCGAGCGTCCGCGGCTCATCCGTCCATCGGATGAAGTGGTTGCCGATGAGCCTGCCGTTTTTTCACCCGCAGGTCCGAAGCAGGCGAAGCGCTTCCGCCGCGGCCTGTTGATCCACACCTTGCTCGCGCGCCTGCCGGAGATCCCACCCGTCGAACGACGCGACATCGCCCTCGCTTTTCTTGCCGCGCAAGGCGAGCAGGCGGAAGATGCCGCGGCGCATGTGGGGTCCACCTTGCGCGTGCTGGACGATCCGCAATTTGCCGCCGCCTTCGCGCCCGGATCGAAAGCCGAGATTGCCATCGTCGCCGATCTGCCGGAACTCGGCGACGGCGCCCGCGTCAGCGGCCGCATCGACCGCCTCGCGGTCACGGCCGACGAGGTACTGGCCATCGATTTCAAGACCAACCGCCCGCCCCCCACACGGCTGGAAGATGTGGCGCCGATCTATGTCCGGCAAATGGCGCTTTACCGCCTCGCGCTGGCCAAATTGTTTCCGGACAAACGAATTGCCTGCGCGCTGGTGTGGACGGAGGGCCCCCGCCTGATGCCGCTTCCCGCGGAGATTCTGGATAAGGAAGTGGAGCGCCTGCGGTCCGCTTGACCCTGCCCCGTCCACACCTACATTGTTGAGGTTCCACCACAATTTGAAAGGCCGTTCATGTCAGCCCCCATCAAGGTTTCCGATGCTTCTTTCCAGACCGACGTGCTGAACGCGCCAAAGCCGGTGGTGGTGGACTTTTGGGCGGAATGGTGCGGGCCGTGCCGTATGATTGCTCCGGCGCTGGAGGAACTGGCGGGCGAACTCAAGGACAAGGTAACCATTGCCAAGATCAACATCGACGAGAATCCCAACGTGCCGACGAAATACGGCGTGCGCGGTGTTCCCACGCTGATGATCTTCTCGAGCGGACAGGTCGCGGCCACCAAGGTGGGTGCCCTTCCGAAATCCAAGATCAAGGAATGGATCGAGAGCTCCATCCAGGCGAGCGCGACCAGCGCTGTTTCCTGAGTTTCCACGCACAGCATCCAAAGCATGGCGCATGTGCGCCATGACAATGCAGCAAAACTAGTGGACTATACCTAACTTCAGAGCAGGCAAATCTCTGAGGCGTCTGTCCATGACGAAAATCCATTCGCTTGTGTGTGCCTCCATTCTAGCGGCGGCACTACTGCCGAGTGCAGCGTTTGCGGCATCTGCCGTCTCGGTCGGTGCTTTCCGATCGGTGGAACTCAGGGGCGGCGGCCACGTGATTTTGCGTCATGGCGCTGTCCAGCGCGTCATGCTGCTGGACGGAAGTACGCAATTCACCAGATTCCACGTAAAGGGCGACGGCAAGCTCGTCATCGACACCTGCGACCAGAACTGCCCCCACCATTACGATCTGGAAGTGGAAATCGTGACGCCGCGGATCGAGGGTGTCGCCATTTCCGGTGGCGGCAAAATCGAGAGCGAGAGCGGCTTCGGCCGACAGGATTCGATTGGTGCCGCCATACAAGGCGGCGGGCATATCGATATCCGCTCCATAGACGCAGTTCATGTGGATGCGGCAGTCGACGGCGGCGGACACATCGCGCTGCGCGCTCAACGAAGTCTGCAAGCCGCCGTCAATGGCGGCGGCAACATCTCCTATTGGGGAAATCCGTCTGTGACCTCCGCGGTTGACGGCGGCGGCAGCGTCAGTAAAGGCGGTTGAGATGAGGGCCATCTTGTTTCTGACAGCGCTGGCGGGCCTGTTGCCCCATGCTACCGTTGCGGCCGAGACAGTGTCCGTCACGCACTTCAACTCCATTGGCTTGAAGGGCGACGGACATGTGACCATCCGCTATGGCTTGCAGCAACGCGTTGTGCTGGTGAAAGGCAGCACTGAGTTCACGCATATTTATGTCGATGAGCCGCGCAGCGGCTCGCTAGAGATAGACGCGTGCCCGCGCCGTTGTCCTCGCAATTACAATCCAATCATCGAGATCACGACGCCGGACATTCAAGGCCTTGCCATAAAAGGCGACGGTGTGATCGACGTGACTGACTCGTTTCCGCAGGGTGACGCGCTTGGCGTCGCGGTTTCTGGCGATGGCAGCATCGAAGCGGAACGTCTGCGTGCGACCACAGTGTATGCTGCCCTCCACGGCGATGGAAAGATCACGATCAGCGTCAGCGGCGAGCTCATTGCGGCTGTAAATGGCGATGGGACTATCCGCTATTTCGGTCGCCCGCATGTGCTGTCGGCGGCGCATAATGGAGGCTTGATCGAGTCTGCGAATGAGCACCAAACGCAGTAAACGAAGGGGACTTACGAATTCTCCGCCAGCACGATGCCGGCCAGATACAGCGAACCACACAGAAGAATGCGCGGAGGGCCCTCTCCCGGTCGGCCGCTCGCCCAACCCGCCACCTGGATCATGGCATCTTCCAGATCGTCCGCCGGGCTTGCCTCCAGGCCGGCTTTACGAGCCGCATCGTAGAGCTCGCCCGCGCCGCGGCTGGCGGGCTCTCCCGGGATGGAAAGGGTCGTGACATGGCGCGCCAAGCCCCGGAACGGCACAAAAAAACCTTCCGCATCTTTGGTCTTCAGCATCCCGCAAATCAGATAAAGGGGCTTCTCCGACCTCTCCTCAAAATCGGCGAGGGCCTGCGCAACCGCATGCGCAGCATGCGGATTGTGTCCACCGTCGAGCCACACTTCCGCGCCTTCCGGTGCGAGCGCAATCAGCGGACCACGCGCGAGCCTCTGCAGGCGTGCCGGCCACTCGACCTTTCGCAACCCCTGCTCGATGCCGCTTTCCGTAGCCCAAGGGCGGCGCGAATGGCGTAGCGCCGCGATAGCCGCACCGGCGTTGTCGATCTGATGGGGCCCACGCAGCTTTGGCAGCGGCAGATCCATTAACCCATTTTCGTCCTGATACACGGTGCGATCGCGCTCCGCGTGGACGAACCAGTCCTGACCGAAGGCATAGAGCGGCGCCGACAGCGAATCCGCCGTTCGCTCAATGACATCGCGCGCGCGATCTTCCTGCGCGCCCATGATGACGGGAACGCCGCGCTTGATGATGCCGGCCTTTTCCGCAGCAATTCCTGCAAGATCGTCACCGAGGAACTCCTGATGATCGAGTCCGACGGGCGTGATCACGGTCACCGCGGGGCGACGAATGACATTCGTTGCATCGAGCCGGCCGCCAAGTCCGACTTCCAGGATGAGCGCATCCGCAGGATGTCTGGAGAAGGCGAGCAGCGCTGCCGCCGTCGTGATCTCGAAAAACGTGATAGGCGCGCCGGCGATCGCGGCTTCGCATTCCTCCAGCACATCGCTTAACTCCTCCTCCGCGATGAGGGAGCCGGCGAGGCGAATGCGTTCGTGAAAATGCACCAGATGGGGCGATGTATAGACATGGACGCGAAGGCCTTGCGCTTCCAGCATTGCGCGCGCGAAGGCGCAGGTCGAACCCTTGCCGTTTGTCCCTGCCACGTGGATCACCGGCGGCAATCGCTCTTCTGGATGGCCAAGCCTGGCGAGCAGCCGCTCGATACGGTCGAGCACGAGATCGATGCGCTTCGGATGAAGTTGCAGCAGGCGCTCGAGAATGGCGTCGCTGCGTGCAGCAACACTCATGGGACCCCGGTGGCTGCCGGCGCTGTGCTGCTGATCGACGCGGGCAAGGAAGAATTGAGTTTCGGCTGTTTGGTCAGCTGTCGGACCAGGCGGGAAAGCGTTTCGCGCATTTGGTGGCGATGCACCACCATGTCCACCATCCCGTGCTCCTCCAGGTATTCGGCCCGTTGAAATCCATCCGGCAACCGCTCGCGAATTGTCTGCTCGATGACGCGTTGACCGGTAAACCCGATTAGCGCGCCGGGTTCCGCAATGTGCACATCGCCCAGCATGGCATAGGAGGCACTGACGCCGCCCGTGGTGGGATCGGTGAGCACCACAAGATACGGCAGCGTCGCTTCGTGCAGCATGTCAACGGCGATCGTGGCCCGCGGCATCTGCATCAGGGAGAGGATGCCTTCCTGCATGCGTGCGCCGCCCGAAGCGACGAAGAGGATGAAAGGCCGCCGCTCGCGCACAGCCGTTTCGACTGCCTGCACGAAGCCTTCCCCCACACTCATGCCAAGCGAGCCGCCAAAAAAATCGAACGGCTGCACCGCGACAAGTACCGGAGCTCCATCGAGCGTGCCGCGTGCGGCGCTAAACGCCTCCTTGCGGCCGGTTTTCGCTCGCGCGTCCTTCAGGCGATCGGGATAACGCCGCTCGTCGCGAAAGCGCAATGGATCCTGCGGCACGTCTGGCAGCGGCAGTTCTTCATATGCGCCGCTGTCGAAGATCGCTGCAAAACGCTGCGCCGCCCCGATGCGCAGATGGTATTGGCATTTGGGGCAGACGTTCTGCGCTGCGACCAGATCGCGATGGAAAATCATGTCGCCGCAGCCGGGACATTTGCGCCAGAGATTTTCCGGCGTGTTGCTGCTGCGACCCGCCATGAGGCTCTTTATGCGGGGCCGGACGAAATTGGTGATCCAGTTCATGCCCTACTCTATCACGACGGCCGTGCGCACGGTGTGCACCGAATGTGCAAGCGATCTGCAGAAACCGACAACATCTTCGACGATGACCTCGTTTGGTTTCTCATTTCTTACGCCTTCCGCAATGCGGCCCACTATGGCGGAACCGACGACCGCTCCGTCTGCGAAGGCGGCCACAGCAGATGCCTGTTCCGGAGTCTTGATGCCAAACCCCACGACGCAGGGAATGCGGCTCTCCTTCTTCAGTCGCATTACGGCGGAGCGCAACTCATCTTTCGCGTAGCTCTTCGTGCCGGTTATGCCAGCGATTGAGACATAATACAGAAATCCGCTGGCACCACGTAGCACAGTACTTAACCGTGCCTCGTCGGTTGTTGGCGTGGCAAGCCGGATAATGTCCAACCCATTCGTATTCGCCGGAATACGGAGCACATCGTCTTCTTCCGGCGGAAGGTCGACGGTGATCAGTCCATCCACACCAACAGCCGCCGCTTCCTTCACGAAGCGCTCCACGCCGTGCGCATGAATCGGGTTGAAATAACCCATCAGGATAATCGGCGTGGCGAGATCCTTTTCCCGAAAGCGGCGCACAAGGCCCAGAACGCCATTCACGGTCATTCCTGCCTCAAGCGCGCGCAGGGAAGACGCCTGAATGGCGGGACCGTCTGCCATCGGATCGGAAAAGGGCACGCCAAGCTCGATCACGGCGGCGCCCGCAGACGGAAGGCGCTCCAGAATGGCGAAAGACGTCTCCTCATCTGGGTCCCCGGCCGTGATGAAGGGAATGAACGCCGCGCGGCCGGCACGCCGCAATTCGGCGAAGCGCTCCGCGATGCGACTCATATCGTGGTGCCGAGCGCATTCGCGGCCGTGAACACGTCCTTGTCGCCGCGGCCCGACAACGTCAGCACAATGATCTTGTCCTTCGCCATCTTTGGCGCCACTCGCATGACATGCGCGAGCGCATGCGAGGGCTCCAGCGCAGGGAGGATGCCTTCGAGCTTGCTCAGCAGCTGAAAGGCTTCGAGCGCATCCCTATCCGTGGCGGAATAGTACTTCACGCGGCCTTGGTCTTTCAGCCAGGAATGCTCGGGGCCCACACCGGGATAATCCAGGCCGGCGGAAATCGAATGCGCTTCCAGCACCTGGCCGTCGCCATTCTGCAGCAAATAGCTGCGGGCGCCGTGCAACACGCCGGGGGCGCCTTTCGACAAGGTCGCAGCGTGATGCGCGGTTTCAGTGCCCTCGCCGGCCGCTTCCACGCCGTGAATTTCCACTTCGCGGTCATCGAGGAACGGGTGGAACATGCCGATGGCATTGGAGCCGCCGCCGACGCAGGCCACGACCAGATCGGGCAGACGCTCTTCGGCATCGCTGATCTGCGCGCGTGTTTCGTTGCCGATCACGCATTGGAAATCGCGCACCATTGCCGGATAGGGGTGCGGGCCCGCGGCGGAGCCGATGATGTAGAAGGTGTCATGCACATTGGCGACCCAGTCGCGCAGCGCGTCATTCATGGCATCCTTGAGCGTGCGCGAGCCGGAACTCACGCTGCGGACCTCTGCGCCCAGCAGATGCATGCGGAAGACGTTCGGCTTCTGCCGCTCCATATCGACCGAGCCCATGTAAACGATGCAAGGCAAACCGAAGCGTGCGGCCACGGTTGCGGTGGCAACGCCGTGCTGTCCTGCACCGGTTTCCGCGATGATGCGCGTCTTGTGCATACGGCGAGCCAACAGAATCTGTCCCAGGCAATTGTTGATCTTGTGCGCGCCGGTGTGGTTCAGGTCTTCGCGCTTGAGGTAAATCTTCGCGCCGCCCAGATGCGCAGTGAGCCGCTCGGCGAAGTAGAGCGCACTCGGCCGGCCGACATAGTGCTTCAGCAGTCCATTGAGTTCAGCGTGAAACGCGGGATCGTTCTTCGCTTCTTCATAAGCGCGCTCAAGTTCGAGGACGAGCGGCATGAGTGTTTCCGCAACGAAGCGGCCACCATACGCGCCGAAGTGGCCGCGCTCATCGGGCCCGGCGCGGTAGGAATTGGGCGGCAACACAGTCATGCGCCTACCTCCGCGAACCGCGCCGCACGCGCGGCCACAACAAACTCGCGGATCAGTTGCGAACTTTTCACGCCAGGCGCAGTCTCGGTACCGGAGGAGCAATCGACCGCCGCTGCATTGCAGGCGTGGATGGCGCGCGCGACGTTCTCGACCGTCAATCCACCACTCAGCAGCCAGGGGCGACGGAAATTCCGGTTGCGCAGCAACTGCCAGTCGAAAGCCGCGCCATGGCCGCCAGGGCGGGAGGCGCTTTGCGGCGCCTTGGCATCGAACAGCAACTGGTCGGCAACGCGTTCATGAGCCGCCACGCCAGCAAAATCGTTCGCATCGGCAACCGAGATTGCCTTCATCACAGGAATTCCGAAACGACCGCGGACGGCGGCGACACGATCCGGTGTCTCCCGTCCGTGCAATTGCAGCAGATCCGGGCGGACGGCTTTCACCGCCCCTTCGATTTCTGCATCGCTCGCATCGACCAGAACTGCCACGATGCGGCAACGGTGGTGAAGCCGCGCGGCGAGCGAGGCCGCCTGCTCATGTCCGACATGCCGGGGCGAAGGCGGGAAGAAGACCAGCCCGGCGTATTCCGCGCCGGCGGATGCAGCTGCGTCGGCGGCTTCCGAACTGTTGATCCCGCAGATCTTTACCTCGACCATGGCGCCTCAATATCAGGCGGCGCGGGCTGGTGCGACCTCTTCCGCGATAGCTGCCGCGGCGGCGGCGGGATCGTCGGCCGCGGTAATCGGGCGGCCGATCACCAGGATGTCCGCCCCTAGCTGCACGGCTTCCACCGGAGTCATAACGCGACGCTGGTCAGCCAGTGAGGCGCCAGCCGGCCGCACCCCCGGCGTCACAATCAGAAACCCTCTGCCGCAAGCGCGGCGCACAATCTCGATTTCACGCGGGCTGCACACCACCCCATCAAGTCCGCAATCCTGCGCAAGGCGTGCTAGCCGCGCCACCTGCAGCGCCACCGAGTCCCCTTGGCCGATGACCGGAAGATCGTTATCCGTCGTGCTGGTGAGCACGGTCACCGCGATCACCTTCACCTTGGGATCAACCGCCGAGGCTTCCTTCTTCGCCGTTCGCATCATCTCCGCGCCGCCGGAGGCATGTACGTTGAACAGAGCGACCCCGAGCTTCGCGATTTCACGGGCAGCGCCCGCAACCGTGTTCGGAATATCGTGGAACTTCACATCGGCGAACACCGGCAGGCCTAGCGAAGCGATTTCATGGATACCAGAAGGTCCAAGCGCGGAGATGAACTCCAGGCCCACCTTCACGCCACCCACATGCGGACGAAGCGCTTTCGCCAAATCCAGGGCGCGCGGCAGATCGGGCGTATCGAGCGCCACGAAAACAGGATTTGCGACTCGCAAAGCGGTCATGCTGCCTGCCTCCTACGCATTGCGCCCCAGCCGGGCAAGTTAGCGAGCGTGGCCACTCAGCACTGTGACTAGTGCTGGGCGTGACTATCCGCCGGTTCGCGCGGCGCCGACTGCGGCGGCGAGTTGCCGAGCATCCGGTTCAATCGCTCGCGCAGCTCCTTGCCGGTGCGAAAGAATGGCGCCTTCTTTTCCTCGACCGTCACCGAAGCACCAGTGCGCGGATTCCGGCCCGTTCGCGCCGGGCGGCTCTTCACCGAAAAAGCACCGAACCCGCGCAGTTCCACCCGATGGCCCTTGGCCAACGCGTCGCTGATCTCGGTCAGGACCGTCGAGACGATACGCTCGACATCACGATGGTACAGATGCGGATAGCGTTGCGTCAGCCGCGCCACCAGTTGAGATTTTATCATTGCTCTCCCCCCGCGGGAGACCCCATTACCATTCAGAACGGCTTCTCTTTCCGTTCCGCCAACATGAATAAAATGGGATGGAGTGGCGGCCGGCGTCAAGGGGAAGCCCCTGATGCAGCAGGGCTTTTTCGCCTGTATCGGCGAATCACCCACACTGCGGCAGCCATGCCACAGGCGATGGGGCACTCGCGAACTGAACGGCGTTCGGCAAAATGGCCGCACAACACCCCCAAACGAAGAGAAAATTGAGACAAACTCAGGGCGAAAAACGTTGTGATGGGTTACACGTCCGCCGTTGACTTGGCCCACAAGGGCTCGAACGCATGGGTACAATGTTCTTTCAGGCTATCGAGTTTGCGCAAGACTCCGCTTGGAGTCTGGGTGCGTGCTTTTCGCTGCGCTTCACGAAGACTGGGAATCTCGAACTCTGGGATGTTCCGGCGCAGCGGCTGCTTTGGGAAAGCGGAACTGAGGGCGATATTCTGGCGATGCAATTGGACGGCAATCTCGTGGTCTATGGCAAAAACCGGGAGCCGCTCTGGGCCAGCGACACCGCGGGAAACCTGAATGCCGTGCTTGCGGCGTCCGACGAGGGACGGCTGACAATTCTGTCCGCAGATCGCGGGACCACACTTTGGCAGGCCCCTCCGACCTCAGAACTGCAGCCCATAACCGCCGACACGAAGGAAAGCGACGAGGGGCGAGCGCAAGAGGACGAGCGGCTCACCCCCACCGGCGAAGCGACAGCCGCGGCTTCAAGGCCGGGTATCGCTACGGCAAGGTAACGGCGCGGCGTGCCTAGTAGTAGCGGCAGACGCGATGATGGTGGTGCCAGTGCCATCCGCCGCGGCAAACACGGCGATAATGCGCGGGTCTGACCCCCACGCCAGCTGCTCCACCAACAGTCCCAACATGCGCGCCAACACCGACGCCGCCGGTGCCCACGCTGGCTCCGGCGCCGACGCCGCCGATATTCACCCCTGCGCCAACGTTCTGGGCCATAGCCGCAGCCGGTGAGAGAAGTATCGCGCCGGCGAATACGAACATCGTGATTTTCATGGACGGTTCCTGTGTGAATCTGCAAGCGCTGCTGCGCCCCAAGACAACGCGGCGCTCCCGGATTTGTTCAGTCCTGCGGACAGGAAACGCGGAACCGCTTCCGACATTTGACGAGAATTGCAGTATGGTTACCTGCCTTCAGCTTCGTGGCACCTGAAGCCGTGATCATCTCGTTCAAGCACAGCTACATGTATTTCCGCCCGCGGAAGACGGGCAGCAGAGGGTTGCCAGCGGCTCGAGTTGGCAACAGGGCAAAGCCAGCCAAAAATAAAAACAGCAAACTATCGAAGTTTAATGAAAAGAGCCGCGCCCGACGACATGATTGCTGTCGCGTAGTGCTTTCCTGTTCCTCGGCCGGACGTTCTCGTCCGGCCTTTTTTTGCCTTTCTAGGAAGCTTCTGCTTCCGCGACCTCGTTTTGCGTATCCGCCTCCGGGTGCTCCACGAAGAAAGTCAGCCGCTCTTCGGCAAGCTTGTCCCACACATTCGCCAGTTCCTCGTAATGGGATTTGAGATCGGAGTTCGGGGCCTTCGCCGCCTGGTCGCGGCACTCCTTTGCGCGCCGCCGGAGTTGTCGGACCTTTTCCATGTCTCCCCAGCCAAAGAGGAGGCGGCCGCACGGCCGCCAGTGATCGCGAATCGCCCATAACGCGTCACCCACGGATGGGTTCCCGCGGCAGCGCGTCGAAATTTTCAGCGGCCGCGGCTGACACCGTCAGACAAGCATGTCCCCTCGAATCTTTGCCGCTGCTGCAGGCGAACGATCACTTCTGGCGAACCGTGGCCGCCAGGCGCGCGTTATTATGCAAGAGGATTTGTCATGTTGCGCGGCATTGTTTTTCTGGCGGTGGTGCTTGCAGCGTGTTCGCAGAAACCAGCGTGGAAGGACGCCAGTGGCCAGGGCCGCAGCTACGTTCAGGCTTCCGCCGACGACAAGGCGTGCGTCGATGCGGGCACGAAAGGATTTCGTCCCACCGCTGCGGGCGCGCAGCTGCCCAATTTGGAGAGTTGCATGGCGCTGAAAGGCTGGCAGCGGGTGACGAGCGAGTAGCCCGCCAAAGTGGCACGAGAAGCAAACGGGCCTGTGTGTTCGCGCCGGGCCTCTTTCTTACTCTGCCGTGTCATGGCGCGGCGCCGGCACTCACGGCGTTCGAACGACTCTTGGAAGGTAAAGTTGCTGTCGGGTACTCGCCGGTGGTCACGCCTGCGTCTGCGCTACCGTCGATCGCTTCCACGGTCGTATATCGGGATCCCCCCGGATCGAAAGATCTCACCTTTCGGTCGGCTGAGCGGAGCGAATTTGGAAGCAACCTTTCCCTGAATTACCGTGTCTCACCCAAGGGGGTGCAGTCCAGGTATGCTGTCCCCGGATTACCGGCGCCGGGCTCCGATGGAATTGATGCAGCTTCAGATGCTGGTAGCGGCCGCGGAGGAGAAATCACTCCAAAAGGCGGCAGAGCGCGTAAGCAGGACGCCACAAGCCGTGAGCATGGCGATCGGAAAACTGGAAGACGAACTTGGCGTCCTGCTATTCGATCGCGCGTTGAGCCGCGGTTTTCGCCTGACTGCCGAAGGTGAAGTGTTTGTCGACTACGCGCGGCGCACACTCTTGCTCCTGAATGAAGCGCTTGCGGCGATCGAACGGATTGGGAGTGCGCAGCGCGGTCGCCTGCGCATCGGAGCCAACCAGAGCATTGGCGAGTACTTGCTGCCGCGGCTAACGCACATCTTTCAAGAACGAAATCCCGGCGTAAAGCTGAAGATTGTCATTGGATTCTCCAAATCCATCGTTTCCGCACTGCGGAATGGCGATGTGGATCTGGCGCTCGTCGCGGACAGACCGCGCGACAAAGAGTTGACGGTTCAACCTTTGATGACAGATCGCCTGGTCGCGGTGTTGAATCCCGGACATCCGTTGGCGGATCAGGAGTCAATCCAACTACACGCGCTTGGAACAGAATCCCTGGTCCTTTTGACAGAAGCGTCGGAACTGAGAGAACGCGTAGTCGAGACGTTTCGCCGGTTTCGCATTCAGCTCAATCTTCATGTTGAGACCGGAACACTGGATTCGATCAAGAGACTGGTGGCGCAGAACATGGGGATCGGCATTGTGCCGTCACTCTGCATAACCAGGGAGGACTCAAGAAATCTGATCGTGAAAACAATCGAGGAGTTTCCGGAAGACCGTTACCTTTGGATCGTGCATCCGCCTGTCCCCTCGGCTCCGTGCCAAACATTCATCACGCTTCTGAAATCCGAACTGGCGTCGTGAGCAAGTCTGTTTCACCGGCGTGAAGTAAGCCGCGCTGTAAAACCGGCAAGCATAATTGAATGGTGACATAGCCCTTGCGCTCTTATGCTAGGCGCGCATTGCCGTTTCGACCTCCGGTCGGAGCAGGACGATAATTCACAAAGGGGGGCGCAATGATCAGCATTCTCGGCGTTACTGGCAAATCCTTTCTGGTTGCCGGACTCGTTCTCGGAATCACGCTACCATTCGAAACCGCCCACGCGGCGAAGTTTCACCTGCTCCATGTTTTCCAGGGCGGAAGCGACGGCGCCAGTCCGTTTGGCGCACTGCTCAAGGGCACCGCCGTTCGCTATGGCACAACGTATTACGGCGGCACCAACAATCTTGGAACGGTTTTCCAAATCGCGCGAGACGGGACTGAATCCGTGGTCCACTCTTTCACGGGCGGAAGCGATGGCGCGAACCCCCAAACAGGCCTGATCGCGGACGCCGCGGGGAATCTCTACGGCACGACCTCAGCCGGTGGCCCCAGCAACTGCGGTACCGTCTTCAAGGTCAAGCCGAGTGGATAGGTGACGATCCTCTATGCCTTCGGGTGTGGAGCTGATGGCTTCACCCCAAGCGGTGGCGTGGTCATGGACCAGGCAGGTGATCTCTTTGGTGCGGCTTATGGAGGCGGCTCTATCAACGAGGGTAACGTCTTCAAGCTTACACCAGACGGAGTGGAGAGCGTCTTCCATTCCTTCGTGGGGCATGGCGACGACGGCGCCTATCCCGTCGCCGGCTTGATCATGGACAAAAAGGGCAACCTTTTCGGTACGACCTACGGCGGTGGTGCCGCCGATCTCGGGACCGTTTTCAAAATCAAGCCGGACGGAACGGAGACCGTACTCTATTCCTTCAAGGGTGGAAGCGATGGCGCCAGTCCCTTTGCGAGCCTTGCCGCGGACACCTCGGGTAATCTCTACGGCACGACGTGGGGCGGCGGCGGCGCTGGTTGTAACGGCAATGGTTGCGGTACAGTCTTTAAAGTCACCCGCGGCGGCACCGAAACGGTGCTTCATTCTTTTGCCGGCGGCAGCGATGGCTTCGGTCCCTATGGCGGCGTGGTCGTCGACAAGGACGGGAATGTCTACGGTTCAACCTCCTACGGCGGTGGCAGCGGCTGCAGTGGCAATGGTTGCGGTATCATTTTCAAGCTGACCCCGGACGGCACCAAGAGCGATCTCCATGTTTTCTCGGGCGACGATGGCGCCCGACCTTCCGCAAACCTGATTGCCGATAAGAAGTACAATCTCTACGGCTCGACGTTCGATGGCGGCGGCTCGGGTTGCGGCGGCGGTGGCTGCGGCGTTGTCTTCAAGATCAAGCAGTAAGGAGGCGCGCCGCTTTCATGCTCCCGCCCGTGGTAACGTCGGGCGAGCGCAATCCACGGGCCGTATAGTTGCTGTCGAGGTAGAAAACCGGGCGGCGCTTACTTGTGGCTGCCTTCGGCTGCCGCCAGGAGCTTCGAGGTAAACTCCTCGCGACTGAAGGAGTCGGCGGGGGATCCGCTGTTGAAGAGGCCGGCGATGAACACATCGTCTTCCTCGCGCCACAATATGAGCGCGTGAAATCCGAAATCACCGTCGCCTCCGTGGAAGTGAATGTGACGGCCTTGCTCGTCGCGCCAGTGGTACAATCCGGAGCCGTAACTGATGGTGTCCTTCCGGGCCACGTGCATGGGCCCGCGCCCCCCCGTGGTGGCACCCGCCGCAAGCATGCGTTTGCGGCCGGCGGGCCCGAGGCCCGTGCCTGCGATGAAGTAGCGGTTCAAGCGGTAGAGATCGTCAATTGTGGTGGCGATCCCCGCCGCGCCAAGCAGCGACCAGGTTTGCGGCCAGGTTGCGGGAGAGCCGGTGCGTTTGCCGTTCACATAGCCCACCGCCACCGGCTTCCCTTTCAAAGACGGTGCAGAAAAGAAATCCGTCGACTGCAGTCCGGCCGGTGCAAACACCAGCCGCCGCATGGCCAGTGCAAGGTCCTCTTGCGTCACGGTCTGCACCATCAGACCAATTAGCTGAAAACCGACATTCGAGTACGCGTAACCCGAGCCGCTTTTGCGCGGGTGCAGTGCCGGCGTGAGGGAACGCAGCAGCCCGTCCGCTGTCCGCGGCGTGGTGTCATCGCCATCCGACAAATAAGCGGTGAGGCCACCATTGTTATCGAGCGCCTCCTGAATGGTGATGTCGCTATACGCTTCCGGCAATTTCGGAACGTAGCGGCGGATGGGAGAGGCAAGCGCGACGCGCCGCTGGTTGGCAAGTTCCTGAACGGCGATCGCGGTGAAGGTCTTGCCGATCGAGAGCGCATCGAAAATGGTGTCCGGTTGCGGCGTTGGAATTCCTTTGCTTGCGTCGCCGATCCCGCCGCGCCACAGGATGCAGCCGCCGTGTGCGACCAGCACCACGCCGGTCGCCTTGCCCGCAACCGTTTGCGTCACCGCCTCGCCGACGGCGGCCGAGGGGCACATCTTTGCCTCAGCCCCTGCAGACTGAATGCTGCTGAACAAAAACAGCGCGGCGATCAGAAGTTTCTTCATAGCGCGGTTGACCTCTCCCGTCATATCTTATGGGGTCGAGAGACCGGAAGTCGCATGCAAAAAGCATTCTTCATGGCGGTGGCCAGCGCCTGCATTCTGTTGGCAGTACCGCCTGCACACGCGGCACAAATCGAAGGTTGCCACGAGGTCGGGCGCGCAGCCTTCATTGTCGAACCGTGGGAACAGAACTCGAAGACCTTTTACAAGGGCCAGATCCGGGTCGCCTACATCGACAGGGGTGGCGAACCCGTTTGTTGCAGCGCATATCTGCTTATTCTCGTGCCCGATCGACAGAGCGAAACCAGGGATCGCGCCTGTTACGTGATCAGCAAGAAGACGGGCATCGGATTTGCTGGCATTGGCTTCAGCGATCTGCGTACCTCCTACGATCCGCGGAAGGGTCTGCTGATTGTGTTTCCGTTCACCACGATGAAGGGGGACGGCCAGACGACGGAACGCGGCATGGCTCGCGTGCGAATAAACGTGGCTACGGGAAAAGTGATCGTCGAATAGCATGATGCTAAAAATAGATATTCATGCGCGCAGCGCGTGACCGATGTCGTGGGTCTTTCCCGGCTCTCCTCTAAGGTTGGTAGTTTATGATCAGCCAGATGTTGTTGCCCTGGGCAGCGTTCTCGGTCCCAAACTCCCATTGCAGGCGGACGCGGGCCGCCCACTGTCTGTCAATGGCCGTGCCGATCTCAGGCCCAACGCCATAGTAATGGTAGCGGCCCATGCTGGCGCCGCCGGACTGTGTCGTGATCTGCCAGGTGGCAAAGCCCGATAGGCCGAGATCGAAAGCATGCCCCGCCACCTCGAGCATTTTTCCGATTCCCCAATCGATGTCGAAGTTGTCGCCGGGCGTGATCGCCGTTTGAGTCTGCTGGAAGTTCTGCTCGATGCGCGCGACGGCCGATGCGCTCCATCCGTCGCGTTCCCCGGTTGGATACCACACAGCGCCAGCCGAATAGATCAGCGACCAGAAACCGGAGCCGCGGTTTCCGGAACCGCCGAACTTGAACTCGCCCGACGGCGCCCACACGGAGAACTGCAACTGGTAATCGAAGTCACGGCTGGTTCCGTACAGCGCCAGGGGCGTTGCGATGATGTCGCCAAGCCCGATTGACGACTCGCCGGTGCTGTCGGGGCTCAGATTGCCCGTCGCAAACGGAATGCCCAGATAGGCGCCGTAATTCATGCCGAGGATCTGCAGGTCGGAGGTCCAGCTGATCACGGCGATGTTCGCGTACCGAAGCTCACCCGCGTGCCCGATGGTGTTTCCGGCTTCGTCCTTGATTTCGAGATTTGTGAAGAAGCGGTTGAAATCGGTGATCGACCAGCCGGGTTGCGAAAACGCCGCCCCGCGCAATCCCGTCTGGCCAGGGGGATAATGCCCGTGAACCGGATTGTCCGCGGCTGCACGCACGACAGACACCGCACCCAACGCCATGACAATGAAGCCTGCCCATGCGCTGGAAGGAACCGATGACCTGTCCCTCCGCGAACGCGCGATCACGACAGACCTAATTCAGGCTTGCGGTGGCGATGTTCCTCCAGAACCGCTCGAGACTGCGGTCGACCCCGAACAACGTGCTGAACACGGTGGAATCGACCATCAGAATATCGCCGCCGCGTTTTCCGCTCGGACGAATCCAGACGCAGGCATTAAACTCGCGATTCCCGGCTTCGGTGAAGGGATGCGGCCGCGACAGGTCAATAGGCTGCGTGGCCAACACGCTCACCTCATTATCCTCCATGGTGACCGCGTAGTGTGGCAGGTGCATGTGGAAGTTGAAGCTTTCCACGCCGTCGAGCCAGTTTCGTGTATCCAGATCCCGGCTGACGGAAAGAGGAGCGATAGTTTTCGTTCCGGGGATCACGGCAGGACGCAGGCCATAGCGGTTTTCGACCGGTATTCCCAACCCCTGCATCACAGAGCGCGTGTATTTTCCAAAGCGCTGCTGGCGCGGCACCAGCGGATCACCATGGTGCGCGTACTCCATGGCGCGCTCCTCCAGATCGTTCGAGACGCCGACCTCGTGGTGCGGCCCGAGCACGAGGCAGGTCCCCTCCCGCGCCAGGAATTGCCGTAACGCCTCGATCTCCTCGGGCGCCGCTTCCTGGTTGGTGACCATGTGATCGAGCCCGAACAGCAGCAGCGTGTCGGTGTCGCCAAGCACGCGATCGTCCAGCGGCAACTGATAACCGGCATGATCGACGCGCTGGAATACGGCAACGGGATGGCCGGTCACCTCACCCACACGTTGCTGAAACAGCTCCCACGCCCGGAAGAACAGCTCCAGCGATCCGGCAATGCCTTGTGAAAACATTGCTGCATCGCCGTAAGGCGGAGATTCGTAATCCGGCCAGGCGACGCGGCGAACTTCCGTCATGGTGGAGAAGCGATTCTCCATGACCGCAACGTCGCGATTGGCTTCGGCGGGATAGCTCCACGCCACATACATGCTGACCCGTCGCCGGCCCGGCGTGTATGCCCGCGGAATGTGAACCTGGTTGTAGGTACGGGGCCTGGCGGTCATCGGGCTTTTTCCTCAATGAAGCTCTCTTGCTCCTGCAGCAAGAAAGCGGAGCCCCCGCATTCCCGGAAGGAAGAAGTAAGCGCCGCCCCTGGTAGTGGTGAAGGCGGGAATGTTCTTGATCTTCCTTCGGATCGGCCGCTTCGGGATCGTCATGTCAAAGGTGCCGTCCTGCGTGCCGAAAATCGGATCGCGTTCGTTTCCGAGTTCGTGAAATTCGGGATCGTTCACCCACACATTCATCGCAAACTCGAACTGCCGGGTGAGACTCGAGCACCCAACAAACGCCGCGACGCCGCGCTCCACGCCATCTTCCGGCGCATTTTCCGGCAGAGCCGGGCCATAAGTGCCGCCGCGGCGGATCATCCGACGGCGCCGCATGTTGTGGGCGGTATCGCGCGGGTTCATGCGCCGGATGTGCGCGCCAAGCGGACACGCATAGCCGTACGGATCCATTGTTCGGTAATTGAAGTCGTTGGTGCGCTGTTTGTCGCCTCCGAGTTCCGGATCGTCCTTCTCCGGAGCCAGAACCAGCGGTGCTCCGCTGCGCCAGCGGCCCATCAGCTTCGCAGCGACAAGCTCCTGCTCTTCGGGTGTGTTTCCGTTGGCGCGCAAGAAGTCCCGGAACGCGCCCACGTGCTCCTGCAGTTGCAGATAGGCGATGTAACTTCCGTTTCGCGAAAGCACTTCCGGCTGCGGCAGCGCGGGGTGAAGGCCGGTCTCGTCCGGGTAGCCGAGGAAGAATTCGCCGGCTTTCAAAGGTTCTCCAGCGCCCGGCGGCGCCTCGAAGCCGGAGCCTTCGACCGTCGGCTCCGACAGGCGATCGCGGTAGCCGAAATGTTCGTGCGGATGGGTGAAAGGCGGGATCGCCGCGAGATCGAGGCTGGAAAGCAACTCGACGCCGCATTCGCGCCGGAAGGGATCATGTTCGCGGCGGCAGCGTTCGCGCTCTTCTTCGTCGCGCGCGAACAGAATGACGATGGCATGAAGATCCGGGCTCGCGAGATTGCCCACCCAGCGCTCCGGCACGTTCTTGCCCGTGGCGCCGAGCATGTTCGCGCGCGCCGCCATGCCGAGCCGGAACTCCTCCGGAAAGCTGGCCAGCGCATCCCCGTCCACGCCGAACGCGCGCAATCCGTTCCAGGTGAATGCGACGCTGATCCACCGCGAATTTGAGCTGGCAGCAACGGCTTTTGCGCTGCCGATTTTCTCCATCACCGTGGACAGCCAGGCATGGCCGCTGCGCGGATTTGGAAACCTGAGGAACTCGTACCGCGCGGCAAGCGCCGGCGAGCGCGAAACCAGAAAGTGCTGAACGTCGTCCAATTCGAGCATCGCGATACTCCTGGACGCAGCCGTCACTGCATCTGATCGAGCATCTCGGAAAACTTGCGCTTCATCGTGAGCGCCTTCTTGATCTCATCCGCCGTGACGTAGGGATACTCGGCATATTCCAGAAAGCTCGGGCATTGGTGCTCACGCACAAACTTCACGAAGGCGGGCGCATTGGTATTCCAGTCCTCCGGAAACCCATCGAGATTCTCGAACACCGTGTTGATGCCGTATTTCGCGAACAGCTCGACGGCGTCTTCGGTGTACTTGTCGAAGTCGGTGTCGAAGATTCCCTGGTACATGAAGTAGGTGTCCGAACCGATGTCGAACAGCACCCAGCGCAGGTAATGCAGCTTGAGCACGGCCAAAGCCTCCGGAAGCCCAGCAATGGTTTTCTCGATCTTGGTTCCATATTCGCGAATGGCGGCTTCCCTGCCGGGCTTGATCTTGGCGATGATCGTGAACCCATAATTTGCCGGTGTTCGCGGATATATCTGGCCATAGCGCCCATCCTCGGGCTTGAAGTAGCCCTCCTTCGGGATGGCCATTGCCGCGGGCTTGCTTGAGTCTTGCGCAATCATTCGGAGGCCCTTTCGATAGTGCACGAGAAGGCGAGATATCTCTTCGATACCTCTGAGCGCTTTCCGAGGGACGGCAATTGGACTTACGTCCAATGGTTGTCGCCATCGTCGTCAGCAATACGCGTCACCCATTGCCGGAACGCCACGGTACGCTGGCCCAAAGCTGCGGCCCAGTGAGTAAGCGGCGTGCTTGGAATTCCGGCGGTCCGGATTTTCCAACCGCCGGCGCGAAAGGAATATCATGGGCGCCGCCGGTCTTGCCGTTACCATCGTTGTTTTCGCGGTAGCATTCGCGACAGTCGGCGTGCTCGCCGGACGCCGGCTGTTTCGCGAGCAGGTTGCGCCCTTCCACAACGAGGTTGTGATCTCGCTCTTTTCCACCGCGGGCGTGGTCTATGCCGTTCTGCTCGGGTTTCTCGTGGTGGTCGTGTGGGAAGGCTATGACAACGCGCATCGCAACTCTGCCGAGGAAGCGGCAACCGCTATCACGTTGTATCGCCTGACCTACGGAATGGAGCCCGCTCACGGCGCGGATGCGCGCAAGTTCATACGGGCTTACATCGGCGCGGTGATTACCGACGAATGGCCTATGATGACCAAAGGTTCAAATCGGAAGCAGCAACGCACGGCTGTCAATGGGCGAACTGGATCTCCAGTTCAGCCGGTTGAGCAATGCGCAGAAGGATTCAGACGCGCAGGTAGATGAAGAATTCCTGAGCACGAAATCCATCCTCATTGCGGACCGGAACAAGCGGCTGCTGGAAGCTTCCGACAGCATTCCCTGGGTGATGTGGCTGGGTGCTGTCGGCGGCGGGGTGATTGTGATGCTCATGAGCTTCTTTATCTATATGGAGGAGGCTTGGCCGCATGTGTTGATGGCGAGCCTTGCAGCCGCATTGATGGGATTGCTGCTGTTCATCATGATTGTCCTCAGCCGCCCGTTCAGCGGCCCAATGGCGATCGGGCCCGAATACTTCAAGCTGGCCGTGAGGGTTATGGACGATGTAGACCGGACCTTGCTGCCGCGCGCCGCGCCGGCCTAAGGCGCGAGTTTCCCACACCTGCGTTCTCCTCTCGTAATCGCCAGCGGAGGTTGGCCAAGTCATTACGCTACTCTATGCGGCGGATCGACCTCATCACTTCGTTTTCCACGGGCTCTCCACGTCTGTGATGTAAGAGAGTGGCCGGGGCGCCCACCTCGGCCGCTCTCTGCAACAGGTCCGACAACTATTTTCCCAAAACCTCAAAGGCGGCCGCTGCAAGCGATTGCAGCGGCTGCCACCCGGTGCCGTCGTTGATGGGCTCGGTGACTTCATTCACCTGCTCCGTGTCGTTGAACGACCAGCCGCCGAACGTGTCCGCGGTTTTCTTGTCGGTCCTGACGACGACCCAGTATTGCTGCCCGGCCGAGAGCGACACGTCATTGAATTTCGCCTGTGCAACGGCACAGCAGCTTGGGAAATCCGGCAGACCGCTGACCTTGGCCGAGGCCAGTTCTTTTCCCGGCAAGCCACCGCTGTCCTTGTTCAGGGCGACGACCATGGCGTTCGTGCCGCTGTCGTAATTGAGCCCCAGCACGATCTTCGAAACGGTGGAATTGGCGCTCGGTGTGAAGGGGGCCCCGATCCAGACCTGAGAGCCGAATTCGGAATTCGGTCCGCTGATGAGAGAGCTGGTGCAGCACCAGTAGACGCCATCCGGATATCGGCTGAGATTGTCGAAGATTCTGGTGAGGCCACGCTCAAGGGCGGGCGCCTGCGAATAGATCGGCCGCGGCCGGTTGGGCGCGATTGTAAGGTGGTCCGGCATAACAATCACGCCGTTCGGCAGGACCAGCACTTTCGGCGCGGCAGCAAAGGTTGCGGTGCTTGCCAGCAACGCCGCTATTGTAAGCAGACTTGTTTTCAGCATTTCATTTTCCCGACTGAGTTGAGGCTGAGAACGAGCTCCCAGCTGCTGCACAGTCGATTCCGAACGCCGGCTTTTGTGCAACCGCGCTGGTGTTACGAAACGCGAATGTGAAAGCAAAAACTCGTGAGTTCAGGAAGCCCTTCGCACCCTCTGATCCGTTGCCAGTGAACATGGGTCCAAAGAAACGGAATACTGCGCTCGGAAACAGTTCAGCGTACCGCCGCCCTTGTCGGCCGCGAACCAAGGCCTGAGCTTGTTTGAATTTCAAAGCGCAGGGGAAATAGGCATACCGTCCCCGATTACCTCATTGCCATCTGCGCGGCCAGCGCATCGCCGCTTCCCGCGCCCGTCGCCGATACGTCCTCTTCCTCAGCCATGCGATAACGTTGCCAGTTCGGCTTTTTCGGAGGGTGTCAGATCAAGTGTGGTGGCGACAGCGAATTGCTTCTGCGCTCGCACTTTGTCGCCCGACCACAACAGCGCCTCACCCCATTTGAGATGCAGGCGGCCCCAGTTGGGCGCGTAGTTGTTCGCTTCCTCAAATTGGACGAGCGCCAGGTCGGAACGGTTCTTGGCGATCAACGCCTCGCCCCCCATCTCCAGCGGATCGGCAAAGTGCGGGCCTTTCGTGTGAGCGCTCTCAAATTTCCTGATGGCATCATCCAGCTTGCCACGTGCAAGCAATGCTGCGCCCCAATCCGAATATGCAAACGGAATCGAGGGCTGCTGCGCGGTCGCGCGGGCGAACCACCAATCGGCGCGAGCGTGCTGCCGCTGGATCTCCGCGATCTTGGCACGCAGCGTGAGGCATCGATAACAGCTGGAGGGCGTCTGCGCGATCAGCTGATTGGCCGTCGCGAAGTCGCCCAGATTCGCGTGCGCATAGGCAAGTAGCGGGATCGTGCGAGCGGGTGCCAGGGAACGGGCGTTCGGGTAGCGCGCAAGACGGAAGCGCTTTCGCTGCGCTCCTCGGACAACACCGTATGCCAATCGCGCACCTCTGTGCTGACGAGCATCCGCGCCCAGGCAATGTCGAACGCGCTCTCCTCTGGATTTACGCCGCCGGGTTCACCGGGATCGGCCATGGTTGCGCGCGCTGCGCGGGTATCGTGCTCGCCAAGTTCCGCTTGGGCGAGCATAGAATGCATGTTGTACGTGACACCCTGGGGGCCGAAATCAATCTCTTCCTGCCAGAGCGGCGCGGCTTCGCGGAAATCGCCCAGATTGAGATCGATGAGCGACTGTATCCGCTTCTTGGCTACGGGAACGACGTCCAAGCGAATGCCGCCATGCTCGGAGGACGACAGGGCCGGTGCGCTTTCCTGCAAGGCCGCGATGGCCGCTTCTGGCTGGCTCAACTCATCCTTTATGACTCCAATGTTCTGACGGGCGAGATAATCGGTTGGCCACCGGCGATGTAATTCCTCCATCGCCTTAAGGCGCGCATAGATACCCTTCGTTCCTTCAAGCGAATTTGCCCAACCGAGATAACCCCAGGAACGCTCGCTTGCCGGGCCGTGGTTCTTGACGGCGACAAAGGCGGCGATCCCTTCGGCGTTGCGGCCATGCTCCTGCAGCCACGCGCCGTAGCGATACGGTTCGGTGATGCCGTAAACGGCCTCCGCAAGCCTCTGCAGCAGGGGACCGACATCGGTTTCGCTGCCCACAATCGTACCGCTGCCAAGGCTTCCTGCCCGCACGGTGAGGCTGAGGCGTTTGGCATCGCGCACGATCTCGCCTGTGATGTGGGTGGGATGGCCCAGCTTCTCGCGGAGAAAGCGTTGCAATTCACCGATGGAGATGCCCGTCGAGGGGATTTCGACTTTGACATCATCGCCCCAATAGTTGGTGTAAGTCGCGGGATCGCGCTGCGAGTCCGTCTGCTGCTGCATCGCGACGAGCCGGTCCAGCAGCTTGGATGCAACCACCTGACCGGTAAGTCCGCGCGCAGCGAGGTCTGGCGGGACGGAGAAGGGCTCGATCACCAGGCCCCCGCTTCCCGAGGCATTCCAAATCGCGAAGGCAAGCGCGCCGGTAACCGCGAAGCCGATCAGCGCCGTCATCGCCTTTAGCGCGATGGAAAAGCGCTGATCGACGATGCCGAGCCGCATGCGCTTGACCTGATCGCGCAATTGCTCGCGCTGTTCCTCCATCAGCTTCCGCTGTTCCTTAAGAAAGGCCGCAATTGCGCCGGACAGCTCGGGCCGCGCCGACGCACCATCGAGGGCGAGCGCCACGGCGGCCCCATTGGTTTCCGACGCGTCCTCGGCGACGCTCTGCGCGTCAAGGATGTCATCAGCCATCCTGACCCTCTTTAGACATGAATCCCCTTGAACCGCGTAGAACAGCGATCCGCCGCCGCAGAGCTTGGTAGAACTCAGCGGGATAAGCAATCAGCAGCTTGACATCGGCTTTATGCAACTGGAGTGGAGCGCACCGGTGATCGGGGGACAGGTTACGCTGTCCCGAGACTAACCCTTCATCGCCTGGGTCAGCTTGCGCAGCAGGCGGACGAGTTCGGCGCGCTCGGATTCCGCCAAGCCTGAGACCATCTTGTTTTCCAGCTCCATGTCGGCACGGAAGGCGGCTTCGATCTTGCGGCGGCCGGCCGGCGTCAGCTCCACGCGCACGCTGCGCGCATCGTCGTCGTCGGCGCGGCGGCGGATGAGGCCCGCCGCTTCCAGCCTGTCGAGCCGTGCCGTCAGGCCGCCCGAGGAGATCATCAGCGACTGGTAGAGCTCGGTGGGCCGGAGCGCATAGGGCTCGCCCGCGCGCCGCAAGGTGGCCAGCACGTCGAACTCGCCGGAATCCAGGCCGTGGCGCCTGAAGTTCGCCTCGATGTCGCGCCGCGTTTCCAGGGTGAGGCGGCGGGCGCGGTTCAGCACGTCGGCGCCCTTGATCTCAACGTCGGGCATCTCGCGCGACCACTGGGCGAGGGCACGATCGACGTGATCGCCCGCTTCCATCACCTGCTGCGCTAAGCGCTGATACTTTTCGCGCGCGCTCTCGCCGCCTTTTTTTGCGAACACGCTCTCGCGTGCTTCGCGGTCTTTTGCGAACACGCTCCCGCGCGCTTCGCGATCTTTTGCGAACACGCTCTCGCGTGCTTCGCTGGCGCGCCCCTTCCCGGCTGAGCCTGACTTCCTGCCCTTCATGGGACGCAACCCTGCCATGAAATATCTTCATGTCAAGTATCTTGATATCGAGCGACATATAGATTATCTTTGTGTCGAGACGTTGGAGGAAACCATGGAGACCCTGCCCTTTCGCTCCATCGGATTGGACCATGTCGTGTTGCGCGTGGCCGACGCCGCCCGCGCCCGCGAATTCTACGAAACCGTGCTCGGCTGCACCCTGGAACGCCACCAGGAGGATATCGGCCTATGGCAGCTGCGCGCCGGTTCGTCGCTGATCGACCTCGTCAACATCGATGGCGTGGCGGGTCGGCGGGGCGGCGCGGCGCCGGGAACCGAAGGCCGCAATGTCGATCACGTCGCCATCGCCATCCGGCCGTTCGAGCGCGACGCGTTGCGCGCCCATCTGGCGAGGCACCGCGTGGCGATCGAAGGCGGAAGCGACGACAATTACGGCGCGGAAGGCCCCAGCCCCGCTCTCTATATCCGCGATCCCGACGGCAACATGATCGAACTCATGGGCAGCGGAGCAGCCGGAGCGGCCGCGCCGTGAGCAATCAAACCGGACAATTCCCCGGCCCCCTCAAGGTGCCCATCCCTAGCTGTCGCGAGACCATACCGGGCCAGGGAGCGAGCTCGCGCGCATCCCGTGCAAAACCGGCGGAGAGAGGGCATTCGAGCGGCCGAAAGCGAGCCGTCGAGACCCGCCGCCGGGATGGCGAAGCCCAAGGAGGAAGGAAAAAGGTGCAGCCCGCCGGCGGAAAAGCCGATTGGCGCTGCCGGCCTGAAAGCCTTCCAGGACAAGGCGGGCAAACCCCGCGCGGGAACTCCCTGGCGAGAAAAAAGAAGCCGGCCCGCGCACCGGGTTCCCGCCTTAACCATTACATGCCCACAAAACAGGCAGATGCCCCTGAAACATTTGCTGGTTCCCGTCGTTTCCAAATTGGACCAAGCCGGAAAACAAACAAAAGCCGGCGTGCGCGGCGGTGTACGCCGGAGGAGATGTTGCCCACATGTCTCGCCTTCCTGCGATCGACCCCGAACATCCGGACCAGGCGCAACTCGTCGTCCGGCGCTTCTCGCAATGCGCAGACCTTGGCCCGGAAGAGGAGGAGCTGCTGCTCAGCCTTTCCGAGGAGTCGGAGCGCGTTCAGGCCGGCACCGAACTGATCGGCGAAGGCGAGCGGCTGGAAAGCCCGCGCCTCCTGCTTGCCGGATGGGCGTGCCGCCAGCGTTACTTGTCCGATGGCCGGCGGCAGATCTTCGATTTCATCCTGCCCGGCGACATCTACGGTTTGTGCATGCGGCCGCAGGCCGTGGCGCTGTGCAATGCCGTGACCTTGACGCGCGCCACCATCTCCAATGCCGCCGCGCTCGGCGATGCCGTGCTGAGCCGGCCGGAGATGTATCCGGGATTGACCACCGCCTCACTCATGAGCGCCAGCACCGACGAAGCCTATATGCTGAACCAGATGGTGCGCATCGGCCGCCAGACGGCGTATGAACGAGTCGCGCACCTGATCCTCGAATTGCACTACCGGCTGGGCATTGTTGGGCTCGCCACCGACAACCAGATGCCGCTGCCGCTGACCCAGGAGATCATCGCGGATTCGTTGGGCCTCAGCATCGTGCATCTCAACCGCACCCTGCAGCAGCTGAAGCGCGACGGGCTGGTTGAGGTGAAGGGTGGCACCGCCCGGCTGCTCGATGCCGGCAAGCTGCGCGGCGTGGCAGATTTCCGCGCTCCGCATGTTTCGGCGCGGCGGGTGGAAACCAACGGCGCGCGGCTGCACGCCGGCGCCGCCTGATCTAGATCAGCAGCGCCACGGGAAAGCGCGCGAACAGCTCCGCGCAGCGGAGGTGGCCGCCGGCGAGGGCTGCGTTGCCGAACAGCGACTGCCAACGGCGACTTTGCAGATGCTCCGGCAGGGCGAGGGATGTGTCCTGCCAGAATTGCGGATCGGGCAAGGGGACTTTCCTGCATGCCCCGGCGCAGCGCAGCGGCACAGCGACGATCATGTGATCGCTCCCAGCGCTTCGCGCGAACGCCAGCACATGGTCTACGCGGTGGCCGCTGGCTTGTAGCGGAAGGTAATCGCCCTCGGAGAACAGCTGCGGCTTTTCCTTCCGCAGGTTCAGCAGCCGCGCGATCAGCGCCTGCTTCACACGGCCATCGCGCCAAGAGTGTAGCAAGTCTGTGAGAGTAGCTCCCGTGGCCAGCGCCGAGACGCGGGCGGTGTAATCAACCGGCCGCCGGTTATCCGGATCGACCAGCGACAAGTCCCAGAACTCCGTTCCCTGGTAGCAATCGGGAACACCCGGCACCGTGCAGCGCAGCGCCGCCTGCACCAATCCGTTGAGCGCGCCCGCCGGCGCAACGCGTTCGACGAAGTCGAACAGACTTTCGAGGAAGGCACGCGAACGCCGCGAATCGAGAAGAGCGCGCGCAAACTCCTTGTTCGCAGATTCGAACTGCTCGTCGGGATCGAGCCAGGATGTGCGCAACTTCGCTTCCCGCAGCGCCTTCTCCTGCCATGCGGCAATGCGCTCGCTCAGCGCCGCAAGTCCTACGGTATTATCCGGCAATAGCTGCAGCGGCCACGCGCCGACGAGCGTCTGATACAGCTGATACTCATCCCCGGGACAAATGGCATCGCTGCGATGCGGCGCATTGATCGCGAACCAGTGCCCGACAGTCCTTGCCCAATCGTCGGGGATCTCACTCAGCACCGCCAATCGCGCACGCACGTCCTCGCCACGCTTGTGATCGTGCGTTGCGGTGGCGAGCATCGCGTGGGGAAAGGCAGTCCCGCGCTGTGCCATGGCCACGTGAAAATCAGCAGGCGCAATCGTCAGCGTTCCGGGATTAAAGCCAACGTCGTTGCGCGAGAGCAGCCGGCCATAGCGGTAGAACGCGGTGTCCTCCACCGCCTTGGCCGCTACCGGCGCCGAAAGCTGGTTGAAACGTCGCACGGCTTCGCCCGCATCACTCGACACCCGGCCGTGCATCGCATCGGCAACAAACCCGATCGCCAGCCTGTCGGCTCCTCGCGCCCGCTGCATTGCCGCTTCCACGGCTGCATCGAAGTGCGAGCCCGGCGGCGGCGAGTCCGACTCCCCCGTTGCATAGGTGCGGTACACGCACAGCTGCCGGAGAATCCCAACCAAGGCGCGATGCATCGCGGCCGCAGGGATGTCCCGGCCTGATCTTGAGGCCATAGCGAGCGCACCGAAGCTTCCCGCGGCGCGTGCCAGCGCGCTTTCGAAGGAGCCCGTGGCCGTCTCGACGCGCGCTGCGCATTCTTCTTCTCCAAACGCCGGCGGGCGCCCGCTGAAGCGGTGCCAGACATTCGCCAGCAGCTCGCCAGCACCCGGCGCGTGCTGCACTGTCGACACCTGATTCATGAAATCGTAGCCGGTGGTGCCGTCCGCACCCCAATCAGAGGGGAGCGACTCGCCTGCTCCCAATATCTTTTCGGCGACGATATACGGATGCGCATCCGGCGGAGAACGGAAGCTCGCAAGGGAGTCCAAACTTGAGCGCAGGCGTTGGCAGTAGCTCGCCGGATCTGTCAACCCGTCGACATGATCGATGCGCACGCCGTCAATGAGTCCCTCGCGATAGAGCTCGAATATCTTGGCGTGGGTCGCTTCGAAAACGCCGTCTTCCTCCTGCCTGAGCGCGATCAGATCTGGCACATCGAAGAAGCGCCGCCAGTTGATCGTGTCAGCAAGCGTGCGCCACCACGCCAAGCGGTAATGCTGTCGCTCCAGCAATTGGTGCAGCGATTCGGGCGTGGAAAATGCTGCCGGATCGACGTTCTCATCTTGCGGCCGGAGCGGCAGCACATGGTCGAAATAACGGAGGAATTTCCGTCCCTCCTTTTGCTCAACCGTGACCTCCCGTGCTTCCAGCGTCTGCCAGTACGGCTTGCCGAGAATGGCGAGCAGAATCTTGCCGTCCAGCATCTTCCAATCGATGTCGAAGTAATTGGCGAATCGGCTTCCGCGCCCACGCGCCAGGACGCCCATCCACCAGCTATTCCCGGCATCCACCGCCATGTGATTAGGAACGATGTCGACAATGAGTCCGAGGCCATTCTCCCGCAACGCTGCGGCGAGGCGGCGAAGCCCGTCTTCGCCGCCAAGTTCCGGATTGATGGTGGAATGATCCACGGCATCATAGCCGTGCACGGAGCCGGCACGCGCCTTCAGGATAGGAGACGAGTACACATGGCTGATCCCCAGTTGCCTGAGATATGGCGCCAGCGGCATTGCCGCAGCGAAGGGAAACGCCTTACGAAACTGGATGCGGTATGTCGCGCGCGGGATCATCCCCGGTTGCGCACGGTGATTTTCGCAAGCCTGGCCTGCACGGTCCCATCTTGCCAAGATACGTTTGCCGGAAGGCGCCTCTGCCAGTTGGGATGCTCATCGATGGTGCCGGGCAGGTTCGGCTGCTCGGACAGTGCGAGAATGTCTTCCACGGATGCCATCGCGAGCGGGCACGGGGTTTTGCCGACATAGGCCAGTGCGCCTTCGATGACTGCTTCAGGTTCATCCGGCACGGGCTCTTCGCCTTGCGCGCATCCGGCTTCAGTCAGTGCCGACCACAACGATGTGCGATCTTCTTGCCGTTGGTGGCGCTCGGCGTCGATGCTGCTATGTGGGCTTTTCCGGTGAAGCTTCGCCGTCCAATCGATGTCGTGGCCATTCCACCATCCGGCGATGGTCGGAAGGTCATGTGTTGTGGTGAGGGCTGCCGCTTCACCATCCCAATATTCCGGCGGCATGAAACGGCCGCCGTGTTCCCTTTCGAACCAGAGCACCCGCATGCCGAGAATTCCTGCGGCGGAAAGCTGCGCGTGAAACCCCTCTGGCACCGTTCCCAGATCCTCGCCGATGACGATGGCCCGGTGCAGATGAGATTCGAGCGCGACCAGGCGCAGAAGGTCCTGCAACGGATAGCTGATGTAGACGCCATCTGCCGGCGAGGCGCCGTCCGGCAGCACCCACAATCGCTGCAATCCCATTGCGTGGTCAATGCGCACGCCACCAGCATGCTGCATGGCGGCGCGCAAAGTCGCGATGAAGCCGTCGTAACCGGTGGCGCGCAGCGTGGTGGGAGAGAAAGTCGTAAGGCCCCAGTCTTGCCCCGCCGCATTGAAAGCATCCGGCGGCGCGCCGATTCTTAACCCGCCAATAAGTTCGTGCGGTGCACTCCACGCCTGACTGCCTTCGCGGCTTACGCCCACCGCCATGTCGGCGACAACGCCGACCGCCATATGCTCTTTGGCGCGCGACTGCGCGGCCAAAGCGCTCGCCGCAGTCAGCCATTGCAGGAACATGTGGTATTCGACTTCCTTCTCTTCGCGCTTGGCGAACTCCTGCACCTCCGAGCTTCCCGGCTCATGAAACGCCTGCGGCCATTCCCGCGAAGATGCCTTTCCATGTTTGCGAAACTGCGCGTCCAACGCTTCGAATACTGCATGGTCTCGCAGGCGCTGACCTTCGCGTTGGCAAAATGCGACGAACGCGGCTCTGTCGCGGTTTTGCGAAAAACTCTGATAAACGTCGCGTAGCTGAGCATACTTGCGCCGATGCGCTTCCGGCCAATCGATGAGGGTACCTGGATGGTCTTCTATCGCCGGTTGCTCGCCTGCAAGCGCCACATTCGCGTAGAGGGGGTCAAGGAAGTAGCGGGATGACGGCCCATAAGGGCTGATGTTTTCGGGCCGGGCAGCGAACCGCGCATGGTTCGGGCTGACACCAAGCGCGTCTATCCCTGAGGCTCCCATCTGCGCTGCGAATTCGCCAAGCGCCGCATAGTCGCCGAAGCCCGCGCTATAGCCGCCTCGAAGTGAATAAATCTGCACTGAAAGGCCCGAGACTTTTCGTTTCGGTGAAATGTCCGCGATCCCGAAACAGCGGGGCGGCGCGACAGTCACGATGTGCGCGCTGCCATCGAGTTCGAGTTCGTGATATCCGATGGTTTCTGGCGCACGCACGGAAGATCCGCCAATTTTCTGCGGCTGGAGCGCTATCTCTTGCCACTCGCCTTCTGGACTTTTGAGCAGCGCCAGTTTTGCGTGTCCCACGTGAACGAGTTCGCCTGGCAGCGCAGTCATCAGCGGCGGGAGGGCACGCGCCTCACAATCCAACCGCTGCTGGCTTTCGAGGATGTCGCTGTTGCTATTTGCCGGGTGGCCAAGCGCAGCCAAGACGGTCCGAAGCGTGTCTGGCCTCACCTGATGCTGCCCGCCATTCGCATCAATCCAGTCCACGTAGAGACCTACGGCACGGGCAAGCTTCGAAAGCGACTCATCGGTCATCATGGCTCGATCCAAACGACGGTGGTGGACGGCCCCAAATTTCCACCGGAGCACTCTCCCCAGAGCGGCTCCGCGTCCGGGAAGGACGCGGTAACTGCGCCTTTGCCAAGATTGCAGGCGATGGTGAGCCGCCCTCCGTCACCAAGCCGCCAGTGCGCGATAACAGCAGCCGGCCCGATTGCCTGCGCACCTTCGGAGACAACACCGCGCAGCCGCGCAAAAAGATGCTGCCGCCGCACCTGCAGGAGTTCGGTGTATCGCGCGGTGGTCGCATTCGCTTTAAGATTTGGAATCGAGCGCTGGAAGGTTTCGAGAGCGTTGGGGTCAGGAACCTGTGCGCGCTTCTGCTCGTCCGCAAATTCCGGGAATTTCGTGAACTCGCGGCGGCGGCCGTCACGCACCGCCTCCGCGAGCTTCGGATCGTGATGATCCGTGAAGTAGAAGAAAGGTTCGCGCGCTCCCGTTTCCTCACCTGTGAAAATCAGCGGAATCTGTGGGGCGAGAAGCTGAAGTGCCACGGCAGGTTCCAGGGTTTTCGCATCGGCGAGCACGGTGAGCCGCTCGCCAAAGGCGCGATTCCCGATCTGGTCGTGATTTTGCAGAAAGAACACGAACGCCGTCGGGCTTAATCCAGACGTGGAGGTGCCGCGCGACTCTCCGTCGCGAAACGCCGATGGATCACCTTGATAAACGAATCCCTCGCTTAAACATCGTGCCAGCTTTGCTGCGGCGTCTCGCGAATAATCTTCGTAATAGCCCTGATGCTCTCCTGTCAGCAGCACATGCAGGACGTGATGCAGATCGTCATCCCACTGCGCATCGAATCCGCTTCGCAACAGGCCTGAGTCGTTGTCGTCGTTCTCCACCACGAGGTGAATGTGCCGCGCGGGGCCGACTGCGTCCCGTGCTTCTTGCGCAAGCTCCGGAAGAAATGTCTTGTCGCAGATTGCATGTACCGCGTCGAAGCGTAGGCCATCGAAACGGAACTCCGTCAGCCAATAGATCGCGTTTTCAATGAAATATCGGCGCACATCGGTCTGGCGAAAATCGATCGCTGCGCCCCACGGTGTCTCCTTCGATTTATCAAAGAACTGTGGCGCATAAAGTTGCAGGTAATTTCCGTCAGGCCCGAAGTGGTTGTAGACGACGTCAAGGAACACCATCAGTCCGAGGCCGTGCGCGGTGTCGATCAGCGCTTTCAGTTCATCCGGCGTTCCATAGGCGCGGTCCGGCGCAAAGGGGAGCACGCCGTCGTAGCCCCAGTTACGTTCGCCGGGAAAATCCGCGATCGGCATCAACTCGACTGCGGTGATGCCAAGCGCGGCGAGCCGCTCTAGACGGTGCTGAATTCCGGTGAAGCCGCCGAGTAGGCCCGGGTGCAATTCGTAAAGGACCGTTTCCTCCCACGGCCGGCCGCTCCACCCTTTGTGCTGCCATTCGTATGACGAGGGATCCATCACGACGCTCCAGTCGTGAACGTCCTGATCCTGCATGCGTGAGGCGGGATCGGGCACCGAAACATCTCCAATGCGAAATTTGTATCGCGCACCGGCGCCACATTCGGCTGCTCCTTCATGCCAGCCGTCCTCGTTGCGGAGCATGACGCGGTCGTCCTTGCCCTCAATTTGCAACGTGACTCGATCAACTGATGGCGCCCACAACCGGAAACGGGTGCGACCCTCCCCTTCCGGCAGGGGCCCATAACGGAACGCGTACGGCATTAGTGCGGCTGATCCTTCCGCGACCCCAAGGTGGTAATGACGATGGCAGCAGCACGATCCTGAAGCCGATAGGATTTTGTCATAATATCGTGCGGCATGATTTCTGGATCGCCACTGTCGATCAGCACGCGCCAACGAAAACCATCCGGCAGAACAAAGTCCAGCGGACTATCTGCGGCGTTCGTCAGCAGCGCGACCAGTTCCGCCTGTCGCGCGCCGTCTCCGGCCAGCGCCATGACAAGCGCGCGGCCCGCTTCGTTGCCCCAATCCCCCGGTGACAGCCGTTCCCCGCGCTCGTCCAGCCAATCAATATCAAGCACACCCGAGGAAATTTGCTGGTGGCCGTGCAAGAAGTGGCGCGCACGAAAAACCGGATGTTCCCGCCGGATGGCAATCAGCCTCGCCACGAAATCCGTCAACGCCGCTCCGGCCGGAGCGCGCGCCAGCTTCCAGTCCAGCCATGAAATGTCATTGTCCTGGCAATAGGGATTGTTATTGCCCCGCTGCGTGCGCCCGCTCTCGTCCCCGGCAAGCAGCATGGGCGTGCCGATCGAGGCAAAGAGCGTCACCAGCATGGCGCGTTTGACACGCTCGCGGAGGGCAATGCACTCGCCATCTTCCGACGCACCTTCTGCCCCCCAGTTGCTGGAATAATTTTCAGTGGCGCCGTCCGCGTTTCCTTCTTTGTTTGCCTCATTGTGCTTGCGCGAATAGCTGACAACATCCTGCAGGGTCATGCCGTCATGGCTTGCGATAAAATTCACCGATGCCCAAGGTTTGCGCGCACCATCCACCCCGAAAAGATCCGCGGAGCCCGACAGTCGCCGCGCCACCTCCGGCCGCATGCCGGAATCGCCGCGCCAATATCGACGCACACTGTCACGATATTTGTCGTTCCATTCGGCGAAGCCAGGCGGATGATGTCCGAGCTGGTAACCGCCTTGGCCCATGTCCCATGGCTCGGAAATCAGCTTCAGCTGACAGAGCTCGGGGTCCTGGCGCAGCGCGTCGAAGAAACCGGAGCCCGGATCGAAGCCATAGGGCTCGCGGCCCAGCGTTACCCCTAAGTCAAAACGGAATCCATCAATCCGGAACGAACGCGCCCAATACCGCAAGGAATCCATAACCATCTGCAGCACGCGAGGATTGGAAAGGTTCACCGTATTGCCGGTGCCGGTATCGTCTGCGTAGCAGCGGCGCTCATTGTCGCGCAGGCGGTAGTAGCTGGCGTTGTCGAGGCCGCGCCAGCAGATGGTCGGTCCCGTTTCCCGCGTTTCACAAGTGTGGTTGTAGACCACATCCAGAATGACCTCGATGCCGGCGGCGTGCAGCCGGCGAATGGCCATGCGCGCTTCATTGGCGTCGCCGGTGGCCAGATATCGCGGCTCTACCGCGAAGAAGCTGAGCGTGTTGTAGCCCCAGTAATTCGTCAGCTTCTTCTGCAAGAGATCGCGATCCTGCAGGAAAGCGTGAATCGGCATCAACTCGATCGCGGTGATCCCCAGCCGTTTCAGGTGATCGAGAACGCTGGGATGCGCCAGCGCAGCAAAGCGGCCCCGCTCCGGCGGACGCACGTCCTGCAGCAGTTTCGTCAGCCCGCGGAGATGCGCTTCGTAGATAACGGTATCGCACCACGGTGTGTTGGGACGGCGGTCGTCGCTCCAGTCGAAATTGTCGTGCGTAACGATGCCTTTCACCATCGCAGGGGCGCTGTCGCGGCGGTCGAAACTCAAGTCCTCGCGCGGGGAATTCGCGCGATATCCATACACGGCGTCGGTCCATCGCAAAGTCCCGAGCAGCCCCTTGGCATATGGATCAAGCAATAGCTTGTGCGGATTGAACCTGTGGCCGTTCTGCGGCTCGTAGGGCCCGTGCGCGCGAAATCCATATACGAGCCCGGGCATCGCGTCGGGAATATAGCCGTGCCAGATCTCATCGGTTCGCTCCGGCAAGTCGTAGCGATGCACCTCCCGCCGGCCAGAAGAATCGAAAACGCACAACTGCATGCGCGTGGCGTGGCGCGAGAAGACAGCGAAGTTGAGTCCAAGGCCGTTCCAGGTTGCGCCCAGAGGATAAGGTTCGCCGGCCTCGAGCCGCTCCGGCAGGTTCGGCATTCCTAATCCTCGGGCTGGAGAATCAGGGCGCCAAGCGGCGGCAGCATCAACGCGATCGAGTGATTGCGGCCATGCATTGGAATGCTTTGCGCCTCGATAACACCGGCATTGCCCAGATTGCTGCCGCCGTAGATTTCTGCATCGGTGTTAAGCAATTCCCGCCAGCGACCCGGCTGCGATACGCCAATTCCGTACTCATGGCGGGGAACTGGTGTCATGTTCAGAACCACGAGGACCGGCGGTTCGCCTGCCGCATGGCGTTCGTAGGCGTAGACACTGTTTTCCGCGTCATTGCCGATAAGCCACGCGAATCCGGAGGGTGCGCTGTCTTCGCGATGCAGCGCCGCTTCGCGGCTGTAGAGACGGTTGAGGTCGCCTACGAGCCGTTGAAGGCCGGCATGACGCGAATCCTGCAGCAACTCCCAGTCAACCTCGCCATCGTGACTCCATTCGCAAGTCTGGCCGATCTCTCCACCCATGAAGAGCAGCTTCTTTCCAGGATGCGTCCACAGAAAGGCGAAATAGGCGCGCAAGGTCGCGAGCTTCTGCCACTCATCGCCAGGTACCTTGCCATAAAGCGATCCCTTGCCATGCACCACTTCATCGTGACTCAGCGGCAGAATGAACCGTTCGCTAAAGGCGTAGATCAAGCCGAATGTCATCTCGTTGTGATGCCATTTGCGATGAACGGGCTTATGGTGAAGGTAGTCCAACGTGTCGTGCATCCATCCCATATTCCATTTGTAGTCGAAGCCGAGTCCGCCCTGCGATAGCGCAGCAGATACGCCCGGCCATGCGGTGGATTCTTCCGCAACCGTGATTGCGCCCGGCACCCGCTCGGACACGATCGCATTCAGGCGCCGCAGGAAATCGATCGCTTCCAGATTCTCGCGCCCACCATACTGGTTGGGCACCCACTCGTTCGCCGGCCGCGAGTAATCGCGATACAGCATCGATGCGACGGCATCCACCCGCAGGCCGTCGACATGGAATGTCTCGAGCCAGTAGAGCGCGCTGGCAATGAGAAAGCCGGCGACCTCGCGCCGGCCGAGATTATAGATGTAAGTACTCCAGTCGCGGTGGAACCCCTCGCGCGGATCGGCATGCTCGTAAAGCGCCGTGCCATCGAAGCGCGCCAGCCCGTGCGGATCGGTGGGAAAATGCGCCGGCACCCAATCGAGGATCACACCGATACCCGCGCGATGACAGGCATCCACGAAATGGGCAAATTCGTGGGGCTCACCGAAGCGGGCGCTGGGCGCAAATTGCGACAGAGGCTGATAGCCCCACGAACCGCCGAACGGGTGCTCCATGATCGGCAGCAGTTCGATATGGGTGAAGTCGAGATCGGTGACATAGGGCACGAGCTTCTCGGCAAGGGCGATCCAATCGAGCGTTCCCGTCTTGTCGTTCTCCGGCCGGAGCCAGGACGCCGCATGCACTTCGTAAATGGAGATCGGCGCGTCGGCCTTCTGCCGGGCAGCGCGCACTTCCATCCAGTCGGAGTCGGTCCAGTGAAACTCGAAGGGCTGTAGCACGATGGACGCCGTGGCGGGCGGGCGTTCGGTGGCGCGCGCGAGGGGATCGGCTTTCTGCAGAATCTCGCCCTGTGCGCCGACGATCTCGTATTTGTAACGCTCCCCAGCGCTAATACGGGGCACGAACAGTTCCCAGATACCGGCTGTATGCCTCAACCGCATCGGATGGCGGCGTCCATCCCATGTATTGAAGTCGCCGACGACAGAGACGCGCTGCGCGTTCGGCGCCCATACAGCGAAGCGCACGCCGTGTACGCCGTCAACGGTCGTCGCCGCAGAGCCGAAACGCTCCGCCAGGTGCCAATGCGCGCCTTCAGAAAACAAGTGCAGGTCCAAATCGCCGGTAACAGGTCCGAAGGCGTAAGTATCCTCCGTTTCCTGAATGCCATCGGGCCAGTGAATACGCAGAAGATAGTCTTCGGCCGACGTGACCGGGCCACTGAACAAGCCATCTCTCACCGGCGTGAGTTGTCCGAGAAAGCAATGGTTCGCGCGCGACAGCACATCGACTGCGTCTGCGCCAGGGAAGAAAGCGCGAATTATCTGTCCGTGGGAGGTATTGTGCGGGCCAAGAAAGGCGAACGGATCGGCAAGGCGGCCACGCAGCAAAGCTTCGATCACGGCAGCCTCGGGTTCATCAAAGCAAGCGCGCGGCGTTTTATTCAGCATCGGCGAACTCGGGTTCGACGCTTTGGCCCTCCAGCAGCGCCGCCAGACCCCGCAACGGAATATCGATCCAATCGGGGCGATTGGCTGCCTCGTAAACGATCTCGTAGGCGGCCTTCTCAATGGTGAAAGCTCTGATGAGATGCCGCTCTTTTCGGCTTAGCGGCTTGCCCCGTCCGTCTTCGTATCCCGCCAGAAACGCCGCTTCTGCGGCATAGCGGAACTGGTCAAGCAGCGAGTGCGCGCGAACATGGCCACGTCCTGCGGCTGAAAGCTGCCCCTCGCGTTCCACCACGCCTGCCGCGTAATCAAAGGATCGAATCATTCCAGCGACGTCGCGCATCGGCGACAGCTTGGCGCGGCGCTCACTCAGCGGCTTCAGCGGTTCGCCTTCGAAGTCGATGATGATCACATCCGACCCGGCGACCAGCACCTGACCAAGGTGGAAATCTCCGTGAATACGCGTACAGGCCGCTCCGCGATTCGGCAACAGCAGTCCTTGTAGCGCGCGGAAAATATGATCGCGCTGCTCGTTGAGGCGAGTAAGGCTCGCGCGCTCCTGCCCTGTGTACTTCTCCAGTGCGCGGAACGCCTCCTCGAGTTGCCAACGGGCCTGCTTGAACCAGTGCTGCACCGTGCTTTCGCTTGCTGCCTCCGGCGCGAAATCAGGATTTTCCGTGGGCTCCGCGAGTACGGAATGCATTTCGCCAGTGCGCCGGCCTAGCACCCGCGCGAATGCTTCATAGGCTCCGAATGGATTGCGATCCCGCGGCGCGACGGACTGCTCATCCACGATGCGCATGAGCATTTCTTTGGTCCAGCCGCTCCCGTCCCCTTGGTTGGCGATGAAACCCTGCACAATTCCGACCGCGGCGGTGGTGCCCTCGGAGTCGCGACGGCTAACTTCCCCGAGGAGCGGTGGAATGCCTGTAAAATTTCGCTGTGTGAGAATTCGTCCCATCTCCACTTCGGGGTGAATGCCGATCGTCACGCGGCGGAATAGTTTGATGACGGCCTTGCGCTCGACGATGCAGGAAGAGTTGCTCTGCTCGGCGCGCGGCCATTCGATTTCAGCATCTGCCGGCAGGTCGAGATCGATACCGGGCATGGCTCGAAACTCGAGCTCGCCCCCCCCGAAAGGCACATGTGTGTTGCGCGCCATGTTGGCCAGGACTGAGCGGGCAAATCTGGCGGAAGCGAACCCGTCCGTCAGCAAGCCGACGCGCCGGCCGCGCCGCACGCGCGCGAATGCGAGCGGGACTTCAAAGGGACAAGGCTCCTCGTCTTCCCAGGCAATCGAAATCGGAAATGCATATCGGCTGGTGCTTAGCGCCGTCGTGACTTCGATGGCGGCCAGCACCGCGTCTTGGTCCTGACCTGGAAGCGGTGCCGTCGCAGCGATCCTGACTTTGGAGATCTTGATGTTCTTCCCTTGGAACCAGCGCCGCTGCGCGACATAGGATGGGAGGATTTCCGTCTCCAGGATTTCGCGATTCTCGCCTTCGAGCGCATCTATAAGCGATCCACGAAGTACGAAGGTGTAAGGTTCCGTCGCCATGGGACCGGACGTAGCCGTGCTCCATTGCGGCGGCCTCGCGGTTTTGCTGAGTGTGAACCAGTAAAATCCATAAGGCGGCAATGTGAGCAGATAGGTAAGCTGGCCTACCAAAGGAAAGGGCGAGCCGCCCAGCAATTCCACTGGCGTGCGGCCGGCGAATTCATGCAGGTCAAGCTCCACCGCCTGGGCGGCCCGCGAGACATTTACCACGCACAGGATCGCGTCGCCTTCGTGCTCACGCAAGTAGGCGAGAACCTTCCGGTTCTGCGGCGTGAGAAAGCGGATACTGCCGCGGCCGAATGCCTGATGCTTGCTGCGCACCACGAGCATGCGCCGGAGCCAGTTGAGAAGCGAATGTGGATCGCGC
>JBJMVL010000112.1:0-27476 GCA_045810735.1 Alphaproteobacteria bacterium
AGAGGAACAGGAGAGACTTATGCAACCCGAATCTCGAAATCAACGAATCGCCGCCTCACTGGAACAGCAGTTTCAGAGTTGCCACGGCCTGCTCACCGGTACGCTGACGCAAATTTCAAATCAGGGCCGAGCCGATGACTGGGTATTGCGCAATGCCATGAGCCTGATGAAAACGGCTGCGCAACTCGCGGCAGCGATCGACCGGATCGAGCGAAAGCTCGGCCCAAAAAATCTCGAAAATCGCAATTCAATTCAGCAATAATGTTACACAACCGGCGCGGCGCAGCATCTGGCAACCGAAACCGGCTGAAGCACGGCCGATACAGGGCGTCCGCGTTTGCGCAACGGAAGCAGGTGCGTGAAACCATTCATGCGGCAAGGCTCGAATTGCTAGAAGCGATGGCTGAGCTGCAGTTTGATCGGCTGCAACGCCTCCGCGATACTTCGGTCCAGGAGGGCCTATGACGAGGTCCAAAGACTGGGAAGCATTGGCACAAAAGGAGTTGCGGGACAGGCCGCTCAACTCGATCACCTGGAAGGCGCCGGATGGGTTCGCGGTGAAGCCGCTCTACACGGCGGCTGACCTGGAGAACATCGAAACCGACACCTTGCCGGGTCTTGCGCCGTTTATCCGGGGCGTGCGGGCGACGATGTACGGCGGCCGGCCGTGGACCATCCGGCAATACGCCGGTTTTTCTACGGCGGAAGAGTCTAACGCCTTTTATCGGAAAAATCTCGCGGCGGGGCAGATGGGACTTTCCATCGCCTTCGATCTGCCGACGCATCGCGGCTACGACAGCGATCATCCGCGCGTGACGGGGGACGTCGGGAAGGCGGGCGTCGCGATCGATTCCGTCGAAGACATGAAGATCCTCTTCGCCGGCATTCCGCTCGACAAGATGAGCGTGTCGATGACGATGAACGGCGCCGTCATTCCGGTGATGGCGAACTTTATCGTAGCGGCGGAAGAGCAGGGCGTCCTGCCGGAAAAACTCTCCGGCACCATTCAGAACGATATCCTCAAAGAGTTCATGGTGCGGAACACCTACATTTATCCGCCTGAGCCCAGCATGCGCATCGTTGCCGACGTGATCGAATACACGGCAAAGCGCATGCCAAAATTCAATTCGATCTCGATTTCCGGCTACCACATGCACGAAGCAGGTGCGACGGCGGTGCAGGAACTCGCTTACACGCTCGCAGACGGCGTCGAATATGTCCGCTCAGCGCTGAAGCGCGGTCTCGACGTGGAGAAATTCGCCCCGCGGCTCTCGTTTTTCTTCGGCATCGGAATGAATTTCTTTTTTGAGGTCGCCAAGCTGCGCGCAGCGCGTCTGCTTTGGTATCGCATCATGCAAGGCTTCGGTGCCAAAAATCCTGAAAGCCTGATGCTGCGCACCCATTGTCAGACCTCCGGCGTCTCCCTCACTGAACAGGATCCTTACAACAACATCATCCGCACGGCGTACGAGGCGCTGGCAGCGGTGCTCGGTGGCACAAACTCCCTGCACACCAATTCCTTCGATGAAGCCATTGCGCTTCCCACCGAATTCTCCGCCCGCGTCGCCCGCAACACGCAGTTGATCCTGCAGCACGAGACGCAGGTGACGCGCGTGGTCGATCCGCTGGGCGGTTCCTACTATGTGGAGGCGCTCACGAATGCGCTGGCCACCCACGCGCAAGCCATCATGGACGAGGTCGAGCAGATGGGCGGGATGACGAAGGCGGTGGAAGCCGGGATTCCGAAGCTGCGCATTGAGGAAGCCGCGGCGCGGCGGCAGGCGCGGGTAGACAAGGGCGAAGACCTGATCGTCGGAGTCAACAAATTCGAGCCGGAGCACGAGGATCATCTACCGATCCGCGACATCGATAACACCCAAGTCCGCGCCCAGCAGATTGTCCGGCTGGAGGAGGTCAGGACCAGGCGGGACGCTGCCAAGACCAAGGCGGCGCTCGATGGGCTCGGCGAAGGCGCGCGTGGGAACGGCAATCTGCTTGAACTTGCCGTGAACGCGGCGCGGGCGCGGGCGACAGTGGGAGAGATTTCTGACGCAATGGAGAAAGCGTTCGGCCGACACCGCGCCGACGTGCGCGCCATCTCCGGCGTGTACGGTTCGGCTTACGCGGGCGACAACGAATATGCCGCGCTGCAGGGCGAGGTGGAAGCGTTTGCGAAGGAGGAGGGCAGGCGGCCGCGCATTCTCGTCGCCAAAATGGGGCAGGATGGCCATGACCGCGGCGCCAAGGTGATCGCTACTGCCTTCGCGGATTTGGGATTCGATGTGGACATTGGTCCCTTGTTCCAGACGCCGGAGGAAGTCGCCAAGAATGCGATGGAATCCGACGTGCACGTCATCGGGGTTTCCAGCCAGGCGGCGGGGCACAAGACTTTGGTGCCGCAGCTGATAGAAGCACTGAAGACGGAAAATGCTGGCGACATTCTGATCATCGTCGGCGGAGTCATTCCGCAGCAGGATTATGCGTTTCTGCAGAGCGCGGGCGTCGCAGCCATCTTTGGCCCCGGCACCAATATTCCGGAGGCCGCCGCCCGCGTTCTGCAGCTCATCCGTACACGGAGGGTGGAACAGGCGGCAGCGGAGTAATCACCGCCGGATGCCGCGGCCGGCGATGGCGTGCCAGATGACGAGCACAATCACAGCGCCGACAATGGCAATGGCCATCGAGGCGAGGTTGAATCGCATCGGGTTAGTATGGCCAAAGTAGGAGAACAGCCAGCCGCCCACCATGGCGCCGACAAGGCCGAGCGCAACGTCGGCAAAGCAACCCGAGCCGCGTCCGCTCACCGCCTTGCTGGCGACGAACCCGCTGATCAGCCCGAGAATAATCCACCCCAATATCGACATCGCGCGCGTTCCTTCCGGCCCGGACGCAAGGTAGGTACTGATTATGCGTGCGGCAAGCGATTCGGCGCGGGTGGCGAACGGCCTTCAAAATGTGTGGCGTGCCCTCGGCCCCGGCCTCATCACCGGCGCGGCCGATGACGATCCCAGTGGGATTGCAACCTACAGCCAGGCCGGAGCGCAGTTCGGCTATGCGCTCACCTGGACCATGTTTCTTACGCTGCCGTTCATGGTGGCGATCCAGATTATCAGCGCCTCCATCGGGTGGGGTACAGGCGAGGGGTTGGCGCGCAGCATCGGCAAACGCCTGCCGCGCCCGGTTCTGCTCGGCCTGGTAATGCTGCTTGTTATCGCAAACACGATCAACATCACTGCCGATCTGGCTGCTATGGGCGATGCGCTGCGGCTCGTCATCGGCGGGCCGGCCGTGGCCTACGCCATCGGTTTCGGCCTGCTGTGCCTGATTTCTGAAATCGTCGTTCCGTATCACCAATATGCCGGTTACCTGAAGTTTCTCACCTTCGTGCTGTTCGTCTACGTCGCGACGGCCTTCAGCGTGCATGTACCATGGGAAACGGTGCTTCGCTCAGCCGTGCTGCCGGATTTCTCCCTCACCCGCGATGCGATCCTCACCATCGTGGCGGTGTTCGGCACCACAATCAGTCCGTATCTCTTTTTCTGGCAGGCGGCGCAGGAAGCGGAAGAGTCGCGGCTCAGTTACCGCCATAGAACCCGTGAGGCGCTCAGCCCGCAGGCCTTCCGCCACATCGCGGTCGACACGTGGACCGGCATGACAATGTCCAACCTTGTGGCCTTCTTCATCATGGTGACAACAGCCGCCACCTTGCATGCGAATGGTGTGATGAAAATCGATACCGCTTCGCAGGCAGCAGAGGCGCTGAAACCGATCGCCGGCGCCTTCACCTTCGCGCTGTTCTCGGCGGGAATTATCGGCACCGGGCTGCTCGCCGTGCCCGTGCTGGCGGGCTCTGCGGCTTATGGGGTCGCCGAGGCATTCCGACTGAAGGGCAGCCTGGAACTGCCGGCGAGCCGTGCGATCGGCTTCTACGCGATCGTCAGCGCCGCGACGTTGGCTGGCGCCGTGCTGACTTTGACCAAGGTCGATCCTATCGCGATGCTGTTCTGGACGGCAGTGATCAACGGCATCACCGCGGTGCCCATCATGTTTGCCATGATGCTGGTGGTCTCCGGCAAGAACGAGAAGCTGAACCTGCCGCGTTGGTTGACGATGCTGGGCTGGCTCGCCGCGGCCCTGATGGCCGTTGCCGTCGGCCTGCTGTTGTGGTCGGAGCTGTCCGGCCGTTAGCCCCTGGCCGTTGTTGCTGGCACATGGTGGTCAACAATAGGGTGCTGGGTTCCAGCGCTGTCCGATTCAATCGATTCAGGCGTACACACCGGCGATGCAAAAGGCTGACGAGGCAGCTGCGGCTGCGGCTAAGCCTTACTAGGGATACGCAGCGTCAGAATAGGACTCTTCTGACCATGGCGCCCGAGTCTCGCAGAGACTAGAATTGCATCGCCGCGCCGAGGGGCCGCTGGTGCAACGTCTGTTAAAAGCCATACAGGAGCGAAAGATCGATCGGGTCGCGGCCGCCTATGCGGTAGCGGCATGGATCCTCGTGCAAGCCGCATCGATCGGATTGCCCACTTTTGGCGCTCCAGCGTGGATGATGAAGCTCATCATTGTGGCGGTGCTGACCGGTTTTCCGCTTGCCTTATGGATCACGTGGCACGCTGCCGCGCCCGCTCGCAACGCCGACGAGGCGCGGATCGCGCTCCGGCGGACCGACATGGCCCTGATGGCGGTTCTGGCCGTCGTCCTTCTCTTGATCGGGGCGCAGTTCGCATTCCAGCTTGGGGCGTTTCCAGGGAAAGGTAGAACAGTCAGCGCTGCGAATCCGCCAGGGGCAGCGTCAGTCCGCACGGGTCCACCGCCGACGTCTATTGCCGTTTTGCCGTTCCTCAATCTCAGCGGCGATCCCAAAAGGGAGTTCTTCAGCGATGGCATCTCCGAGGAATTGCTGAACGATCTGGCGAATACGCCGAAGTTGCGAGTCGCGGCGCGCACCTCCTGCTTCGCATTCAAGGGCAAGAACGAGGACATCCGAAAAATCGCACGCGCGCTGAACGTCGGCGCGATTCTGGAAGGCAGCGTACGGGAAGACGGTCAGCACATTCGCATCACGGCCCAGCTGATCAACGCCAGCGACGGCTATCACCTGTGGTCGAAGACCTACGATCGCGATCTCAGTAACATTCTACAGGTGCAGGATGAAATCGCACAGGCGATCACCGTTGCACTTACGCACACGCTCGGGGGTGGATTCGCCCCTCCGAAGCACAGTCTGCCCGCCATCGATCCGGACGCCTATCGTCAATACCTAAAGGGGCAATACTTATCGGCGTTGAAAACTGACGAGGGGGACGCGCAAGCCGTCACACTCTTCAAGCAGGTGACGGCGCGTGAGCCGAAGTTTGCGCCAGCCTACGCCGCGCTCGGCCGGACATACATTCATATGGCGGAATTTCACAACAAGCGCGCCGACCTTCTGCAGTCAGCCGACGAGGCACTGAAGAAAGCGCTTCAGGTCGATCCGCGCAATCTGGAAGCACTTTCTACGGATTTGCGATTAGCGACGTTGCGATGGAATTGGGAACGAGCTTCCGAAGATTACCGGCGCCTGCTTTCGGTGAACTCACATAGCGTATTCACGCTGCGCGGCCTTAGCTTTTATTACGAGGCTCTTGGTTTTGGGGAACAACGGATAGTTGCCCTCCGCGAGGCGATTCGGCTTGACCCGTTATCCTTCGTTGATCTCAACAACCTTGCCTCGGCGTACAATGATCGCGCTCGGTACGTAGAGGGTGCTGCAGCGGCGTTGAATTCACTGTCGCTGAAACCAGATCGTCCTTTGGCACTATACAGCTTATGTTGGGCCTATGCGGGTCTTAACCAGATCGACAAAGCAAGGGGGACGGCACACCGGCTCCTCGAAGTAGGACAAACGGATGCATCAGAGGCGTGCTCTCTGTGGATGGCAACACTTTCGGGCGATTTGCGCAGGGCACGCCTGCTCGCGGATGCAGCCGCGGCGCGATTCCCCTCCTTCGTTTTCGGTGAAGCTGACATCGGTTATTTTTATGCCCTATCGCGGGAGTTTGCTGCCGCATCGCCGTGGTTAGAGCGTGCATACAACAAGCACGACGCAACTCTTTTTTCACTGGTGTATTCGCCCACAACTCCACCGAGCCTTCTGCAGTCGGCAATGTGGACGTCGATAATGGCGCGTCCTGAGGCACGTACCTGGCGAGCGGCCCACGATCGCTTGGCAAAGGAGCTCGCCCAGAAGTGAGTGGGTGACTGAAGTTGCGCTTACGTTTTGATCCTCTTCATACGCGTGGTAGTCTGTACGTTGGTGGATCTCTGCGGAGGGGATAGTGGCTGGGGACAAAGCGAATCCTTTAAAGAAGTCAGCCTCGTCCGCATTTGGACGAATGTCTGGCGGAGACGTCGTCCGGTCGGCCGATCAGCGGACTGAGAACGTCGGAGCTAACCCCTTTCCAATTCTCGTTCACACGGATCAGGGTCCCGTGGTCCTTAAATCTACGGAAGATTGCTCGGGGGACTACAATGCCTGGACAGTGCAGGGTGACCTTCCGGAACCGCCTTTCCCGACTGAAGATTTGTTCTGCAATCCGAATTACACCTTGCAGCCAATCGAGAATATGGAACTCACAATTAGCGGCACAGACGTCAGCATCGACGTAGACTGCGGGACGGTATCAGGCGGGGCCGTGAAGTACACCATGGCGATGCTGAAATGGTCTGAAATCGGACGGCGATGATCCGCTGTGCATGAGTTTGTTTTCGTCGTAAAGGTTTCCAAGTTCTGCAATCTGCGGTGCGCCTACTGCTACGAGCATCGGGAGCTGCATGTTCGCGATGTCATGTCGGCGGAAACGCTGGTGGCGCTGATTGCAGGCGTGGATGCGTTCGGCGATTATCTTCACGGGCGAGGCATTTCACCCACGTTTTCTTTCGTTTGGCACGGCGGCGAGCCGCTGTTACTTCCGCCCGACTACTACCGGCACATTGCAGAGATGCAGCAGGCGAGCATCCGACGCTATGCCTACCGTAACAGTGTGCAGACCAACCTGTATAGCTTCAACAAGGGCAGTCTCGAATATGTGCTCGCGTCCGATTGGGAGCTGGGCGTCTCCATCGACTTTGCAGACGGCATCCGTCGCAATATCGGCGGACGAGACTCAAATGCTAAAGTGATCGCCGCGGCGGAAGCGCTGCACGCCAGCGGCGGGCGGTTTGGGCTGATCTCCGTACTAGGCGCCCACAATCGCCACGTCCTGATCGATGCCTACGACTGGGCTGCCGAGTTCGCCGATGGCTGGCGCATCCTGCCGCTCTTCGAAGGTGGGCCAGAGGACTCGATTGCCGAATTGCAGCTATCGCCAAATGAAGTTGCGGACGTTTTTGCGGAGCTGTTTTGCAAGCGCGCCAATTCAGACCGCCACCTGTCCATTGCTCCCCTGGACGACTATACAAAGGCGGCCGTGCTCCGCATCGTGAATCAGCCGAGCGCACCCGACCTTAAGCGTGAACTTCTCGACAACATTTTCGTCATCAATGTGAACGGGAACGTATTCACGCGGCCGTTCGCCTATGACGCCGGCCGCTGCCTTGGCAACGTTGCGCAGCAGTCCATGCAGCAGATGCTGGAAGGCGAGGTGTACAAGCTCTGCCAGCAGGCCGTCGTTCAGAAAAAGCAAGCCCACTGCATGGCCTGCGAATTCCGCGGCTATTGCGACTCTTCGCCCATGCACGAGCACGGCAGCGTCGTGCAGGAAGGTGAGCGGCAGCGTTGCAGTGTTCCCCGGAGCATCATCGGCGCAATCGGCAATCAGTTGGCGGAAGCAGATGTGGATGCGTCTGTCATCGGAGAATGGGCGCGCGAATGGCTGGCCACGCCGCGTGCCGTCCCTGCCTAAACCAAAGAGTCAGGCTATCGCTCGGCTGGGGAGCGCTTCGATTTCGGCGCCGGTCAGAGCTGCTGCCGCGCGACGCTCCCCAACCGTTGCACCACGGGTGTTGAGAACGGGCGCACGCACAAGTGTGCGGGCGGCAGGATCGTTCCCAAGCAAGGCCAGTTTGTCGAGTATGGCTGCGATCGCGGTCTCGGCGGCGCGCCCGGCGCCGTCATCGATCTTGAGCGCGATGCCCAAGCCCGCGTCAGGAATGATGGCGGCGTAAACGCCTTCAGCCCCTGCCTTGGTGGCGGCACGTCCGTCACAAGCTTGAATCAGAATAGTGTCGCTGCGACCGGTGCCGGCAACCAGTTCCGGATGCGCGATCATTGCCCCCACGATCCGATGTATCGCGTCAGCGCGCGACTGCGGCATCGATCTGGGGTCGGCAAGGCGGGAAAGCGCACGTGCAAAGGCGGCAAGCGGCAGAGCGAAATTCGGAGCGGCGCATCCGTCTACGCCCCAGGGAAGATCGCCGCAAAGCCCTGCGAGCTCATTCAGTGTTTTCGCCACTGCTTCCTGTACGGGATGGCGCATCCGTTCATAGCCATCCGTCGCAATTCCCCAATGCCGTGCCGTGGTCAGAAAGCCCGTATGCTTGCCGGAGCAGTTGTTGTGGATACGTGTCGGCCGGTAACCTTGGTGCACCATTTCGGTCGACACTGGCTCATACCGAACGGCGTGCGGTCCGCAGGCGAGATCTTCCTCGCTGCAGGCTATCTTCCGTAGCCAGGCAGCGACACGGCTGGTGTGCATCGGCTCGCCGGAATGCGATGCGCAGGCAAGTGCGATCTCTTCGTCGCCAAGTCCGAACGTTTCCGCCGCGCCAGATTCTACCATCGGGAGCGCCTGGATGGGTTTTAACGAGGAGCGTGGGAAGATCGGCGTCTCTGTGTCGCCGGCAGAAAACAGCAGCGAGCCGTCCGCCCGCGCGATCGCAACGGCGCCGCGGTGAACGCTTTCAACCAGCGGTCCACGAGTCACTTCCATAAGAATCGGATTGGCCATGGTTTGGCTTATATCAGGCGCGTGCCTTTTCAAGCTTCTGTTTTCAGTTTCGGCCGCTATAGTCCGCGGCCCATGACCATACCTGCTGTCTGTATTTCCCACCTTACGAAAGTCTATCGCGGCGGCACTGTCGCAGTGGACGATTTGTCCATGCAGATCGCGCCGGGGGACTTTTTCGGCTTTCTCGGCCCGAACGGCGCGGGCAAATCCACCACCATTCATTGCGTGACGGGCATTGCGAAGCCCACTTCCGGCAAGATCGAGATCTTTGGCGTGGATGCGGTGAAGGATTACCGGGAGGCGCGGCGGTTGGTGGGCCTAAGCCCACAGGAGTTCAATGTCGACACCTTTGCCAAGGTGACGCAGATCGTCGACTGGATGGGCGGATATTTCGGAATGCGCGCGGCGGAGCGCAAAGCGCGCACGGATATGCTGATCGAGCGGTTCGAGTTGCGGCCACATGCGAACAAGCAGTTTCGGGAATTGTCGGGTGGATTAAAGCGGCGCGTCATTTTGGCCCGCGCACTGATCCACGATCCCAAGTTGTTGATCCTCGATGAGCCGACGGCTGGCGTGGATGTGGAATTGCGGCGCGACCTCTGGCGCTACCTCACGGAGCTCAATCGGGACGGAAAGACCATCCTGCTCACCTCGCATTACTTGGAAGAGGTCCAGCGGCTTTGCCGGACAATTGCCATCATCAACGACGGCCGCATCGTGCACGAAGGCCCAAAGGCGGACTTCCTTACCACAGGCGATCTCGAAGCCGCCTATCTTGCTGCCACCGGTGCGGAGCCGGACCGCATCGCGGGGGCTGCATGAACGCCATCGACAACACCGCCGAACTCACACCGATGCCGCCGATGACCATCAACTGGATCGGCCTATGGACCATCATCCGGCGCGAATTGTCACGCCTTATGCGGGTGCCGACGCAGGCGTTCATCGCGCCGTGGATTTCGGCGGCCATGTTCATCTTCGTGTTTGGCTTTATCGTTGGTGGACGGATTTCGACCATTAGCGGCCACCGTTACATCGAATTCGTGCTACCCGGCATTCTGATGATGAATATCCTCAATGCCGCCTTTCTCCAGTCCTCGTCGCAAATCTATTTCCAGCGATTCCTGCGCTACATCGAGGAGGCTCTCGTCGCGCCGTTTTCCTACGTAGAAATGATCGTAGGGCTTCTGGCTATGACGGTGGTGCGTTGTGTGATTACCGCGATCGGTATTTTGCTGATCGGCGCAGCATTTGGTGCGACGTCCGTCTCTGGGATTGCGGAATTCCTGTTCTGGATCGTGGCAGTGTCGATCATTTTTGGGCTACTTGGCATCATTGTCGGGTTATGGGCCAACAATTTCGAGCAGCTCACCATGCCGGTTATCTTCTTCATCACGCCTTTTTCTTTCGTGGGCGGTGTGTTCAATACCGTGCACATGCTCCCGGCATGGCTACGTTGGATCGCTTGGGCCAACCCGATCTTCTATTTCATCAACGGCATCCGGCACTCGATGATCGGATTCACCGAAGCCCCGGAATGGCTCGGCGCAGCGCTTACGGTTGGGTTCGTAGTAGCGCTGGCCATCCTCGTGTGGCGGTTGTTCTCAGCGGGATATGGATTGCGGGAATAGGTCAGCTGTCGCTGCCGCACATCGGAAATAGGGCGATCGTCAGGGCGACCATTACAAACAACCGGCGAAACAACGCGTGCCTCTTACGCTAACGCTCCCCTTCGTTGTGGTAACGCTTGGTACCCAGCCGAGTTTCAGGACCGGTGGCCCTGCATGGACAAAGGTCGCCGCGCCTGTTTACCTTTCTGTGCTGCGGGAATCGAATTGGCCCGCAAAATGTCTTGCGTTTCGGGATGCTGCCAGAATGAAGACAGTTGCGGGGGTGGTCACGGCGTTGCTGTTCGCTTCGGCGTTTTGGCCCGCTGTTGCCCGCACCCACAAACTACCCGTACTGGCGCCCGCGCCAAATGCTGGTCCAAACTTTCTTGGCACATTCAAGGACTGGTCAGCCTATTCGCGCGGTAGCGGAGAAACGAAGGTCTGCTACGCCCTTTCCGAGCCGAAGGCGAAGCAGCCCGCCGGCGTGAATCGCGATCCTGCCTACTTCCTGATCAACGACTGGCCGGGCCGCCAGGCGAAAGCGGAGGCCGAGATCGTTCCGGGTTATCAATACCGCGATGGCAGTAACGTGACGGTGGAGATCGGCAGTGGGAAGATCACCTTCTTCACCAAAAACGAGGGAAAGTCCGGCGGGGCGTGGGTTTTCAATCCGGCGGACGAATCCCGCCTGCTCGAAGCCATGCGCGGCGGATGGACCGCGGTCGTAACCGGCACCTCGAAGCGCGGAACCGTCACGAAGGATGTGTACGGCCTTTCCGGCTTCGGCAGCGCTCTAGATGCAATTCATCGCGCCTGCGACATGTGATTTTGCCGCGGCAGATCGGGCGAAAAGTCGCTCCGGTTCGCCTATATTGGGCCAATGGCTTCCACCAACCTCCTGGGCTTGCCTTTTGAAGGACTGAAGACCGCACTGGCGGACGCCAGCGTGCCCGAAAAGTCCGTGGGAATGCGCGCGCGGCAGCTGTGGAACTGGGTCTATGTCCATGGCGCGCGGGAGTTCGGTGCGATGACCGATCTCGCGAAGGATTTTCGTCACGATATGACGGAGCGATTTTCGCTGGCGCGCCCGGAAATCGTCACAGAGCAGATTTCCAATGACGGCACTCGCAAATGGCTGCTGCGCGGGACTGGCGGTGCGGAATTCGAGACGGTGTTCATTCCCGAGCCAGGGCGCGGCACGTTGTGCGTGTCCTCTCAAGTTGGTTGCACCTTGAACTGCCGCTTCTGTCACACCGGCACGCAGCGGCTGGTGCGCAATCTCACCAGTGCGGAAATTTTAGGGCAGGTGATGATCGCGCGCGATGCTTTGGGGGACTGGCCCAGCACTGGCGAGAGCCGCCGCCTCACCAATGTGGTGATGATGGGCATGGGCGAGCCGCTATATAATTTCGACAATGTAAAGGCGGCTCTGGCCATGGTGGCGGATGGCGACGGGTTGGCGCTGTCGAAGCGGCGCATTACCCTGTCGACTGCCGGCGTGGTGCCGATGATCAGGCGCGCGGGACAAGAGATCGGCTCGTCGCTTGCCATTTCGCTGCATGCCGCGCGCGATGAAGTGCGCGATATCATTGTGCCTTTGAACAAGAAATATCCGACTGGCGAACTGCTGCAGGCCTGCCGCGATTATCCTGGCGTATCGAACGCGCGGCGCATAACCTTCGAGTATGTGATGCTAAAGGGCGTGAACGATTCGCTGGCCGATGCGCGGGAGCTGGTGCGTGTCATCAAAGGCATCCCAGCCAAGATCAATCTCATTCCGTTCAATCCATGGCCCGGCGCGCCCTACGAATGTTCGGATTGGGAGCAGATCGAGAAATTCGCCGACGTGGTGAACCGCGCCGGCTACGCCTCACCGGTGCGCACTCCGCGCGGCCGCGATATCATGGCCGCCTGCGGCCAACTCAAGAGCGAGTCCATCAAGCAGCGTGCCAGCGCGCGCATGGCGCAATTGCGCTCTCGAGAACTGGCGCGCATGCCTAGCTGATGACGTCGAATGCACAGCAGATCGAGTACTGGAACGGGCCGGCGGGCGAACGCTGGGCCAAAGCGCAGGACCGCATCGATCATCATCTGGGCCTGATCACCGAAGCGCTGGTCGCATATGCCGCCCCACGTGAAGGCGAACGCATCCTGGATATCGGCTGTGGCGGCGGCACAACTGCATTGCTGTTGCGCGAGCGCGTGGGCCCAGAGGGTGCCGTCACCGGCATCGATATCTCGGCGCCTAATCTCGCCCTGGCGCGCGCCCGCGCGCATGCCGGGATGGCGGATGTTGCTTTCGTCGAGGCGGACGCCGCGACCTACGATTTCGAACCGATGTTCGATCTGGCCTTCTCTCGCTTCGGCGTGATGTTCTTCGACGATCCGGCTGCGGCCTTCGCCAATCTTCACCTGGCGCTCGTAAAGGACGGCCGATTGGTGTTCGTCTGCTGGCGCACATTCAAGGAAAATAATTGGGCCTTCGCACCCTATGAAGCGGCTCTTGATTTGCTGCCACCCCAACAACCAATGGACCCGCACGCGCCGGGGCCGTTCGCCTTTGCCGATCGCGAGCGGCTGCTAAGTGCTCTAGAGCAGGGAGGCTTCCAACATATCCGGATTAAGCCGCACGACACGACCGTGAACCTGGGCGCGAGTTTAGACGATGGGCTGACGGAAGCTCTGACGCTCGGGCCACTGGCCCGGGCGGCGGCCGACCTCGACGAAGCCACGCGCGACAAGATCCGCGCCCGGATCGTACCGGTTATTGCCAAATACAAAACAAGCTACGGGATCGTGGCACCCGCTGCTATCTGGCTCGTCAGCGCCCGGAATTAGACGTCAAGGTCAGCATAGAGCGCGTTGTCCTGGATGAATTCGCGGCGGGGCTCGACAATTTCGCCCATCAGCTTGGTGAACAGGTCTTCGGCGTCGTCGGCATGCTCAACTTTCACACGCAACAAGGTTCGGGCGTTCTCGTCCAAGGTGGTTTCGAACAGCTGCTCAGGGTTCATTTCGCCCAACCCCTTGTAGCGCTGCAGGGTCAGCCCCTTGCGGCCCCATTCGAAGATCGCGTCCAACAACTGCGACGGCGCGCGCACTTCACGCGTCTGGTCATTGTGCTGAAGCTTCGCCGCGTGGAGATATACGGCCTGCAGCTCGGCCGTCATTTTGTCCAGCTTGCGCGCATCGGTGCTTGAAATCAGCGCCCCATCAATGGCGACGGACTCGCGCAAGCCCCGCACTTCGCGCCAGAATTTAAGACCCCCATCCGGCGTCGGTTCGCCGTGCCAGCCACGCTCGATTTCGTCCGACAGAGAATCAAGTCGCTTGGCGATATAGCTGGCCGCTGCCGCGGCCTTGTCGCGGTCATTGAGAATTTCCGGATTGAGCGCGCCCGCGATCGCCGCCTGCTCCAGTACGAAGCGTGGAAACTGTTGCGGGAAGCCTTTAAGCGCCGCCACTGCCGCGCGCGCCTTCTCGATCACATTCCGCGCATCGGCGCCGGCAATCGTCTCACCGGTGTGCAGGGTTATGCCGAGCCCGTCGGAACCTTCCGAAACGAGATAGTCCTCCAGCTCCGCCTCGTCCTTCAGGTAGCGCTCGGACCTTCCCCGCGTCGCCTTGTAGAGTGGCGGCTGCGCGATGAAGAGGTGCCCACGCTCGATCAGCACTTGCATCTGCCGGTAGAAGAACGTGAGTAGCAGCGTGCGTATGTGCGCGCCGTCCACATCGGCGTCCGTCATGATGATGATCTTGTGGTAGCGCAGCTTGTCCGGGTTGAACTCCTCCCGCCCGATACCGGTGCCGAGTGCGGTGATCAGCGTGGCGATGGATTCGCTTCCCAGCATCTTGTCGAAGCGGGCGCGCTCCACATTGAGGATCTTGCCGCGCAATGGCAGAACCGCCTGGTTTTTGCGATTGCGGGCCTGCTTGGCACTGCCGCCGGCACTGTCGCCCTCGACGATGAAGATCTCGCATTTGGAAGGATCACGCTCCTGGCAATCGGCAAGCTTGCCTGGCAAGGAAGCACTATCGAGAGCGCCTTTGCGGCGGGTGAGTTCGCGGGCCTTGCGGGCAGCTTCTCGGGCGGCGGCGGCTTCCACCACCTTGCCAACGACCGTTTTGGCTTCCGACGGGTGTTCTTCGAACCAGCGGCCGAGTTGTTCGATTACTACGCCTTCCACCACTGGCCGAACTTCCGAAGAAACAAGCTTGTCCTTCGTTTGCGAAGAGAATTTCGGGTCGGGCACCTTGACCGACAGAACGCAAGTGAGCCCTTCGCGGCAGTCGTCACCCGTAAGTGCGATTTTCTCCTTACGCTGTGCGCCGGATTCCTCGGCGTACTTTGTCACCACGCGGGTCAATGCCGCGCGAAAGCCAGCGAGGTGCGTGCCGCCGTCGCGCTGGGGAATGTTGTTCGTGAAGCAGAGTGTCGTCTCGTGGTAACTGTCGTTCCAGGTGAGGGCCGCTTCCACGGTTGTCCCCTCGCGTTCAGACGCAATCATCACGGGTGAGGGAATGAGCCCGTTCTTGGCGCGATCGAGATAGCGGACAAATGCCTCCAGCCCGCCATCGTAATGCAGCGTGACTTCCTTCTTTTCCACGCCACGATTGTCCGCCAAGACGATGGTGACACCGGAATTGAGGAAGGCGAGTTCGCGTAGGCGATGTTCCAGGGTCGCGTAATCGAATTCGGTCTTCGTGAAGGTGCGCGGCGAGGGCATGAAGGTGACTTCGGTGCCGCGCTTGCCCACCGCCTCGGCGACGACTTTTAGCGGTGCGACCGGCTCGCCGTCGGTGAATCGCATGTAGTGCTCCTGGCCGTCGCGCCAGATGCGCAAATCCAGCCATTCGGAGAGCGCGTTCACCACCGACACACCCACTCCGTGCAGCCCGCCCGAAACCTTGTAGGCGTTCTGCTCGAATTTCCCGCCAGCATGCAGCTGGGTCATGATTACTTCGGCGGCAGAAACGCCTTCGGTCTCGTGAATGCCCGTGGGAACGCCGCGGCCGTTGTCTACTACCGTGCAAGATCCGTCCGGATTGAGGACCACGTCTACGCGATCGGCATACCCCGCCAGCGCTTCGTCGATTGCGTTGTCGACTACCTCATGCACCATGTGATGCAGGCCGGAGCCGTCATCCGTGTCGCCGATATACATACCCGGCCGCTTGCGCACGGCATCAAGGCCCTTCAGCACCTTGATGCTGGCGGCGCCGTACTCGTTCGGTTCTGGCAGGGCAGAAGAAACCATTTATATCACTCTGAAATTCGGGAAAGGCGCGACTCCGCCACCTCGAAGACGTCCCCATGACCGAAAAGCGGCGCAAACATCGAAAGCTCAGTGCCTGTCATCCAGGCCTGAGCACCCAGTGCGAGTATTTCTTCGAACAGGGCTGCGCGGCGTGTGGCGTCCAGATGGGCGACGATTTCGTCGAGGAGCAGGATAGGCGCAAATCCTTCTCGCATATGGGAAAGTTGTCGCGCTTGTGCAAGCACGATGGAGATCAAGAGTGCTTTCTGCTCGCCCGTGGAGCAGTCGCGCGCCTCCATACGCTTGAGGGTATGGCGCGCCAGAACATCGGTGATATGCGGCCCGAATCCGGTTCGCCCGCTTTCGGCATCCCGCACGCGGCAGCGCTCCAGTATCTCGCGAAAGACGTTCGCGCTCTCTTCTGTCCTTTCGGCCAATAGTCGATCTGCATCTCCATCCAAGCTGAGTTGCGCGGACGGAAATGCACCTGCTTCCCGACGCTCAGCCAGCGCGCCGTTGAGGCGCGCCACCGCGTCGATGCGCGCGGCCATGATCGCGAGTCCATGCTCCGCCATCTGCTCTTCGAGACCCGAAAGCCAGGCGGGATCGCGCGGGCCTTGCTTCAGGAGCCGCGCTCGCTCGCGGGTCGCCTGTTCGTAGCGTAGCGAATGTCGCGCATGGTTCGGCGCAAAGCCGAGCGTAAGCCGATCAAGGAACCGGCGGCGGCCGCTGGCGCTTTCGATGAACAGGCGGTCCATGGCCGGCGTGAGCCATGCCATCTGGATAAGTTCACCTAAGTCCGCGGAATTCTGCGCTGGCCCTCCGTTCAGCCGCACCTGCCGTGCCGTGCTGCTGCCGCTCGTTTCGAGGCCGGTGCCGATGTCGTGGCTTTCGCCTCCGCGTTGCACCACCGCCGAGACTGCCCAAAGAGGACCCACAGGCGCAGGTCCTTTGCGAGTATGCTCCGACAGTACCGCGCCGCGCATACCTCGTCCGGGCGAAAGCAGCGATACGGCTTCCAACAGATTAGTTTTGCCTGCACCGTTTGCACCTGCCAGGATCACGGGCCCCCCACTCACCGCGATTTCCGCAGACGTGTAAGAGCGAAAGTTCGCAAGCTGTAGCTGGGTCACCACAAGTCTGGAGCGGGTCAAAGCTGCGCTTTTACCCTCTCGCGACGGAAACGGAGGGGACTTGCTGTCGTAAACCGAATTCAAATTTGTCACACCCGCATGGGCATCAGCACGTAGAGGGTGCGCGTATCGTCGGCGTCCTCGACGAGCGTCGGCGAGCCCGCATCATGCAGCAGAAAACGCACGTCCTTGCCTTCTATCTGGCCAGTAATGTCGAGTAGGTAGCGCGCGTTAAACCCGATCTCGATGGCGGACGCCGAATAGCTGGCCCCCAGTTCTTCCGTGGCCGTTCCGGAATCCGGATTCACCACCGAAAGCGTCACCTTATCCTTGCCGATGTTGAGCTTCACCGCGCGTGTTTTGTCGGCGGAAATCGTGGAGACGCGATCCACGCTTTGCGAAAATTCCCGGGAGTCCAACGATAGTGACTTGTCATTGTTTGCAGGAATTACCCGCTGGTAGTCGGGGAAGGTGCCGTCGATCAGCTTGGATGTGAGTTCGATCCCGCCGGAGACAAACTGGATCTTGGTGTCGGAGAGTGAAATCTCGATGGCGTCCTCGGTGTCGTCGAGCAGCCGGCGCAGCTCTGTGACGGTTTTGCGCGGCACAATGATGCCCGGCATGTCGCCTGCGCCATCTGGCAAATCGAGTTCAAAGCGCGCGAGACGATGGCCATCGGTGGCCACCGCCCGCAGGGCCCGGCCTTTGCCGTCTTTGGCGGCGTGAAGATAAATGCCATTCAGATAAAAGCGAGTTTCTTCCGTCGAAATGGCAAATCGTGTCTTGTCGATCAGCCGCTTCAACTCCTCAGAGCCAAGCCGGAATTTGTGCGGTAGTGTGCCAGCCGACATTTGCGGGAAGTCTTCTTTTGGCAGGCACGCCAACTCGAACCGGACGCTGCCGGAGGACACCACCAATCGCCCGCCTTCCGCAGTCAGGAGTTCCGCCTGGACCTGGGCACCTTCAGGAAGCTTGCGCACAATGTCGTACAGCATGTGAGCCGGTGCCGTCGCGGCACCGTTACGCAGCACATCGGCGGAGAGGGATTCCACGATTTCGATGTCGAGATCCGTCGCCGTCAACTTAAGGCTGCCCCTTGCGGCATCGATCAGGACATTCGACAGAATGGGAATTGTGTTGCGACGTTCGACGACGCTTTGAACGTGCGAAAGCGCCTTTAGGAAAGCGCCGCGCTCGACGGTGATCTTCATGGCTCCCGCATCCGCTTGAACGGCACTCAAAGTCCGCCGCAAGGCCCTCCTCGCGCGCAGCTAAGTACCTCTAATACTTGAGAAAGTTCCGCACTGTCGACTCAAGCGATCCATTATAGCAGGTGGTGGGAAAAGTGAACAGTTCCGCTTTCTTGCGGGCACATCGCTCAGTGTTGCTGCGGCAAGCGAAAAGGGCTGCAAGCCTGCACCTGCAGCCCTCTGCAATCCTCGCGTCTGCCTCACATCGTTCTTGGCTTCGATAGAACCTGCTTCAGAAAATCGACCTCCTGTTTGAGGACGGCGTCGGTGCTGCAAAGCTCTTCGATTCGCCTGCAGGCATGCAGGACTGTCGTGTGATCACGGTCGCCAAAGCGCCGCCCAATTTCGGGCAGTGATCGCATAGTCAATTCGCGGGAGAGATACATTGCGACCTGACGGGGGCGGGCTACGCGCCGGCTGCGCTCCTTTGAATGCAGGTCGCGCAGGTCGAGCTTGTAGAATTCCGCCGTCTTGCGCTGAATTTCCTCGATGCCGGTCTTTTTGGTGGGAGCGCCTCGCTGGGAAATCGTCTCTTCAGCAAATTCGAGTGTCACCGGCTTCTTCGTCAAATCGGCATAGGTCGCGATTTTCGTGAACATGCCAATAAGCTCTCGCGGGCTTGCCTCGTCCTGATCGGCTATCCGCTCCAGCACCGCGTCAGGAATAACGACATGCGGCCGCTGGCTGGCAAAATCCTGCGCGCGCGACTTGAGAATGGCCAGGCGCATGTCACGGTCGGGTCTCTCCAGCGCTATGACGAGTCCGCCCGTCAACCGGGAGCGGATATCGGCGCCGAGGGCGTCAAATCCTTCAGGAGCACGGTCCGCCGCAATGACCACTCTGCGCCGGAGATCCGCAAACGCATTCACCGTGTGCAGGAACTCGGAAATTGTGGAACTGCTTCGGCAAATGTGCTGCAGATCATCGATGAGCAGCAACTCGGCGCACCGCACCTCGTCCTTGAAGGCCAACGTTTCGCGGCGGTGCAGCGCCCCGAGAAATTGCCGCATGAAATCTTCCGCGCCCAAGAACAACACGCGGCGGCCGCGCCTGCGCGCCTCCAACGCCGTAGCGTTCAGGATGTGGCTTTTGCCATAGCCGAATCCGGCGTGAAGATAGAGAAGTGACGCAGCGCTCTCGTCGCCTTCGGCAAATCGACGGGCGACTTGGCAGGCAAACTCGTTGGCATAGCCCACAACGAGGGTTTCGAACGTTTGCGTAGGATGGAGTACACGATTCCACAGGCTGCGCCGCGGCTCCGCCCCATGTGACTCGCCAACGGCTTTCGTGCTTTCGATGAGGTGGCGCTCGGTGATGCGTTCGGAAACAGCCGCGGGCGCGGGCGGAGCAAGAACGATCGATACAGACCGGGGATCGCTGCCTTCAGCGCGAAGGGCGCGTTCGATGCGAGCGGTATAGTGATTAGCAACCCAGTTGCGAACAAACAGCTTAGGCGCTCCGATTCTTACATCGCCCTTTTCCATGCTGAGAAGCTGCAGGGCGCCGATCCAGGCGTCGAACACCGGATCCCCCAATTCGCGGCGAAGCCGCTCCCGCGCTGAGGCCCACATCGTCTTCCCATCGACGGTCTTGCTCATTGTTTGTGCCATCGTCCCTGCCTTTTCTTGTTGTTGGCCGGTCCCCCGGCGCCCCTTACCTTCGAGAACTCCACCTCCGGCGCGTCGTAAGGCGCCGCCCCAATGTCCAGCTAGCGCGGTTTTCCACCTCCTTGGCTTTGATACTGGTCGGACAATTCGCATCCCTTCGGGCAGCAACAGCCCCTGAAGAGACGAACTTTCATCAATAGAGTCTCCCCGTCCACGCGAGCGCCTGCTCGCGCAGAAACCACCTGCGCCCGAATGGATTTACTGTAAATACTCAGCTAAGGACTTTCGGAAGATCGAACCTTGCAATGTTTTATTGCTCGACGCCCGCTATTCCTTGATGCCCCAACCAGTAATGACGAGGTTAACCACGCCCCCGCTTGCCGTACAACCAGAACGAAACTCGAAAATGGACCGGATGCTCATACAGCGAAACACGGAAGAATTCAGTCGGCGGACGGTCCATTTCTTGAATTGCGACGAATCAATGATTTATGGCGATCGCGCAACGGAATTGCGACGGTCTGTCTACTGACAAAGAAAATAGCGGGTAGGCAAAAAAAATCTGCTTGCATTCCGGAAACTACGGGAATCAGCGTCGCCGACTAACTCGGAAGGGCGGCGATACGATGCGCCAGACGAGATACCTTGCGGCTGGCGGTGTTCTTGTGAACGACACCCTTGCTGGCCCCGCGCATAATCTCGGGCTCGGCGGCTTTCAGCGCAGCGACTGCGGCCGACTTGTCGCTGGCGGCGATCGCTTCCTCCACCTTTCGGGTAAAGGTCCGCACGCGGCTCTTGCGGGCGTGATTAATGGCAGTGCGCTTTTTGATGGTGCGCACGCGCTTCTTGGCCGAGGCAATATTGGGCATTCGAGTCTCTGGATAATGGCTGGAAAGCCGGGCTTTTAGCGGGTCGTGCGTCCGTGCGCAACCCCAGCGTTTAGCGGTGTCGGAATACCGGTTTGCGCTTTTCGGAAAACGCCGCCATGCCTTCCTTCTGGTCTTCGGTCGCGAACATAGAATGAAAGACGCGGCGTTCGAAGCGGATTCCTTCGGCCAGTGTTGTTTCGTAGGCACGATTGATGGCCTCTTTTGTCATAACAACGATCGGTACCGATTTTTCGGCAATGGTGTGGGCCGCCTTCAAGGCTTCGTTCATCAATTCGGCCGCAGGCACCACCCGAGACACAAGGCCGCTTCGTTCGGCTTCCGCCGCGTCCATATTGCGGCCGGTCAGGCACATCTCCATCGCCCTAGACTTGCCGACAAAGCGAGTTAGGCGCTGAGTTCCGCCAATTCCAGGCATGACACCAAGATTAATCTCGGGCTGCCCGAACTTTGCCGTCTCCGCCGCGATGATGAAGTCGCACAGCATGGCGAGCTCGCAACCGCCCCCCAATGCATAGCCAGCCACCGCAGCGATGATCGGCTTTCGGATACCCGAAATGCGGTCGGCGGCATCGGCGAAGAAGTTCGCCTTGAACATCTCCATATAGGTACGAGGCTGCATTTCCTGGATGTCTGCACCGGCGGCGAAGGCCCGCTCGGATCCGGTGAGGACGATGCACTTCACGGTGTCGCCTGCGTCCCACGCTTCCAACGCGTGGCACAATTCATTGAGCAGTTCCGAGTTCAGCGCGTTCAAAGCCTTCGGGCGATTGAGAGTAATGATGCCAACCGCTCCGTCGATTCTAATGAGAATGCTTGTGTATTCCATCGCCGTCTGTCGCTCGTTGCTGAATGCCTGTGGGAAAGCAGTTTTGACGCTACGTGTCCAGCCGAAGCGAAGGTAGTCGCTCCCCGGCTCTCGAAGAGCAGTTCACGGGCACCGGGGGGGGAGACACGGGAACTGCGAGCAATACTCATTTGCACAGACCAGAGCTACTGTGACGAGCTATGGGCGGAACGAGAACAACGCGTGCGAACAGGCAGAACTGCGTCAACACTGGCGCGTTCCGCCGTCTGCCATGGGGAGATGTCAACGTACATGTCGGAGTCCGGGCAACAGCTCAATGGCAGCATCGAAATTCACTCTCTGGGGGAACGCGTCGTGTTCTTCGTTCCCGGAACAACGTGGCGGGTTCGTAGCGGGTACATCTTTGAGTTCACTCGGCACGGCAATCTGCAGGTTCGGAATCCTGCAGGGGCGCTCTTATGGGAGAGTGCGACGCATGATGTGGGAGCGAACAAGATGAGCCTGGAAAAGAGTGGGGCTCCGGCAATCTATGCTGTCGGCAGGGTGGCGCCCGTCTGGACCAGCAAAACGAGCGGAAATCCCGGAGCCTTCGCCGCCTTCCAGATGGATGGCAACATGGTGCTCTATTCCGCTGCCCGCGAGCCTTTGTGAGCCACCGCGACTAACAACAAATAGAAGCCCATTCAGCCGCAGGCCTACTTCTGGCACCTGGGGCAGTAGAACGTCGAGCGGCCGGCTTGCACGATGCGCTTGATAGTGCTGCCGCTGCCGCAGCCGGCCGGGCAAGGCTGGCCTTCTCGTCCGTATACCGCAAAATTGTGCTGGAAGTTTCCCAGTTCTCCGTTGACCCGCTTGTGATCACGGAGCGAGGAGCCGCCCGCAGCAATAGCTTCGCGCAACACCGCCTTGATCGAAATCGCGAGAGCATCGAGCGATTTTAAATGCACATTGATGGCCAGGCGCTTGGGTGAGACCCCGGCTCGGAACAGAGCCTCGCAAGCGTAGATGTTGCCGACTCCCGCAATTACCCGTTGGTCCAGCAGCGCGGATTTGATTGGCGTTCTCTTCTTCTTGAAAGCTGTGTCAAGATAAGCAGGGTTGAGTTTCTTCGAGAGGGGTTCGGGGCCCAAGCTGGCTAACAGTGGGTGGGCTCCGAGAAGCTTCGTCTCGATGAGCATCATGAGCCCAAAACGACGCGGATCAGTAAAAACAATTTGCGCTGGGGCATCGGTTTCGATGACCACGTGATCGTGGCTGCTACTTGCCACCTCGCGGACGATCTCGAGACCATGGACACCGAGTTCTGGCCGCGTGGCGGGGGTGTGGACGCTCATCCGGCCGCTCATGCCGAGATGGATGACCAGGGTTTCTCCATTGTCCATTTCCGCGAGCAGATACTTTGCTCGTCGCCACAAGCGCGTTACCTGGCGTCCTTTCAGGCGCGCCGCGAAATTCGCGGGAAAAGGAACCCGTAGGTCGAGGCGCCGTGTCTCGGCCCGGACGATTCTGTGGCCTTCCAGCACCGGCTGGAGACCTCTGCGTACCGTTTCCACCTCGGGGAGTTCAGGCATCGCGGCAATACTGTATGTTCGCCCGCTATGAGCAATGCCCCTGAAGCACCCGTGCCTTTCGGCTTCCGGGATGTCCCGGAAAGTCACAAGCACCGACTGGTGAGCGACGTCTTCTCGTCCGTGGCACCCCACTATGACTTGATGAATGATCTGATGAGCGGGGGGGTCCATCGGCTGTGGAAGGATGCCATGGTGGATTGGCTCAACCCGCAGCCGCGCTGGCGCATTCTGGACGTCGCCGGCGGTACAGGAGACATTGGATTCCGCCTTTCCGAACGTACACGCACACGTGGTGTAGGAGCGGACGTCCTCGTCTGCGACGTGAATATCAGCATGATTGCAGAGGGGATGCGCCGGGCACAGGAAAAGGGCGAGGAGAGGGTCCGGTGGATGCTCGGCGATGCAGAGGCCCTTCCCGTCGCGGATGCGAGCATGGACGCCTACACGATCGCATTCGGCATCCGCAATGTCACGCATATCGAGCGCGCGTTGGCCGAGGCAAGACGTGTGTTGAAGCCGGGCGGCAGGTTTCTCTGCCTGGAGTTTTCACGCGCTGAAATGCCGGTCCTCGATGTGTTGTACGAGCGGTTTTCCTTTACCGTGCTTCCCAGACTCGGTGAATGGATTGCCAAAGATGCCGAGGCATACAGGTATCTGGCGGAAAGTATCCGGCGATTTCCAGCGCAGGCAGCATTCGCCAAGATGATCGAGGCTGCCGGGCTGGCGCGCGTGAGTGTCCGGAATATGACGGGCGGCATCGCTGCACTGCATTCCGCGTGGCGGATCTGACCTGATGCTGCGCAGCTTTGCGAACCTGCGCCGCCTGATCCATGCCGCGCGCGTGCTCGCCCGGCATGATGCACTCGTGCCGCATGAGTATCTGAGCGGGATGCCGTTTTCCATTCGGGCGGTGCGTCGGATCCTGGGCACCCGCGATACGAATCTCAAAGGCGCGGCGGCGGGCGTTCGTCTTGCCCGCGCGCTAGAGAGCCTCGGACCTGCCTATATAAAGTTGGGGCAAGTCCTTGCGACACGTCCCGATCTCATCGGGGATGAAGTGGCATTTGCGTTGGAGGGTCTGCAGGATCGCCTCCCGCCTTTTCCGACGGATGTTGCGAAGGCACAAGTGGAACTCGCGCTGGGCACGCCGATCGAGCGTGCCTTTTCGCGTTTCGGCGATGCCGTGGCCGCCGCGTCCATTGCGCAAGTACACGAGGCTGAGACGGCCGGCGACCGGCGCAGAGTGGCTGTTAAAGTGTTGCGGCTGGGCGTCGAGCAACAGTTTGCTGAAGATATCTCCGCCTTTGCGTTCGCCGCTCGCCTCGCGGAGCGCGTTTCGTCAGAAGCGCGGCGGCTGCGCGTAATCGCAGTGATTGACCGCCTCGCCACATCGGTTGCTCTCGAGCTCGATCTGCGGATGGAAGCCGCGGCAGCTTCCGAGCTGCGCGAAAACACGAAAAGCGATGCCGATTTCCACGTGCCAATGGTCGACTGGGACCGCACTGGCCAGCGCGTGATGACGGCGGAATGGATCGAGGGTGTCTCTCTGCGCGATCCGGCGGCGCTCCAGGCCGCCGGCTACGATCCGCGTCGTATTGCCGTCGTGCTGATTCGGAGCTTTCTCACGCAGGCCCTGCGCGACGGCTTTTTCCATGCCGACATGCACCAAGGAAATCTGTTCGTCGATCCGCAGGGCCTTGTCGCAGTGGACTTCGGCATCATGGGCCGTCTCGATCCCGAAATGCGACGCTTCCTGGCTGAGACACTGAACGGATTTTTGAACCGGGATTACAAACGTATCGCGCAAGTTCACTACGACGCCGACTTCGTGCCGAGAACGCATCTGCTGGAGACCTTTGCTCAGGCTCTTCGGGCAATCGGCGAACCTATTTTCGGCCGCACCGCGCGCGACCTTTCGATGGGTCGGCTACTGCAGCAGCTTTTCGATACGACGCGAAAATTCGATATGCCGCTTCAGCCGCAGCTAGTGCTGCTTCAAAAGACAATGATGGTCGTGGAAGGTGTGGCTCGCGGCCTCGACCCGGAATTCGACATCTGGGGGGCTTCGCGTCCAGTAGTCGAGCGCTGGATGGTCGACAGCATGGGGCCGGAGGCGCGCCTGCGCGACGCCGCGGAAGGCGTAACTGCGCTCGGGCGACTCGCGCAGCATTTGCCTGAACTGCTGCGGAATGCCGAGGCTATTTCCGAGATGCTTTCGGAGGGTGGTTTGCGCCTGCACCCCGACACCATGCGCCATTTCGCAGAGGTTCAGATCCGGCGCGCAAAGCAACTTCGGATTGCGGTTTGGGTGGTAGCGGCCGCCATTGCGATATTGGCGGTGGGAGTATTGCTCTCGCGCTAGGAAACAGGACCTGATTTCATTTCGTGCCGGAAATCCGGCGTATGGTGAGCCACAACTCTCAGATGTCCGCCATCGCAGGCGCGGCTTGAATTCTCTCCCACGACGTACACATTCAGGTTGACAGTGTGCTCCGGAAGGTCAGGCACGTTCGGCACGCGCACGCGCACACCATACCGGCCGACCTGTTCGTCCGTCGCCAGCACTTTCTTGTAGCCTGGTGGCACTTCGCTTGGCATCGCGGCGATTGTCAGCACAACGCGGATATCCGAATTTGCTTCGCGCTGTTCGATCGGCGCGCACGCCACGACAATTTCGTCTCCAGGAACCACACTGGGAACGATCTCTGTTCCGTTCTCGAGTCCGGCAATTGCGGTCGCACTTGCCGAATGAATTGGCACCTGCGCATGGACCGGCGAAGTGAGCAACGCCGCCGTCATAGCGAGAAACGAACCCGTTTGAATCTTCTTCATGGGTGGCTCCCTGCGACCCAAAGTGATTCAGCTTAGCTGCTTTTTGGTTTTTTCCCAAGGGGGCCCGCCAAGCCGTGGCTCACGGACCCGTGAAGACGGGGACACAAGCCTAATCGTCCTTAATTGCAGCCAAAAGCAGGTCGGGTCGGTCGGTGCAGATGACGTCTGGCTCGAGCGCCTGAACGGCGCGCATCCCGTCAAGATCATTTACCGTCCAAGCTCCGATTTTTAGGCCAAGCGCGCGAGCATGGGTGACAGTTTCGGTGGTCAGGTCGCGATAGTCCGCGAACCAGCCTTGGCCGCCAGCTTCCGCGATCATTTTAAGGATCCAGCCACCACAATCCAGTGTACCATAACCGGCAGCCCAACTGGACGTCCCCTCCCACGTCGATGAGCAGAGCGCCGTGAACACCGGGGGTGGAATTGCACCAGGCCTCGCCGGTCCATCGCTCGACCACCTGTGAGGCAGTGTCGTGAACCAGCATTCGACCGCCGAGGCCCGTTTGGCGTGGAGCAAACCCGGCCAGTCGAAGCTGACCAAGGTTGTATGCTCTAGATATCCATACTCCTGCAGCACCTGGAGCGCCGCTTCGGCCAGGGCGATGGGAGTCGCAGAGAGGTTTCGGTCCAGAAATGAAGTCTTCAACTCCACAAACAGCTGGAACGAACGCGGCGCCGCGCGAGCAACATCTATCACCTGAGCGAGCGTTGGAATGCGCGCGCTATCGCTCCATTTCACAAGCGGGTGCGCGGCAGCGTAATTGCTATCCGGTTTTGCGCGGCCGACGTTGAACTGCTGCAGCTCGCCGAGCGTGAGTTCGCAAACGGGCGGAGATGCGCGCTGGAGCCATCCGCCACTTGCATCGCGGCAAATATCCGGATTCAGAGTAAAATCGTGGAGAACGACAACCTTGCCGTCTCGCGTCAGCTGGATATCCAGTTCGGCGCCGTCGCAACCGCGTTCAACGGCATGGCGGAATGCTTCCAGCGTGTTCTCGGGGCGGAGGCCCGCCCCGCCGCGATGTCCGATGCACAGCATGGGTCCGGCAGAAAAGGGTTTCAGGTGCTATCAACCACCGAGCCTATGGCGCAAGGTGACAAGCAGAAATTGCTGGGCTAGAAGGCGCCCTTCACCGGGATCGGAGCGTGGCGCAGCCTGGTTAGCGCACCAGTCTGGGGGACTGGGGGTCGAGAGTTCAAATCTCTCCGCTCCGACCACTTAAACCCGCTGATTTCCTTGCAAAAAGCACGTGTTCTCATTGCGGGGGACAACGCCCTGAAAAGGAACGAAACGCCCTCAAAAGGCGTCTAGCGGTGCATAGAGTCCCCACACGAGTCCCCACACTGAATTCCGTTTCGTTCTCTACCAGCACACGTTCTAGGATATGTGCGAACAGGCGGAGTTGACCGATTCCCATGTCCATCCGTAACAGGACTCGGGATGACAACTGAACCGATTCCAATCACGCCCGCCGTGGTCCGCTGGGGCAGAGAACGCGCGGGCCTCACCATCGAAATGACGGCGGAACGATTCCCGCGAATCGATGATTGGGAGAACGGCGCGTCATTCCCCACCTACCCGCAACTCGA